>NZ_CP016809.1:2195500-2507000 GCF_002741055.1 Paenibacillus ihbetae | reverse complement strand
ACCGAAGAATATGATACAATATATTAATGATTCAGATGCATGCTGCTAGGGTATGTATAGTGTCAGGTGTACTTGGTTAGTTGCTGAATATCAACCTATGGTCACCGTAAGAACTGCAATATGGCTTCATCTTTAATTAATGGGGTAGATCTTTTCGGCATTCTCTTTAAACGGAGTATTTCATTCCACACGTTTTAGGAGGGATCCATCATGGCAACGAAAGGTCACAATGAGGTTAAGGAAAGTCTGCGGGAAATGACACGAATTTTCCGGCCTAAAGATCCGAAAAAATTTGTAAAGGAGTATGTCCGGAAGTACCATATTATGGGAGGTTATGAAGAAGAGCTCACGCTTGTCGTTGAACATGAGCTTGGGAAGATGAATTCCTCCGTATCCTGACCGTTAGCGCACCTGAACGATTAGAAATATCGCTATTAGCATGTTTCACCTTGTTATTACGTATATGGTTAAACCGTTTTCGGGCTTGGTCCCGAGGGCGGTTTTTTTGCATATCGGGGAACTCCTCGACCATAAAGGAAGGGCAGTGGTTGTTGAAAGACGTTTCAGTGCATCGCATGCGCCCCTAGGTCCAGCATATGAGCTAGGCATTCGAGGCTTTTCATCTGTGCGGTTAATTTTCGCGTTGTCCCGGACATATATTGTTAGCAGCTGGCGAAGCGAAACAAGGGAGTGGGCGGATGTGAGGATACAGCTGAAGAGCGCCGAAGAGATCGGATATATGCGGGAAGCCGGCCGCATACTTGCGGCATGCCACCGGGAGATTGCCAAGCATATCAAGCCGGGGGTAAGCACGATGGAGATCGATGAGCGGGTAGAGGAATTTTTAAAGAGAAAGGGGGCGACTCCCGAACAGAAGGGATATAAGGGGTTTCCTTACGCTACTTGTGCTTCGGTTAACGAGGTGGTATGTCACGGGTTTCCGGATGACCGGCCGCTGCGGGAGGGAGACGTCGTAACGATCGATATGGTCGTGAACAAGAATGGCTGGCTGGCCGATTCGGGCTGGACTTATGCGGTCGGCCAAGTCAATGCTGCTGTCATGAAGCTGATGAATCGGACGCATGAAGCTCTATTCAAGGGAATTGAGCAGGCAAGACCCGGGGCGGCTATGGGGAACATCGGGCATGCCATTCAGGAGGTTGCGGAAGAAGAGGGCTACGGGATCGTCATGTCCTTGGTCGGGCATGGAATCGGAAGGCAGCTTCATGAGCCGCCTGACGTCCCCAGCTACGGAACGCAGGGAAGAGGGCTGAAGCTGAAGGCGGGGATGGTCATTACGATCGAACCGGTGTTTACGTTGGGACCCTCCGGCGCCGTATTCTGGGGGGACGACGGCTGGACCATATCGAGCGCGGACGGGTCGGTCGGCGTACAATACGAGCATACGGTTGCCATTACGAAGGAAGGTCCGCTCATTCTGACGGATTAAGATCCGGAAAAATATCGCATAATGATAGGAGGAACCTTGCAGTCGGGGATGACTGCTTAAGGGACCTCCTTTTGTCATGATCGATTCAAAACGGGGAATTGACTGTATATAATGCATAGAACGTTGCCGTACAAGCTCCTGTGAAGATTGTCGAACCATAGGGCACGGGATGGGAGGTAGGTCATGAAAGCGATTGCAAATTCAGTAACGGCGCGACTTTGACGACTTTTCGAACAATTTGTGAACTCCCTGTGAATGATTGACAAAAGCAACCCGTGAACTTATATTTAATAAGTGATTGCTTTAATTGACAGGATTACTTCATCCGTGATTGTGCAGGTAGATTACCGCTGTTTGCGCCGGATGGTAGTCTACGAAAATCGGAAAAGTGGGGTAGATCAATGATGAAACGGTGGCAGGCTGTAAAGCGTCTTCTTCCTTTGATGGCCATGTTTGCTTTGGTGTTATCCGGCTGCGGACGTGAGGATTTGTCGGTCCTTAGGCCTCAAGGTCCGGTAGCACAAGGTCAACTGGATTTAATTAAGCTCTCCATTTCGATTATGATCGTCGTAATGGTTGTGGTATTTGGAATCGCCGCATACGTGCTTGTTAAATTCCGTAAGAAAAAGGGACAGGATAAGATTCCAGAGCAAGTCGAAGGAAACCACAAGCTTGAGATTATTTGGACGGCTATTCCGCTGCTCCTCGTACTCGTGCTTGCAATTCCTACTATTCAAAAGGTGTTCGCTTACGGCGAAAACGACTGGAACGATCCGGATGCAGTGAAGGTAGAGGTTACTTCTCACCAATTCTGGTGGGAGTTTAATTATCCAGACTACGGTGTTAAGACGGCTCAAGAGCTTGTCATCCCAGTAGGCAAGAAAATTGCTTTCCAATTGAAAACGAATGATGTGCTTCACTCCTTCTGGGTGCCATCGCTCGGCGGCAAGATGGATACGAACACAGAAGGCAGCGTCAACTACATGACCCTGATTGCCGACAAGGCGGATACATACATTGGCAAATGCGCAGAGTTGTGCGGACCTTCCCATGGATTCATGGAATTCCGGGTGAAAGCGGTTGATGACGCTACATTCGAGAATTGGGTAGCGGCATTCAAAGCGCCTGCTGTGCTTCCTGAGGATCCGGCACTTGCCGAGAAGTTCAAGACCAACTGCCTTTCTTGCCACGCTGTGGGCGACCAGGGCGGAGCGATGGGTCCTAACTTGACCGGTATGGGATCACGTGAGACCGTAGCGAGTATCTTGCTGAACGATATAAGCGGCGAACCAGGCTCGAAGCCGACGAAGGACAACCTGGTGGAATGGCTGTCGGAGCCACAGGCTGTTAAACCTGGCAACACGATGCCTAATCCGAAGGACCTCGGCTTTACCGATCAAGAGATCGAGCAAATTGCCGATTACCTGGCCAATTATAAGTTGGATTATTAATACAGCAAGAACTTTAAAAGGGGGTACAAACCTTGGCTCATGCTCATGCTCATAGCCATAGCGTCAAGCGCTACTCGGGGTTAATGGATTGGCTTACGACCGTTGACCACAAGAAAATCGGAATATTATACCTGATAGCGGGCGGCTTGTTCTTTGGTATCGGCGGTATTGAAGCGATTCTGATCCGTCTGCAGCTGATCAAACCGATGAACGATTTGGTATCGGCTCAGGTATTTAACGAATTGATTACGATGCACGGAACGACGATGATCTTCCTCGGCGTCATGCCGGTCATCTTCGCTTTGATGAACGCGGTGGTTCCGCTTCAGATCGGCGCGCGGGACGTCGCGTTTCCGTTTTTGAACTCGCTTGGCTTTTGGACGTTTTTGTTCGGTGGACTGCTGCTTAACCTTAGCTGGATTATGGGCGGCGCTCCGGATGCGGGCTGGACTTCCTATACGCCATTGTCTACAACAGAGTATTCCTCTACGCACGGCGTAGACTTCTATACCATCGGCTTGCAGATTGCGGGTCTTGGTACATTGATCGGCGGTATCAACTTCCTGGCTACCATCATCACGATGCGTGCTCCGGGAATGTCCTTCATGAGAATGCCTATGTTTACTTGGACTTCTTTCATTACATCGGCAATGATCCTGTTTGCATTCCCTGCGATTACCGTAGGTCTCGTATTGCTCAGCTTTGACCGGTTGCTTGGCGCGAACTTCTTTGATGTTGCGGCAGGCGGAAGCCCCGTATTGTGGCAGCATATTTTCTGGATTTTCGGTCACCCTGAAGTATATATTCTGATTTTGCCGGCTTTCGGTATCATTTCCGAAGTCATTCCGACCTTCTCGCGTAAACGGTTGTTCGGATACAGCTCGATGGTGTTCGCGACCATCCTGATCGCCTTCCTGGGCTTCATGGTTTGGGCTCACCATATGTTTACAACAGGTCTTGGACCGGTAGCGAACGCATTGTTCGCCATTGCAACGATGCTGATTGCGGTACCTACGGGTATTAAGATCTTTAACTGGCTCTTCACCATGTGGGGCGGACAAATCCGCTTTACCAGCGCGAACTTGTTCGCGATCGGTTTCGTGCCGACGTTCGTTATGGGCGGTGTAACCGGGGTTATGCTGGCATCGGCTCCGGCCGACTTCCAGTTCCACGACACGTATTTCGTAGTCGCTCACTTCCACTATGTAATCGTAGGCGGCTTGGTATTCGGTCTGTTCTCTGGTCTCCATTACTGGTGGCCTAAGATGTTCGGACGGATGCTGAACGAAACGCTTGGCAAATGGACGTTCTGGACATTCGCCATCGGCTTCCATCTGACGTTCTTTGTACAGCACTTCCTGGGCTTGCTCGGTATGCAGCGCCGGATCGTGTCGTACCTGCCGAACCAAAACTTTGACACTTTGAACTTTATTAGTACAATCGGTGCGATATTGATGGGTGTCGGTGTACTGCTCTTCCTGGCCAACGTTGTCATGACAGCGAGAAAACCTTCCGGTGTTGCGAACGATCCATGGGAAGACGGCCGTACCCTCGAGTGGAGTATTCCTTCTCCGCCGCCTGAGTACAACTTTAAGCAAATCCCGCTTGTTCGCGGTCTTGACGCTTTCTGGAAAGAGAAAATGGCCGGCAACAAGGAGATGACTCCGTCGGAGCCGCTCGGTCCGATCCACATGCCGTCGCCAAGCATTCTTCCATTCGTCATGTCGCTTGGTTTGTTCATCGCGGGTCTTGGCTTCATGTTCAGCACCGAGGAATTCTCGAATTCGTTCATGAGCCTAATCTTTAACAAATACATCGTTATGATCGTCGGTCTGGTCATCACGTTCGCTGCAATGATTGCACGTTCCGTATTCGATGATCATGGTTATCACATCGAGACTGAAGAACTCGAAGGGGAGGGGAAAGCATGAGCGCACACGCTGAACATGTAAATGGAGAGCTTCCTCACGAGCCGGAGAAGGCAACGCTTGAGGGCCGCAATAAGGTCTTGGGCTTCTGGCTCTTCCTTGGCGGTGAAGCCGTGCTCTTCGGTACGCTGTTTGCAACATTCCTGGCCCTGCGCCATCAGAACAATGAGGGCCCGACAGCAGCCGAACTGTTCTCGCTGCCGATTACGGCAGCAGCGACTCTGATCTTGCTTGTCAGCTCCCTGACCAGTGTGTTTGCCATCCAGGCTATGCACCGGCATAATCTCGAGAAGCTGAAGCTTTGGCTGATCGTTACCGTAGTTCTTGGTCTCGGCTTCCTTGGGCTTGAGATTTATGAATTCTATGAGTATGTCGCCCATGAATCGTTCGACATGAAGACGAGCGCATTCTCGTCCTCGTTCTACACACTGGTCGGCTTCCACGGCGCCCACGTTGCATTCGGGGTTGTCTGGATCAGCCTGCTGATCGCTCAGCTGTTCAAAAAAGGGTTAACCGTAGTTACTGCACCTAAGGTTTACGTGTCTGCGATGTACTGGCACTTTATCGACGTTGTATGGGTGTTCATCTTCTCGGTCGTATACCTTCTTGGAAAGGTGGGCTAAGATATGACAGCGAATCAACAATCCAATGAGGGTCATACGGTGAAGCACCGCCACCGTGTGGAGGGCCCTGAGAAACATATTATTGTCTTTATCTTCTCCATCATCCTGACTGCCATCGCGTTTGCCGCGGTTGCGGCGGGGGGCGTGAACCCTGCATTTACCATCATCCTTTTGCTGGTGATGGCGATCCTGCAAGTGTTCGTGCAGATGGGGTACTGGATGCACCTTAAGGACAAAGGTCATCTGATGCCGATCGTGTTCATGATCGGGGGCTTCTTCGTAGCAAGCACCTGTATCATCATGGCATTGTTCTGGGTTTGGTGGTAAAATGAAAAAGAGGAGGGCTAATAGCCCCCTCTTTTTTTAAGTCGTAGGAAGGTGTCACAATTTCGACTAGAATTTAACCCGTTAAGGGGAGGTTTTTGCATGCTGGGCTTAGAATATTTTAGTTTTGCGGATAAATGGAGTCCTTTGTTTCTGGCGTTCATGCTGCTTGTGACCGCTGCCTATTTCTTGTTCACGGGACCGCTGAGCAGCCGGTTTAAAGACCATGCTCCGGTGTCGGCCGGTCGGAAAACGTTATTCGTTGCAGGTATGTTCACGCTCTACCTTGCCCAGGGCGGACCGATCAGCTTGCTCGGCCATACGATGTTCTCATTTCATATGGTCAGCATGGCGATGTCTTACCTGATGGCTACACCGCTCTTGATATTGGGTATCCCGGTATGGATGTGGCGCGCCTTTGACAGAGTGAATCCGTTTAAAAAGCTCGGTTTCCTCACTCGTCCGGTTGTGGCTGCGGTTTTATTCAACGGCTTGTTCTCGTTCTACCACTTCCCGGTGATTCATGACTTTGTCATGCTCAATTTCTGGGTGCACCGTCTGTACTATCTGATCTTGTTCATTGCTTCACTTATTATGTGGTGGGCGATTCTGAATCCGATCCCTGAAAAGGACAAGACGACAGGGCTGGCGAAGATGGGATACATCTTCCTCAATATGGTGCTGCTTACCCCGGCTTGTGCGCTCATCATCTTCTCGAGCGAGCCGATGTATGCCACCTACAGCGATCCTGCCATTTGGGCGAAAGCGATGGGATACTGCGTATCTGGCGATACGTCTGTATTGCTGACTAAATTCGGAGGTCCCGAGTATTTCGGATATTTGGAGCCTGCGGTTGACCAGCGGGTCGGCGGAATCATCATGAAGTTCTTCCAGGAGATTATCTTCGCTTCCATGCTCGCGTACGTTTTCTTCCATTGGTACAAGCGTGAAAACAAGGAGGACGATCCCTTGCCTACCGAAGTTCCGCCGGGCAAGCTGAATCAGGCATAATGAGGATTATTTTTGAAGGGGGATCTACATGGATTTGTTCTTTCTCTTTCCCACGATTAGTACAACCTTTATCGTAATCAGCGCCGTGCTGGTTGCCATCGGTTGGGGACTGATTATCAAGGGAAAACGGGAGGCTCACAAAAAAACGATGATTTGGGCTGCCATTGCGGCTATCATCTTCTTTGTTATTTATTCTTCCCGAACGGTATTCATCGGGAACACCTCATGGGGCGGTCCGGATAGTCTGAAGCCGTATTATCAGACCTTCCTGATCTTCCATATCGTGCTGGCCACGGTGGCGGCCGTCTTCGGGATCACGACGCTGGTGCTCGGATTCAAAGAAAAGTATGCGAAGCACCGCAAATGGGGCCGAGTGACCTCGATCATCTGGTTTATTACAGCGATCACAGGCGTTGCGGTATACACGCTGCTCTACCTGATGTATCCGGGGGGACACACCCAGCCGGTGTGGAAAGTGATATTTGGCTTATAAATGGAGGAACACCCGTCAGAGCGATCTGGCGGGTGTTTTTACATTTATAGGGGCTGGATTGCAGGCAGCTGGGGCCGGGAAGTGCAGTCGCTCCGGTCGCTGTTGAAATCGGGAAACCTGGACGTAATGAGGCTAATGAAATTTCCCGATTTCAAAGGCGAACGCCAGGTCTCCTCCGCGCCTGAACTCCCCTTGGGCAGGGAAGCCTTGCTCCAGCCGGATTCAATGGAGAACACCGGCAAGGAATTCCTGACGGGTGTTTGGTGTAGGAGGGGGGCAGGCAGCTGGGCCGGGGAGTGCAGTCGCTCCGGTCGCTGTTGCAATCGGGAAACCTGAACGTTAATGAGGCTAATGAAGTTTCCCGATTTCAAAGGCGAACGCCAGGTCTCCTCCGCGCCTGAACTCCCCTTGAGCAGGGAAGCTTTGATCCAGCCGAATACAATGGAGAACACCCGCAAGGAGCTCCCTGCGGGTGTTTTGTTGCGGGAGGAAGCAGGCAGCTGGGGCCGGGGAGTGCAGTCGCTCCGGTCGCTGTTGCAATCGGGAAACCTGAACGTTAGTGAGGCTAATGAAGTTTCCCGATTTCAAAGGCGAACGCCAGGTCTCCTCCGCGCCTGAACTCCCCTTGAGCAGGGAAGCCTTGGTCCAGCCGAATACAATGGAGAACACCGGCAAGGAGCTCCCTGCGGGTGTTTTGTTGCGGGAGGAAGCAGGCAGCTGGGGCCGGGGAGTGCAGTCGCTCCGGTCCCCTCACATTATTTTACAAACGTTATTGACACTGTTCATATACACACTGTATACTGTGTATAAAGATATACACAGTGAGCACAGTAAACATTACATAATCACAGTATCGGTTCAGCCAAACCAATTCATAACGCGAAATATTAACAAGGTTAATGTGGGGAAAGGATGAGGCCAGTTGCAGCACATGCTTCATAACGCGATGAAAATCGTCAGGAAAGATTTTACCAGCGATAAGCTTCAAATACTATGGACCCTGATCTTTATGATATACATGGGATTTGCGACAAGCGTAGTCATGAACGAGCAATTCGAGCATTTGAATGAATATGTGAACCCGCTGGTAGATTTTCTGCTAGTCCTCTATGCGCCGCTGATGGGACTCACGTTTAATCGCAGGTCGTTCCGGTATATCAATGAGGATTCTTACACACAGATGCTGTACTATTACCGGAGCCTCCCGGTTCCGGCCTATGCGATCTTTATCAGCCGGATCATTAACGCGATCATCGCCTATGTGATTAACGGCATCGTATTTTTCGGAGTTGCCTACGCGATCGCCAATCATATGCGAGAGGCGGTGGATATCGCCAGCTACGTCGCATTTATCATAAGCTGGATCGGCATTGGATTTTTATTGACTGGATTTTATATTTATTGGGAGAACATGGGGAGCGGCAAAGCTTACCTTGGCAAAACCCTCATACTCATGATCGTCACGGTCGTTGCAGCGGGTACGCTCAGCTTGCTTGGATACAGCATGTTCAAATTCGTTATGGATTCGGCCATGAGATGGAAGCTGCTGTCCCCGGTTATGTGGGGATCACTGATCATTGGACTAGGCGGGATGCTGCTGATGAGCAGACTGACCTATATCCGGCAGCAAACCCGGGATTTATCGTAATCAATTGGATTTATAAGCAGAAGAAATAGGGGGACCCCATAAGGATATGGAAAAAGCGAGGTGGTAGAAGGTGCGAATTCCGATTCAGATTAACGAAAATAGCGCAGAGCCTTTATATCACCAAATTGAGACACAGCTGCGCTCGCTCATAATCAGCGGTCAGATCGAGGAGGGGACATTATTGCCGTCCATACGGGAATTTGCCGGAAATCTGAATTGTAGTGTGATCACGGTACGCAGGGTGTACCAGGATTTGGAGAGTGAGGGCCTTCTTCGCACCAGACAGGGTACGGGAACCTTCGTTGCCGGTGTCGGCGACCAGGCAAGGGAGCAATTTAAACGCGATGCCGTAATCGAAGCCTTGAACCTGGCCGTAGATCGAGGGCTTGCCGTCCAGATGAAACAAGAGGAGTTAATCGAGCTGTTCATGGAAGTTGTCCGCGAACGATATCAATCACGGGGAGGTCATTAACAAATGGAACCACATGTCATTGAGTTTCGTAACGTCTTGAAACGGCGTCGAACGAAAACCATCGGACCCATCCAGTTATCGATTCCTCAAGGGTATATCGTTGCGCTGGTGGGACCGAACGGATCGGGGAAAAGCACCTTGCTGAACATGATGGTCCAGACGGTGTTCCCGGATGAAGGGGAGGTCACCTGGTTCGGTGAATCGTATTCGAAGGAGCTGCCGATCGAGGTTCGAAAGCAGATGGCTTTTGTGCCTGAGCAGCTGAGCGTGGAAGAACAGCATATGACGGCAGATCAGGCGGCTACCTTTCGCGCATCCTGGTATGACAGCTGGGACGGGTACTTTTTTGACGAGCTGATGTCACGGTTCGATGTGCCTCGCGGCGTCAAGCTCCGCAAAATGTCGAAGGGCGAACGGCGAAAATTCGAGATTGCCGCTGCATTGGCCCCAAGGCCGAAGCTGCTGCTGCTGGATGAGCCGTCATCAGGACTTGACCCGTTTGCCTGGAAGCAGATGATTGACCAGCTGCACAAGCTGATGAAGTCCATCGACACGACGATTATCCTTTCCACTCATGTGGTGGATGAAATCCGCCGTCTTGCGGACTACGTGATTTTGATTCATCACGGCAAGCTGCTCGGCATGGTCGAGAAGGATTCGCTGCTCGATAATTGGAAGGAATGCTGGATTCAAGGCGATGCCTCCATCGTGCGTGAACTGCCGGGGATCATCAGCAGCAGGCAGGAGAATGCGACAACGATATCTTTTGTGACGACGGAATGCTTGGAAGTTGAGAATATTCTACGGTCAGCAGGAATGACCTTTATCCAGACCCGCTCGCTGGAGCTGGACGAAGTTCTTCGTTTATGGATCGATGGCCATCAACCTGCCGACATGCAGAAATAGGAGAGGGGAATAAAGAAATGCAACGATTACTATTGGATAATGTCGTTAAAATTTATGCGGACAAAACCGCGGTGAACCGGATTTCGCTACAAGTGGAGGAAGGCGAAATTTACGGACTCCTGGGCGCCAACGGTGCAGGGAAGACAACGACCATGCGGATGGTGCTCGGCCTGATCTACCCGGATGACGGGACGATTCTATACAACGGCAAGCCTTACAGTAAGGAACTTAGGCATATTATGGGTTATCTGCCGGAAGAGCGCGGATTGTATCCGAAGGTGAAGGTCAGCGAGCAGATTACGTATCTCGGGCAGCTTCGCGGCATGTCCGCCAAGGACGCCGACAAGAGCCTCAAATACTGGCTTGAGCGGTTCGAAGTACCGGAATATTACGATAAGAAGATTGAAGAGCTGTCGAAGGGGAACCAACAGAAAATGGGCTTTATCGCAGCTGTCATCCATAACCCGCAAATCTTGATTCTGGACGAGGCGTTCAGCGGGCTTGATCCGGTTAACGTAGAGCTGCTGAAATCCACCGTGAAAGAGCTTCGCGATCAAGGCACCAGCATTCTATTTTCAACCCACCGTATGGAGCATGTCGAGGAGCTGTGTAAAAACATTACGATCCTGCATCGATCCAACACGGTCGTGAAAGGCAATCTGAAGGAAATCAAGGCCAAGTACCCGCGCGAGGAAGTCATTCTTGGCACATCGGGCGAGGTTCAAGGGCTGGAGTCGGTACCGGGTGTCACGGCGGTGAACCGTACCGAGGACGGATATTCCATCCGAATCTCTGACGTAAGCGCCGCGCAGCAAATTTTGAATAAGGCAATATCGCAGAGCGTCGTGCATCGGTTTGAAGTGAAGGAGCCGACACTCAACCAAATCTTCATAAAGGCGGTAGGTGAATCCAAT
The DNA here is from genome assembly GCF_002741055.1 of Paenibacillus ihbetae. NCBI lineage: Bacteria > Bacillati > Bacillota > Bacilli > Caryophanales > Paenibacillaceae > Paenibacillus > Paenibacillus ihbetae. The sequence goes on along the minus strand of NZ_CP016809.1, from coordinate 2,495,780 downwards.
GAATAATATGTGGACGGTTATTCGATTTACATTCATGAATAAGGCAAGAACGAAATCGTTTCTAGTTTCGACCCTGATTTTTGCACTTATCATTACCATCGGTATCAATTTGCCGTTCCTGATCCAATGGTTTACCGGCGACAAGGACGACTCCGGCGAAGCGGTACGCATCGGCCTTGTTTACGGACAAGAGCAAACCCTTGCTGAACAATTGCAGACCGCATGGGGCAACCTGCCGACTACGTATGAACTGGTGAAATACGAGGCAAATGATGAGGCTGCGCTGAAGCAAGATATTAAAGACGGGGTAATCGAGGGGTACCTGACATTCGAAGCCCAAGAAGGCAGTACGTTCCCGACGGTTGTCTATAGCTCGGAGGATGAGGGCATCAACATGGAGCTTCAATCCAACCTGCAGGCGGCGCTTCAAGTTGCAAAGACCCGGACGATCGTTGCGGGACTGAATCTGACGGATGATCAGATCAATGCGCTGAATACGCCGGTTCAGATCGATACTCGCAGCATTGACGCTAACGAAGCCGGCAAGGTCGGCGGTGCTGCTGCCGAAGACGAAGCTTCCGAGGTTATGAACTACATCGTGGTTTATGCACTGGTTATCCTGTTCTTCTTCACGCTCATGGGGACCGGGAATATGATCGCTTCAGAGGTTACAACCGAGAAGAGCTCCCGTATTATGGAGATCCTCATTACCAGCGTGTCGCCGCTTAGCCAAATGTTTGGCAAAGTCATCGGAATGTTCCTGCTGGGATTGTCGCAAATCGCTGTGTTCGCTGTCGTGATTGCCGTGAACGTGATGCTGCCGCATAATATCGGCGCACTGCAGGATATGAACCTTGATGTCTCGGCCATTGATCCAATGCTGATCGTGTTCGGTCTGATCTTCTATATTTTCGGGTATTTCCTCTATGCGGTGCTGTATGCAGCAATCGGCTCCATCGTCAGCCGTACCGAGGATTTGGGCCAGGCCGTTATGCCGATCACGATGCTGTCGCTCGTCGCTTTCTACATCGCAATCTTTAGTCTAAGCACGCCGAACTCGATGCTGCTGAAGGTATCCAGCTACATTCCGTTCATCTCGCCGACAACGATCCTGATCCGAATCGGCCTTGGAGATATCCCGTTCTGGGAGATCCTGCTGTCGCTGGCGATTCTGTTCGTCGCAATCCTGATCTTTGGCTGGCTGGCCGCGAAAATCTACCGCACCGGCGTGCTGATGTACGGCAAGCGTCCGACCTTTAAAGAGCTTCGCAAAGCAATGAAGGCTTATAAGATGTAATGAAGCGAGACCAGACGACGTCGTCCATTCTTTTATAGCTTATTACTACTCTAGTATTAATGATCATAATCCCACTACTATACTAAGGAGAACCACACATGAAAAATTGGAAACGAATGCTCTTATCGCTTATCGTCTCAGCGGGAATTATCACTACAGCAGCTGCACCTGCAATGGCTGCTCCCAAGCAGCCGGCCGTTAAGGTGAATGATCAGACCGTAGCATATGCCGGAGGCACTCCGGTCATCGATCACGGAACAACGTATGTTCCGCTGAAAACGACGCTCCAGGCAATGGATGCGAAGCTTAAGAATGCCGCAGATGATACGATTCACGCGGTAGTGGACGGCAAGACGATAACGCTGAAAAGCAAGCTCAAGCGCATCAATGGCGTAACCTATGCCCCGATTCGGGTGGTCGGCGATGCGGCTGGATATGAGGTCCGTTGGGATGCCAAAACGCGCACGGTAGTGCTGGTTTCCAAAGCGACCGAAACCGCACAGACCGGCGGCCGTGGGTTTATGTGGGAAGTAGAAAGCAATGGCAACACGGTGTATCTGGTGGGCTCCATGCATATCGCGGATGACAGCTTCTACCCGCTGCGTCCGGAATTTGAGGAAGCTTTTGCCGAAGCGGACTATCTCGGTGTCGAGGTGGATGTCAGCAAGGCAGCCGACGAGGCTCAGCAGCAGCTGATCATGGATATGGGCATGTATAAGGATGGGACGACGCTCAAGGATCATGTATCCAGCGAGACGTACGCCAAGCTCGACAAAATCCTGACGGAGAGCGGCATGAAGCCGAATGCCTTGGATGCTTTCAAGCCTTGGGTCGTGGAATCCACGATCAGCAGCTTGAAAGCGGTGAAGGCTGGATACGAAGCCGCTCAAGGAATCGATCTGTATTTCGTCCAGAAAGCGATCGAACGCAAAATTCCGGTAATCGAGCTGGAATCCTATGAATTGCAGCTGAGCATGTTTAACGGCTTCTCCAAAGAGCTGCAGGAGAAAAATCTCAACCTTGTGTTGGACAATTTCGATGTACTGGATGACAGTGTTGAGCAATTGGGTAAAATGTGGAAGACGGGCAATGATGAGGCGCTGCTGGAGTTCACCAACAGCATGGCCGTTGATGAGGAATACAACAAAGCGATGCTGGTTGACCGAAACATCGGAATGGCCGAGAAAATCGACGGATATCTGAAAAACGGCAAAAACGAAGAGTACTTCATCGTGGTTGGCGCAGCCCACTATCTGGGTGAGCATGGGATCGTCAAGCTGCTGGAGGACAAAGGATACACTGTCGTTCGGAAGTAAGACCTGCATACGTTGAGGGCGAGACATCGGGTTTGGCAAGAATTTAGTAACTGAATGAACCATACTTTCGTAATAATTTGGATTATATTAGCCTAGTACGAGGGCGAACAAGAAGCCAAGAGCAGGGATATGCTCTTGGCTTCTTAGCAGTTCGCATGATGGAACCCACGAAAGAGGAAACAGGGTAGAAGCTGCACCGCTATCATATAAATTCTGTTTTTTTTGTTGAATATTTTCTTTAAATTTCTAATTTCAGGGACAAGGCTAGGATAAGCGAAACGGTGGAGGTATAATATAAGTAAATAAGTCTTATAAGGAGTGCGGGGGATGCCGAAAAAAATAGCACCTTCCTTTTATTTTATTGGGAACAACCTTGCATTGGATTTTATTAATACGAAGGTTGTAGCCGACCGAAAGCCCGTGGAGCTGCTTCGAGCGTCGGAAGACGTATGGAATTGGCTTCTTCTAACCGGATCCTTCACCGCTCAACAGGTTGATCCCGTGACCCAATGGAGAGAAGAGCCTACGTTAGTCAAGGAAGCCATCGAACTGCGCACAAGCCTGCATTCGATAGTCAGACAGAGGATGTTAAAGGCAGAAGTGTCAATGGAAGATCTTGAACGAATAAACTTGTTTCTTAAGAGTAAAGCCATAACCACTAGAATGTTCTCAAAGGAAGGGCAAATTGCTTCCGTGCGTCACATTGAACTTCAACAGCCGAGTGACCTGCTTTTTCCTGTCGCGGAAGCTGCGGTTGATTTGTTTACGAATTTCGATTTCGGACTGGTAAAAAAGTGCGGAAATCCAGATTGCGTATTGTATTTTTATGATAACAGCAAGAATAGTACGAGACGGTGGTGCAGTCAGAAGACATGCGGCAATCGAATGAAGGTAGCGGCCTTCATGGAACGACGAAAAAAAGAAGAAGCGGAAAAGTCAAAGAACCCTGGATGATGTTCCGGGTTTTTTTAATTCTAAATTTATTAATACTCTAAAAACATATTTACAGGTTAAAAACAGTAATATATAATACCTATAGATTCATTTAAACGGTTATAAAAAAAGGGGGGGTAACTATCGGTGGCGTTTATCATGCAGGAGAAATAGCGATTCAAGAGCTGGCCGGTGAACAGATTGTCGCGGAGAGGAACGGGGCAAGTATTAAGTCCGTCATAATGAAAGGTGCAACTAACTTTCTACGAACCCAATCGCTTATCATATGTTCCACGATCGATAATGATGGGAAGGCTTGGTGCTCGTTTCTGACTGGCGAACCTGGGTTTATCAATGTGATCTCCGAGAAAGAGTTGTCCGTGACCTCTCAACCCCCAACAAGTGATCCCATCTTTCGTCACTTACAAGATAAGCCCGATATCGGGCTTCTAGCGATCGACTTCTTCCGACGGATTCGCATGAGAATTAATGGAAAAGGCAGATTGGATGGGGAGAGGCTCTATGTAAACACCGAACAGGTATACGGAAATTGCCCTAAATATATACAGAAACGATCATTGCAACCAAGCGGCGGCTACTACCGAAAGGAACGAATATCGACCCAAGGTCATCATCTTAGTTCCAAACAACAAGAATGGATACGAAAGGCAGATACTTTCTTTATCGGAAGTGGCAATGAGGAAGGAAAAATGGACGCTTCCCATCGGGGAGGGCTTCCGGGATTTGTGGCAGTCGAGGATAACCGTACGCTGCTCTTCCCTGATTATTTCGGTAACTCCATGTATAACACACTTGGTAATATATACAGCAATCCGGCTACCGGGCTGTTGTTTATCGATTTTGACGGCGGACATTCGCTGCAGTTGAGCGGACGATCCGAAATTATCTGGGATAAAATGCAGATTTCCCGATTTCCGGGGGCGGAAAGGCTTGTCAGATACTATATTGAGGATGTGGTCTACATACAGAACGCCACGCCGATCATGTGGGAGTTTCTCGAATATTCCCCCACAAGCCCATCGTTTTCACAGGAAACTTAATCATAATATCTATCAGGAGGCTGATTTCAATGACAGTAGCTAGTAAATTTGTGATCATTATTCAAGCAAATCAACAGGATGTAGGGAAAGCGGTTCACGGTTTGCTGTACGGATACGAGCTTCACGAGGAAGGCTTTAAAGTGGAAATCCTCTTCGATGGAGCGGGGACAGCATGGCCTAATGAGCTTAGCAAGGCAGAGCATCCGTTCAACACATTGTATAAGCAAGTGATGAAGGCGGGCATCGTCAAGGGCGGCTGCCAAGCATGCTCGGGATTTTTCGATACAGCAGATGATATCCAGGATGCGGGCGTGCGGCTTGTCGGAAATGAAAACACGGGGGGACATATTCCATTCGCCCAATATATAAAAGACGGGTATTTTCCAATTGTGGTTTAATCAGAGAGTTCGATAGATCAATCAAATAAAAACGCATTGTTATGACAGTGCGTTTTTTCTTATTTGCTATGATCCTTGAGAAAAGTCACTTTCACTTATTTTTCGAATTAACGATTGAGATTTTTTCTAATATAAGCGAGTACATAAATTACAACATGTATCTGCCCGCCAGCCGTAATAAAAAAGGCTGCCTTCCAATCCATGATGTTGGGGCAGCCGGTCACTGTATATATTTATTCCGGTTTCACCTGGGCTGGCATTGGGACATTAGGCGCAGGGATCCTCGGAATATTCTTATATAATGAACCCGCATCGCCGGATTCGCATCACGGCCATGGTGGGTATCATCGCAACAAGCGTTGCGCTACGTTTGCCGCTAGATTGATGAGAATCCTTTTTGATTCCAACTAAAGAATTCCTCTCGTTTAATGGAACCTCATGATTTAAGTACTCGTCCATTTCTTTCGATATTGATGCGGCGTGATTCCCATTTGCGATTTGAACAATTTGCAAAAATATGAGCTATTCGTTAAACCGATCTCCTCCGCAATGAGCGAGATCGGTTTTTTCGTAGTCGCTAACAGCTGGATGGATTGATGAATCCTTCGGGCTGCAATGTATTCCGTGATACTGATCCCTGTCGCTTCTTTGAAGAGATGTGACAAATGGTAGGGAGACAGATGCAACGACTTGGCCATATCGTCCAATCGGAAAGGAACCTTATAGTTCGTTTCGATCCAGTTCAAAATGTGCTCCACCCGATGATTTTTACGGCGGGCTGGGTACGTTGTGCCTCGTTCTTTCCGCTTATCCCATATCTGTTTCAGGGAGCGAAACAGTGCGACAAGAAACAGCGAAATTTCTTCATATTTTTCCGTGCCGGTCAGTGTCGGGAATCGATCGTGCATGCTCTTGTATGCACTGTCCAGGTAAGGGGCATCGACTTCATAGAGACAAGGGAAGGGGAGATTGCCTAAGTATATAAAATTGTAAAATTCGTGGAGTGCGGGCCATTGTTTAAAATAGGATTCGTACACCGTCGGTTCGAAGATCGCAATCGATCGTTCGAAACACTGGTGATCGTCATATTCAAGCTTAAGGTGATGGAGCTGGCAAGGCTGAAAAATACAAAGCATGCCCGGCTTAATCTCATAGCTGATGTTATTTACGATCATGGTTCCTTTTCCTTGATGAATGAACAATACTTCAACGCCAAGGTGGGAATGGAAGGTCTCCTTATGCGCGTAGTTTTCGCTTTTACGTTTATACGCGAAGTACAAGGGAGAAATACTGTAATTCCCTGCAAACGACAAGTTGTTCGCCTCCTTCTTCCTCGTCTACGTGCTTGCATTGAATATACCATACAATCCGCAACGCAGCGTTATTTTTCCCCCATAACAAAATACATTTGCCAGGCTGAACCGGATACAATCATGAAATAAAAAGCAAAGTTGGGAGGCAAAAAACGTATGTTAAAGGTTGCAATTATAGGTACGGGGGCAATTTCACCAAGTCATATCGAAGCATATCTGCAGTTCGAGGAACGCTGTAAAATTGTTGCCTTATGCGATCTTTACCCCGAGAAGGCGGAAGCGAGGCGGGAACAGTACGGACTAGATGCCAAAATCGTACAAGATTATAAGGAACTGCTCCAAGACGGAATCGATCTCGTGTCCATCTGTATGCCTCCGTATGTTCATGCGCAGGTTACGGTCGATTTCTTGAACGCAGGAAGCCATGTCCTTGTAGAGAAGCCTATGGCAGCGTCGCTTAAGGAATGTGACGATATGATCGAAGCGGCACAGAATAGCGGTAAGCTGTTGTCCGTTATCGCCCAGAATCGATTCAGAAACCCGATTATGAAGCTGAAGCGCGTATTGGACAGCGGCGTGGCTGGCAGGATTTTGCATGCCCAAGTGGATTCTTTCTGGTGGCGGGGCCATTGTTATTACGACTTATGGTGGCGCGGCACTTGGGAGAAGGAGGGGGGAGGCCCCACGCTGAATCATGCCGTTCATCATATTGACGGGTTGCTGTGGATGCTTGGACGTCCAATCCAAGTACAAGCTTATATGAGCAACGTTGCTCATGACAACGCCGAGGTGGAGGATTTGTCCATAGCAATGATGAAATATCCGAATGGAGCCTTGGGGCAGCTTACCAGCTCGGTCGTCCACCACGGGGAAGAGCAGCAGTACGTTTTCCAGGGGCAGTTTGCCCGGATTTCCGCCCCTTGGCGGGTAACGGCCTCCACTTCCTTGCCGAACGGATTCCCGGAGCGCGATCTGGAACTGGAAGCGGAAATTCAGAAATACTATGACGAATTGCCGGATTTGCCGTACGAAGGCCATACCGGTCAGATCGACAATGTGCTGAGCGCGATCGAGCATGGAACGCCGGTGCTCATCGACGGAGAAAGCGGGCGCAGCACATTGGAGTTGATCATGAGCATCTATAAATCCGCAAGCACGGGTGAGAACGTGCAGCTCCCGCTGAGTACGGAGGATCCTTTCTATACACATAAGGGTGCTCAACAGAAAGTCCCCTATTTCCATCAAAAGGGCAAAAGCGTAGAAAATTTTACGGACGTGAAGATCACGACAGGAAGCAGTTACGGTGAAAAAAAATGATGATTGTGGGGCTTATGATTATGCAGAAAGCGACGGAATGAGCTACGCTCCAAAGGGGAAGCCCACTCCGGTGGTGAAGCCGGGTAATTTATCATCACCGCTATGCGCTCGATCACGGACAATCGAAGCAAAACTATTGATCTGATGCTGAGCGACCAAGGACACGATGACGAACCGCTCGAGCTGGAGATTCCGGTTGAAGGCTGGAGTCACTCGTGACTCTGGCTCATCGAATAGAAAGTAAACAAAGGGAACAGGCGGAAATCACTCCGCCTGTTTTTTTTGAATATGACCCAATAAGGGGAAATATCTGAATTCGACCGATCCAAGCTTCAAGGATGCTTGCGGATAATCGAATCATCCTCTTCCATGAACGGCCATGCCGGGTATTCGACCGGGAGCCTGCTCACCTCGTCGAGCCGGGCAAGCTCATCTTCTGTCAGCACGATGCCGCTGGCCTCCAAGTTGTCCTGCAGCTGATCCGGTCGCTTGGCGCCGACGATTACGCTGGTCACCGCAGGCTGGTTCAGCACCCAGGCGAGGGCGATGCGGGCCACCGTGGACCCGCGCTCCTTCGCGATGTCCTCCAGCACATCGATGATCCGGTAAGATTTGTCTACATCCACTGGCGGAAAAGCAAACTTGGTGTGCCGGTCATCCGCTTTTCCTGCGTTGCTCCGGGTGTATTTTCCCGATAGAAATCCGCCGGCCAGCGGGCTCCATACGAGTAGACCCATGTTCTGGTCCTTCAGGACGGGAATGATCTCTCTTTCAATTTCGCGACCGGCCAGCGAATAATACGACTGACTGCTTTTAAAGGCGTGCAAACCGAGTTCTCTGGAAATGCCCCGCGCTTTCATCAGCTCCCAGCCGGTCATATTGGAGGAGCCGATGTAGCGGACCTTGCCGCTGCGGACCAGGTCGTCCAGCGCGCGCAGCGTTTCCTCCCAATCGGTCAGCTGATCCGGATTGTGGATCTGGTACAGGTCGATATAATCCGTTCCGAGCCGTTTCAGGCTTTCTTCCACCTGACGCATGATATGCAGCCTTGACAATCCCAGATCGTTGGGACCGCTACCGGTTCGTCCCCGCACCTTCGTGGCGATAATAACGTCTTGCCGCTTCGTCCCAAGCGCTTTACCGAGAATTTCCTCCGAACGGCCGCCGGCGTAAATGTTGGACGTATCGAAGAAGTTGACGCCCGCTTCTAGCGCCTGCCCGACGAGTCTTGCAGCTTCCTGATCTCCCAGGCCGCCGAAGACTTCCCACTGGCCGCCGCCGCCAAACGACATCGCACCCAGTCCGATTTCTGACACCAGTACCCCTGTATTTCCAAGCAAATTGTATTTCATCTTTTATCCCTCCGAATTTTGTTTTATATTGATGGAGACGGAGAAGCTCAATCAAAGACGCAAAAACACGAAAATTTTTTTGAAAAAAAATTTTTCGAATAAACCCTGGAAGAATCAGAAGAAAGGAGACGATAGCGTGCAGGAAGAAAGACGGATCAAAAACTTGCCGGAACGGAAAACGAGAAGCGAAGCCGAACATTCCATACAGCCAACCGACTTGGCGGAAAGTATGGATAAGGCAGGATGGGGTCAAGCGGGAATTACGCCGGAAATGCTGTGGGATCAATACTATGAGTCGATTGCCGGTTTTGTCTTACGAAGGACGAATCGCCATCCCGATGCGGAAGATATCGTGCAGACGGTATTCATGAAGGCTTACCGGCATCTGCCGGAGCTGCAGGATCCGAGCCGTCTTCGAGCCTGGTTGTACCAGATTGCCCGGAATGCCGTGGCGGATCATTTCCGCAAGGAGAAGCGGCTGGATGAGCTGCCGGAGCAGATTCCAAGTGTAATGGAAGAGGAAGCCGATGATAACTTGCAGGAGGCGATATCCGGGATGAAAGGCGTCATGCCCTACCTGCCGGATAAGTATCGGGAGGCGGTTGAGCTCTCCGACCTGAAGGGGATGTCCCAGAAGGAGCTGAGCGAGCGGCTCGGCATCTCTTATTCGGGTGCCAAATCCCGGGTACAGCGGGGGCGGGAAATGGTGCGGGATTTGATGAACAGCTGCTGTACGATCCGAACAGACGGGTACGGCAACATTATCGATTACCGCGTGAACCTGGCGAAGCCGATCGTCTATGGTCGGGTCACCAAGAAGCCTTTGCGGCGAAGGTCGGCATCCTCAATGGAACGATGAGGAATAAGGGGAGTCGCCATCGAGCCCTCAATAACAGGGTAAGGCAATGACGATCGGTCATCGAAAAAGATGAATGCAAGCAAAAGAACAAGCGGGTAATGGATCCGCTTGTTCTTTTTTACCAAACTAGGAGAAACAGGGCCGGGATTGAGTCCGCGCCGGAAGCGACCTGAGGAATATCCGGTCCGATATGATTTGCTCAGCGCGATGGAATATAATGGATCCGAGAAGGATTGGATGATGTGATCAGCAGCATGGGCATGATAACTTGTTCATAGAAATAGCCCAAACAAATTTTTTTTAAAAAATAACGAATTCAGGAGTTGACACCAAAAGATTCATCGGATATATTTGTTACATACCAACCGAATGTATGAAAGGAGAGGGCAAGTGGCACGAAATAAATATCCCGAAGAAACAATCAACCAAATTCTAACCGTGGCGCTTAATCTGTTCATGCAAAAAGGATATGAGCAAACCTCCATTCAGGATATCATCAATGAACTGGGCGGGCTGACAAAAGGAGCGATTTATCATCACTTCAAGTCGAAGGAAGAGATCTGGCAGGCCGTCATCGATCATGCGTTCAAAGGCGTTGACGAGATGCTGTCCGGTATCCGGGATGATAAAGAGCTGAACGGACTGGAGAAGCTCCGCAAGATTTCCCAAGCCTCTCTCGACAATGCTGCCCGCAACGAACTGGCATCGGTGGGGCCGAACCTCTTGCGCAATCCGAAGCTGCTGGCGGCCCAGATCGAGAACATCCTCGACAAAGCCGTACCCGTCTATATCCAGCCCATTATCGAACAGGGAATGCGAGACGGCTCGATCCGAACCGAGTATCCAAGGGAGCTTAGCGAAGTCCTGGTGATTCTCACCAACATTTGGTTAAACCCGGAGGTCATTGAGGCTTCGCCCGAGATGATGCTGCATAAGGTAAGATTTTTCGATGAAATATTGAAGGGCCTGGGGCTTGATCTGTTCGATGAGCAAATGTATCAACGGTACGAAGAATTGTTCCGAGTGTCAGCGAGAGAAGTCAGCAAAGAAAACTAAACTGCCGAGAGGCAGCTTATTTTTACACCTATACATACCATCGGTTGGTATGAATAGGGTGATCCAGATTGAAAGTGATCGTTAAAAAACTAATTTATAAGGGAGATGTGAATATTTATGACTCAAATCAAAACCTCTAACTCGCAGGAACGGCAAGTAGTGACAAACTTTAACGCAAGCAATCTGGCGAAAAGCGACTTTGCAGGCGTTACGGCCCATAATGGACAGTTTAAAAGCAGCTCGCTCTCCGGTTCCGACTTTTCGGGCGCTGATTTGACCGGCAGTTCGTTTAAGAGCAGCGACGTACACGATGCCCATTTTGACGGCACGAATCTGACGGACTGCAACCTGTCCACCCTCGACCTGGCCCATGCAAGCTTCAATAAAACGGTCCTTGTGCGCACCGACTTCAGCAAGTCGAGGTTGGCCGGAGCAAAGTTCCTGAACGCCAAGCTGACCGACATCAATCTGACGATGACCGATCTTAGAAACACCGTCTTTGAAAATTGTATGTTCGACGGGGTAGACTTCACAAATAGCGATCTGACAGGGCTGGTGCTTGACGGCCAAACCTTCATCGGCGTCAAGTTTGACAAAGCAGGGTTGAACGGCGTTTCGTTCAAGGGCGCGGTAATCAAGAATTCGTCTTTCCAAGGATCTTTGTTGTCCAAGAAGTATTACCGTGCCATCAAAACCATCTGCTTTGACGGCGCCACGATGGATAAGCTGACCTATGCGGCGCTTAAAGGCCTGGAGGCCGATTTGTCCAAGGTTACGGTTATTTAAGACAAGGAAAACGCAAAGACGAGTGAAAGTGTGGTTTGAATTAATGGGATTTACAAAAAAACATTAAAGTGAGGGATATCTAATGAATAAGATTGCAATGGGACATAGCAACAAAGGATTCACTGAAAAAGGGCTGCGCAGAATGCGCGACGTGCTGGCAAGACATGTGGATTCCGGGAAGATACCAGGGCTTGTCGCCCTCGTCAGCCGGAACGGGGAGACGCACGTTGAAGCGATCGGCGCGATGCGCCATGATGGCGGCGCGCCGATGCGCCGGGACACGATCTTCCGGATGGCGTCCACCTCCAAGATGGTCGGGGCCGCGGCGGTGATGATCCTGCTCGACGATTGCAAGCTGCATCTGGATGACCCGGTAGATAAGTGGCTGCCCGAGCTCGCTAACCGGCAGGTGCTGAAACGGCCTGACGGCCCGCTGGACGAAACCGTGCCGGCACGGCGGCCGATCACCGTACGGGACCTGTTGACCTCTACGTTCGGACTCGGAATGGATATGACGCTGATGGGCTCCCCGATCATGAACGCGATCTTTGAAGCGGGGATATACGACACACCTGGTCTGGAGATGCCGGAGCCGGATGAATGGATGCGCCGCCTGGGCACACTCCCGCTATGCTACCAGCCCGGAGAACGGTGGCAGTACCACATGAGCAACGAAGTGCTCGGCGTACTCGTGGCCAGGGTTACCGGTCAGACATTCGAGACGTTCCTGCGCGAACGCATCTTTGATCCGCTGGGGATGAAGGATACCGGCTTCTACGTGCCTGAAAGCAAGATTGACCGGCTTCCGCCCGCCTACGTCCCCGATCCGCAGACCGGCGAGTTCATCGTGTGGGATGAGGCCGCAGGCGGGCGCTATAGTAAGCCTCCAGTATTCCAAGCAGGCGGCGGCGGACTGCTCTCAACTGTCGACGACTATGACGCATTTTTACGGATGCTGCTGAACCAAGGGATGCACGGGAACGAACGGATTCTTTCCCGGCCCGCCGTCGAGCTGATGACCACGAACCGCCTCACGCCCGAGCAGCAAGCATTCCGGGACGACTTGGCCAAAAACAACGTCCATTTGTCGCATGGCCAAGGACAGCACGGCGGCTGGGGCTTCGGGATGGCGGTACGCACCTACCGCGGCGACTATGCTTCCATCGGTCAGTTCGGCTGGGATGGCGGAAGCGGCACCACGGCGTACGCTGATCCGGCCAAACAGCTCACCGGAATCCTGCTCACCCAGGTCGGGATGTCGACCCCGGATTCGGCACATCTTATCCACGACTTCTGGACCATGGTCTATCAGGCAATCGAAGACTAACACCGAGCCCCCGGGCTGGTCAGTCCGCCGATAACTCACGGTGCCAACCGATAACGGCTTTTTGGAGAAAGTAGCTCTCTAACCTTGATTCTATACGAATGAATTCATATGTTTAGGACCTTTTTGACAGCACCTGTGTTAAAATTGAGGCAGCAGAATATGGTTGGATCGCAAGAAGATCGCCCTCCCTGATCTTGGAGTCAGGAGCCCGGCGATCTTTTTTTGCTCGAAATATAACCTTTCGCAAGACAAGCCCATCTAATCTTATAGAGGGCCCTCAAAAGGAGATGAATAAAATCGTGCAGAGCATGGAATCGGAGGTCAAGCGGGCACAGCGGGGAGATCGGGAAGCGTTTATTCGACTCCTCCGCCAGCTGGAACCCGAGCTGTACTGCTTGGCAAAGACCATTGTAAGACGCGATGAAGATTGTGCGGACGTCTTTCAGGAAACGACCCTGAAGGCATATAAAGCTTTGTCGACATTGCAGCAGCCGAAATATTTTAAAACCTGGGTGATCCGGATTTTGATCAATGAGTGCAACCAGCTGCTTCGCAGCCGGGAACGGACGGTTGCCATGGCGGAGGTTCCGGAAACGGCAAGCTCCGCGGATTATTACGGGGACAGCCACAAGCTGGACCTTCGTGAAGCCGTCGATCACCTGGATGAATCATTGCGAATCGTCATTCATTTGTTTTATTTTCAGGATTTACCCATTAAGCAGATCTCAAGCATACTGGAGATTTCGGAGGGGGCTGTCCGGGCACGCCTGCACCGGGCGCGAGGGATTCTAGCGGAACGGGTAAAGCAATCACGGGAAGGGAGGCTGGCGTATGAAGCCTTTTGACTTAGACCAGGAACTCCGGAAGACAGGAAAAGAAAAGCTGGCGGCCGGGGTGCCGGATATGATTCGGCAGCGTCAGGATGAAGTTTATGCATCGCTGGCCGACCTGCCGATGCAGACCAGAACCGGCCGGAAGCAGCGCCCGGGCAGGATCCGTACCTTCGCCATTGGCGCAGCGGCCGCAGCCTTTATCGGGGTGATGAGCAGCGCTTATGTATCGCCGATTATGGCGGAATCGCTCAAAAAGATCCCGCTGATCGGGAGCATCTTTCAGATGGTTAACGACCTGGGGCTGCAAACGGCGGAAGAACGCGGGCTGGTTACTCCGCTGAGCGTCAGCGCCGAGCAGGAAGGCATAACGCTCAGCATACCGGAGGTCGTCTATGACGGAACCCGTCTGTCGATGGCCGTTAAACGGGAGGGTGAAGGCTTGGAGGGCGGTATCCTGGAGCATACGGCCATTCAGGAAGGCAATAGGTCGAAAGACATTTATCCGAGAGGCGCGATTACCCGGGTCGAAATGCAAATCGACGGCACCTCGATTGATGACTATGACCTTGGAGCAAGACCAGGGCTATCGGGCAAGCCGACTTCGGACCCGAACGGCGCATTATTTGAATTGCTGAACATGTCCTTGGACGAGACCGGGATCCGTATGCCTGATGAGTTTCAATTGACGGTGAACATCACGCTGGAAGGGATTGCGAAGCCGTTCGTGATGGAAATTCCTGTCCGTAAAAGCACGGATCAGATCATCCTGCCTCTCAAAGAAACCAGGGAGTGGAACGGCATTCAATTAACGCTCGAGCAGCTTAAATTCACGCCAATCACGACCGGCATTCTGATGAACATTGAGCAGACGAATCCGGACAAAGCGCTCAGCGATGAGACCCTGCTATTCGAGGTGTGGGATGAGAAGGGCAGCGTTCTGGAAACGGTGGGCGGATTGGGGATATATTCGGAGGACAACCACCGGCAGGAACGGGAGGAGCTGCTGTTTGACCGCTTTGCGGAGGCTCCCCGAACGATCACCCTCAAAGTGTTTAAGCCCGAGCTTGTGGATCCTTCCCAAAAGAGCGGATCATTTAAAACCGACGAAAACGGGGACGTATTAAAGACGTACTTGGACGAGCTTGAAATCACGATTCCGGTCGATCAGGCCGGCTTGAAGCAGCTATATGAGGATACTCGGAAATAAAGATGATCCGGACGATAACAAACTTAATCAGGAGGAATCAATATGAAAAAGGTATATAAAGTGATGAGTTCCGTGGCTTTGGCCGGGATGATTATAAGCGGTGCGGCATGGGGGACGGCGCAGGCAGCCACCCAACCTTCCGCGAAAGCACAGTCTGCGGTATCCGAACGTGTAACCCAAGAGGGGGTAACCCTGAGCGTTGCCAAAGCGTTGTATGACGGGAACCATGTCCGTATTGAGCTTAAGCGCAGCGGGAAAGGATTTGACGGGAAGCTTGTCGGAGGGGAAATTGACGAGAAGACAGGCGATTACATGCGCGACAAGGGATCGATCAGCAATATCAAGATGGCCATCAACGGCAAATCGATTAACGAGTATGGCGGCGGCGACCACGCAAAAAGACCAACCCTCGTATGGGGACCAAAAGGAAATGATACGGCCGTCATCTACTTGACGGATGCCTCCCAGCTCGGAGGCAATCTCGAAGCATTCCCGGATAAGTTCCAGCTTACCGCCGAGGTTGATCTGGAAGGCTACAAAAAGCCGTTTAAGCTGAAGATTCCTGTCCAAAAAACAGCCGAGAAGCCGGTTGTTGTAAAGCCTAACGTGACCAAAACATCAGGCAACGTAACCCTCAAGCTGAACAAGGCTGCGCTCACGTCGACCTCGTCTAGATTGCAATTGATTATGGAGGGGTACAAGCAGCATCCGGAAGCAAATCAGGACATTCTCTTTGATTTTGTGGATGATCAAGGCCATATCATTGAACGTATCTCCGGATCCGGCACAGACGAAAACAACGCGAAAGGGGATATGTACTACGATTTCGTGTTAGAGGCTGTCGGAAAATCCGCCAAGTCCATTACGGTGAAGCCGTTTAAACCGGTAGTGATAGATGACGGCTCCGGTCGATTCAAGGTGGACGCGAACGGCGAGATTGTCAAACAGTATATCCAAGAGCTTGAAATGACCGTTTCCGTAAAGAAGTAAACGCCTTTGCAGGATCGCCGGGGACAAACCCGTTTATGAGTCAAGGCTCAAAACCTTACGATTACAAACAGCCAGTCGCCGGATGTTCGGCGACTGGCTGTTTCGTTAGTTATTTTAACTTGAGAGAATAGATTTGCCCTTTCGAGTTATAAATACCTTCTACGCTTTGTTTATTTTTCATAGTAAAATGGACGGTTCCCGGATGATCTTTATCCTTGGCAGCTTTGTACCCGGTCAAATCCAGATTCATGCTGCTCTTAGCCAACGGAATGGCAGCTTGAAGGAGCTTGTCCTCGCTCATATTCATTAGATTCTTGTACCCTTTGGTATATTCGGCTGCGGAATCCTGAAGACTTGATACTTCAAACATCGTAACTCCCTGTGACGCTTCGTCAATGTTTATAAAGATCGGCATATTAGGGGAAGTTCCCTGGAATGTCAGCTCGAGATGAGATTTGCCATTTTCGGTACCATAGGACGCCTTTGTCAGTTTGCCGAGGCTTATGCCTTGGAATCCTTTGATAGCATCGCTCGCTGCATCCCGTATGTCCTGAGATACCGATTCTACCGGTATGGTGGACATCACACGCTTCACTTTGCCGTCAAGCAGTGTAATGTAATGATTGTCTACGTGCGCAAACACTCCAACCTTGCCTGAATCGGCTTGCTTGCCGGAATAGTTGATAGTAAGGGTGGCTGATTCGGGCAGCGATGCCACCTCCAGATCCCTGAGCACCGATTGGATAGTCTCTTTGCTGGAGCTTTGCAGATCCGCCCATTTTTGTTCAAGCTGGATGGAGTCTATTTTATTGTTGGTAATGCTCACATAACTGTAGCGGGCACCCTTAATCGTAAGCGTCCAGCCGCTATCATTTCCAGTTTTCCAGCTTTCCACTTTGCTGAATGAATAGCTTTTACCGGTTGCATCTTTAAGCTTTTTCTGTGCCTCGGATATTAATTTGGGATCGATTTTTTTGAGGGTAGAGGCCGCGGCAGCAGAAGTATTCGCTTTGGCTGCGGCATGCGTAGTCAACAGCGGTGCGGAAGTCATTAAAAGGCCTGCAGCTGTCAGGATGGTCATTGCTTTTATCGATTTTTTCATGTTGGTCTCCTCCAGTAATTCGAAAATTTTTTTTAGTCTTTTCCCTCAATCGGTACAGTCAATTCCAGATCCCTGATGTATTCTTTCCTCCAGGCGTTAGGGGAGTCTCCATACACATAACGGAACGGTTTAATCGTGAATGACTGATGATCGGCAGGAAGGGGTTCGTACAGCATGTCCAAGCGACGGTAACCTTGTTTCACATCGTATGCGTAGAGGTCAATGATTTTTATCTCTGTGCCGTCTTGACCAACGACTTCAAAGTAAATGGTCCGTTCATCCGATGAAGTCTCTTCTAATACCAGTTCCATGCGAGTGGAGACTGGGGAACGCTCCATTTCTTCCAGCCTCCAGCTGATATCCCTCGATGATTTCTCCGCGTCCGGATATAAGATACGATTATCTGTATTTTGACGCATCGGAATTTGTAGGACGAACGGCTCCGGGATCATCTCGAGTCTAACCTCAAGCGTCAAATTAAACGTCTCCGGCAGCACAGGCCTGCGGGCAGCTTGGTCCGAAGGCGCTCCGGTAATCGTGACAATGGCGGATTCCGCATCGATGCCGGGGCCGATATCCCAAGTAATGCTTTCTTCTGTTCCATTGATGAAGGCCCTCATCACTTGAAAGGAACCCTTGCTTTTTAGTGATGAAGCTTCAGACTGGCTGCGAGCGAAAGGATCGAACAGGGAGGCGGGACGTCCTGCCTCGTCCAGTTGAAGCGCTATAGCTCCGCGCATGCCGTCGAACATAACCTGCGATGCCGTCAAAGTGTAGCCCTCATGGGTGTCATAGTAATCCGTCTCCGTGGCCAACCCTTTCTGCTCAGCTGCCTTTAATCCTAAATCGCCTGCTAGTTTAAACACATTATGCATCATTGGAATGCGGCTTAAGGTTTCGGCCATCACGGGGGAAATGAAGGCAGAGGAAACGATGACAATGACAATGAAAACAGCTGCCGTGCCGATCACAAAGGCATTCCGAATGATGCTGCGATTACGTGATTTTCGGGTTAACCGTTCTCTGTCGGAAATGCGCTCCTCGGTCGATTGTAATATGCTGTCATACAGATCCTGAGGGATATTCAGATGATCGGCCGCCTGATGCATGTGATCCTTCAAACGTTCTTCAATGGACAAAGCAATCACCTCCCTCTTCTAAATCCAGCTCTACAGAATGTTTGCGAAGCTCTTTCAAGGCTTGATGGTGCCTCGACTTCACGGTCCCGAGCGGAACCGCGAGCAGCTCGGAAATCTCGGTAAGGCTGTATTCGTGATAGTACCGGAGAACAACGACAATCCGAAGCTTGTAGGATAAATGATTTAGAAGCTCGAGCAACTCGCGGGTTGTCTCGTTCCATACAATGACCCGGTCCGTCCGTGGATGCTCGGGCTGGATTTCAAGCATTTTCTGGCGTTCGAACAGGCGAAATTTACGCCATTTTCTGCGCCTCCAGTCCTGAACCTGCCGGATCGCGATTCCGTGCAGCCAATTCCGAAAGGGACGATTGGGGTCATAATTGGGTAACGAGAGCCAAAGCTTAAAATAAATTTCATTCATGATATCCTCTATATCCTGCCGGCCGGATACAAGAAGAGCCACTGTTCGGTACACATTATCGACGGTTCGGTCATAAACATACCGGAATGCTTCCTTGTCCCCCTCCTTTAGTCGCTGCAGCCACGGCGTTAAGTCTGAACCTTGCAAGCTTGCTCCTCCTTTAATGTGACCTCACCTATATATTCGCTCCGAGTCGCCAAGAGGTTCGGTGAAAAATAATTACTCGTTCCAATTCCAAAGCCGTACTTCCCCGACACGCAGATCTTGCACCCAGGAAACCTCGCGCAGCGTCAGCAGCTCCTTGACAGGACCGGTAATGACGGCACCGTAGAGATGAATGCCATTCTCCTCTACGTAAGCCAATGAAGCGTCGACGTCAATGAACGGAGCCACCCGCTCGCTAATGAGTTTATACTCCTGCATAAGCCGCAGTGATTTGATGAAGTGTGCATTCCGCAGATCCCCGTCCCCGTAGGTGTCTAATGATGGATAATGTCCGCCGCTGGACACGATTTTGCCGAACCAGCCGCGCTTTTCTTCCTTATAAGAGGTTACTGTTAAATCATCATGATGCCAGACGGGGGATGCCGGAAAGCCGATAGGATCGGAAATCACATTGTCACTGCCGCCAAACCGGGCATCCGGTCCGGTATCCACGGCAAACCAGACGGGCTCCATGTTCCGTTTCTCGAATTGCTTCAGCAGCTCATCCGTAGTGAAGAAACGGTTAAACGATAAATATGCTTCGGCCACGGTGCCTTCGGGAAGCTTTTCGAGCCGGGACCAGTCACCGCTAGGGGGAGTTTCCTTTTCCTGTTCCTTTGGCTGCCCATTCGGATCATCATCTTGAGTTGCAGAAGAGGACTCCGAAGGGTCATCCGGCCGATAGAAAATCTGTGTTGAACCCGAACTGCGATCTTTCCAATCCACGTCAACGGACGGGAGCCCAAACAGGAAATTAACACTGTATTCGCCGATGATCACTCGTTCGCTCCCTACTTGCTTTTCCATATCTCCGTATATCTCTTGCATGAAATAGGTTTTGCCCTGGCTGTTCAGTGAAACGTTAATGTTAGGCATGGTGATCGAGATGGCCGAAGCAATGGCATCCCGATATTTATCATTTCGGCTCGGATCGCCGACACCGTAGAACAGTGCGGTACCGATCGAGCTAAGAAGGGTGATCACCAGGAATGCCGATATCACCGTCAACGTATTTGAGAGTCGGGCCTTCCATTTGGCCCTGCGAACAATTCGTTTTTCCTTCTTGGGTGAGAAATTGTTCTGAACGTCGGCCGGGCGCTTAGATCCAGCGTTGTCCGGTTCGTTATCCATCCATTCGTTTAAATAGGCCTGATATTCCTCCAGCTTCTCCATTTCCCGTTCGATTTCGTTTTTCTCCTCGTCAGTCAGCTTGCCGTCAGCATAATCTCTCAATCGTTGCTTGAAATCCTCGCTCATAACATTCCGTCCTTTCGTTTCATTTCCCGCAGCCGCTGCCTGGCTCGGAATAAGGTGATCTTGATATGGGATAAGGCGATGCCCATAATATCCGCAGCTTCCTAGTAGGTGAATTGGTGAACATCCACCAGGAGCACCGCCTGCCGCTGCTTCTCCGGAATAACGGCCAACATTCGTCCAATTTCCCGTTGGACTTCTTGCTGGAGCAGGGTGATCTCCGGCGTATCCCGGTCGACCATCCAAGCGAAAAAAACGGCATCCTTGACGATGCTGCGGCTTGCCTTGCGCTGATAATCCACGTAAGCGTTATGGGCAACGCGGAATAGCCATGGCTTGATTCGTTCATTCTTCCAATCCTCGAGGTACAGGTACGCCCGGTAAAAGGTTTCCTGCACCAGGTCTTCCGCCGTATGGTGATCATAAGAGAGGGAGTACAAGTAACGGTAAACGTCTTTGACGTAATATTGATAAATCGATTCCAGACTGTTCAGGTTCCTGCCCTCCTCTCTATGTAATTCACGTATAAGTGGCGCATAAAGTTACAGTTTTCGTCGCGAAAAAATGAAACAGGGCTTTGTTGCAATTCGAAAAGCTAAATATACCTGGAGAGCCGGTCTTCGAATATCTCCTTCACCACAGCTGCCCATAAATAAGCATTCAAAAATAAAAGCCCGCTCCCGGCGGGCTTTTATTAGCAGATGGCCATGATGCTTAAGGTGGGGAGCAGGCGGATACTCCGGGTTTAATCCGTTTCTTTTTTTCGATAATGATCCAGGCATAGCCCTGCAGCAAAGCAGAATACGAGAATGAAGCGAGCGCCGTAGGCTATGGTGAAAGGACTGCCGGGAGCTTCGTCCTGCATCATATGGATAGTCCAATCGAACGCATAACTGAGGCAGGAAAATAACAGGGCACATAACGACCCGATCAGTATGGATTTTACAAGAAGATGTTTCATCCGCATGGTTCCTCCTATTCAAACGTCGGGGGATGGATGGCTCGAAGCTTATCCGAGTCCCGCCCTCTTTGACTAGATCACAGCAGACCTCCGAGCGGCAGGTTTGATTATTTTTGCTAAATCCGTTCCTTAATTTCGTGACTGGAATATGAGGTAGCAGTTAAGCAATTTCTACTTCTTTTGAAATCTCCACAAGCGTTCCATCCTCTTGAATCAAGCGCAGTTTGGGGGGACGTCCGGAGCGCAGGGAAGAATTACAAATTCAATGAAAATGAGACATTTCTCGAACCGTTCGCTTGTTTTTATAATAACCAGCAAGAACGGAGCGAGGCTCTGTTTAAACTGTTCTAAGCCCAAATTCAATAAGAAAGGAGGCTAAAGAGGTAAGCTTGTAAACAAAGTGTACCTAAAAGCCGAGTGCGAGTCAGGAACGATATGAAGGAAAGGGGAACTTTAATGACTTTGGGAATCAAGCGATTGAAAAGACAGCTGCTTCTAATTACGGTCATGCTAGTAGGATTAGCGCTGCAGGGATCTCCTGCGCAAGCGAGTTCGCCAATTAACAAACAATTCGGTGAGCCGGTCTCCATGGGGGCTCCGATCCAGCAAATCGCGATTTTTGAAAGCGCTTATGGACAAGAGGACGGCCGGGACGTGATGTATACCACGGTCAACGGTAAGCCGGCGATGCTAAATGTCATCGATCTCGCAGACAATAAACTGCTTCGCACGTTCCCGCTTCCGGATGCAGACAGCTCTTGGGCAAAAGCCGTAGCCGAAGACGGAACGTTGTATATTGCAGGTCAATCCAAGGTTTACCGCTATTCCCCTCAAACGAAAGAGCTTGATGATCTTGGGGTCGCGATTCCGGGTGAAACTTCCATTTGGGGATTGATTACGGACGAGCAGGGAAATCTGTACGGCGGTACGTATCCAAACGCCAAAGTGTTTAAATTCGATCCTCGAACGGAGACGTTTACGGATTACGGCACGATGGTGGAGGGCCAAGGATATGTTCGTTCCATCGCTTATGCCGATGGCATCGTATATGCAGGAATCGGGACGGTTGGACATATCGTCAAGCTGAATCCGGTTACCGGCGAGAAGGAGGAGCTGCCGATTCGGGATATTCCGGGCGTTAGCAGTCTTCCGTTCGTATACGGTCTGGATGCAAGAGGTGATTATCTCTTCGCTTACTTAAACGGCAACGGAACAACCGCGTTGATTATATACGATATGGCACGGGGCGTGTGGCTGGATGAGGTTTACAACGGATACGGCGGCCTCGATGTATCGCCTGAACATGAAGGAAAAGTATATTTCGTTCAAAATCGGAAGGTCCAGGCTTTTGACATGACGACGCAGCAGGTAACGGATACGGGACTTGCCTACGGAACCGGCTTCCGCTCCAGCGGATGGGTTCGTTTTCCGAATGATCCGGAGCTTCCGGGGGAGACCTTGGTAACAATCCAATTCGGTGGGAAGGCGGCCTTGTTCAATTTTGAGTCGGGCATACAGAAGATGCTGCCTGCCGTCGCCGAAGGGCAGCCTACGCTGATCCAGGCTCTGGAGAAAGGGCCGGACGGCAAAATTTATACAAGCGGCATGACCTCCGCACTGGGAGGAGCATTCGATCCGATTACGCGCACCCATTCGACGTATCCGATGGGTCAAGCCGAAAGCATTGGCTCGCTCGGCAATGATCTGTACTTCGGCATATATCCGAAGGCGGAGATCCGCAAATTGGATACGACGAAGCCGATCCAGGCGGATCCGAGCAAGCCGAACCCGAATCCGGTATCCCTGTTCTACATGGGTGAAGATCAAGATCGCCCTTATGTCCAGACGTCCGGAGACGGCAAGGTATACTTCGGGACGATACCGTACTACGGGGAATTGGGCGGAGCCCTCGTTGCGTATGATCCGGCATTGAATACATTCGATGTACATCGCCAAGTCGTGCATAACCAGAGCATTGTGGGCTTGGCCTACAGGGACGGCAAGGTCTACGGTTCGACCAGCATCCGGGGAGGTCTCGGAATCGATCCGACCGAATCGGAAGCAAAGATGTTTGTATGGGATGCCGTAAGCGGGGTGAAGCTTAGCGAGTTTACGCCGGATATCCCGGGAGCGGTGAAGGCACCGATCATGATCAGCGGGCTGACCTTCGATCAAGACGGCCTCCTCTGGGCTGCCGCGGACGGCATACTGTTTGCGGTTGACCCCGAGACGCAGGAGGTCGTGAAGAGCAAGGTTATCTATCCGGGCGTCACGGATTACGGGATGTGGCGGCCGATCCATCTGAGATGGGGACAGGACGGTTTGCTCTACACCGATCTCTATGGCAAGCTGACGGTTCTGGATCCGGAGACGATGGAGCATGAGGCATTAGGGATTAATACGGCGCTCTTTACCCTAGGGAATGACGGAAACATATACTACGCGCAAGAAACACGGATGTACATGATCCCCGTTTCCGATGTTGGGGAAGAGGAGGATACCCAGCTTCCAACGACAGAGGCCACGGTCAGCCCGGAGCAGCCGGATGGACAGGAGGGGTGGCATGTCAGCCCTGTAACGGTAACGCTGTCGGCTTACGATGAAGGAAGCGGGATCGCTTCCACCGAATATTCGTGGGATGGCGGGCAAACCTGGATGTCCTATGCAGGTTCGCCTTTGCAAGTGAACGAGAGCGGACGCTATGAGCTCACCTATCGTTCCATCGACAAAGCCGGAAATGAAGAAGCGGCGAAATCGATCCAATGGCTGTTGGATCGCGAGGGGCCTATCATCGATTGGAAATCGGCGGTGCCTGAGGTGATCAGCAGCTCGGACGATCTTGAGATCGGCTTCGAGCTTCGGGATGAATGGTCAGGGGTTGCTTCGAACACCGCGTCGCTTACGCTGGACGGCGAGCCAATAAATTCGGATTCTTCCTCCCTTCCGTTGTTCCGTCTCCCGCTCGGCCAGCATACGCTGACGATCCGGGCAAGCGATGTGGCGGGAAATGAATCGGTGCATGATATTACGTTTACGATTGAAAACAGCTTCGAGAGTCTGGAGAAGCTGGTGCAACGCTTTGCGGAGCAGGGCTGGATCGATAATCACGGGATTGCGAACAGCCTGGCAACAAAGGCCGCTAAAGGCAGCGTTTCTGCATTCATTAATCAAGTCGAAGCGCAGGCAGGCAAGCATATTTCCACGGAAGCCGCAGCTTATTTGATTCAGGCGGCCTCGGCACTCCAATAAACGTATTTTAAGCTTCTTAAGGGCATCTGGAATGGACTTCGTAGACCAGATGCCCTTCCTTTTAAGGACTCATGAATTACAAGGGACCGGCGATCATCATGACACGCAGCAGTTTTTCTGTTTCCGACGATTTTATTATGCAGTGGAAGGAAGGTGCTGATTTTGATGAAGATGAGTGTAAAGATGGGACTTATGGTTATGCTTTCATGCGCTTGCGTGGCTTCCATTCACCTGGTTAACGTGACTTACGCCCAGGATTACGTTCAGGGCGGTGCCGTTCGCTTGGAGGATAAGGTATACGGGGAGCCGGAGCGTCTGGCGCAGCCGATTCGGGGGATCAGCATCTATGACGGCGCGGTTGGCGAACAGGACGGAAGAAAGGTGATGTTTACGACGGTTAAAGGTTCTCCCGCCCAGTTCAACGTGGTGGACATGACAACCAATACGGTGATCCATAAGACGATTATGCACGGAGGGGGCGGGGATGCTTGGCATCATGAAGTGACTCCGGACGGCAAGCATGTGTATGTAACCTCCCATAGAACATTGTGGATCTATTCGACGGAAACCCAGGAAATGAAGCTGGTGCATGACTTTGGTGAGGAGGGCCCGTGGTCCCTCGTAACCGACAGCCAAGGAAATGCATATATCGGCACATACCCGGGAGGAAAGGTGTTCAAGTACGATTTAGGAGCGGGGACCGTAACGAAGGATTATGGCAGAATGCTGGGCAACCAGGCTCAAGAATATGTCCGTTCGATTGCGCTGGATGAGGAAGGCGGGCATATTTACGCAGGGACCGCCCACGGCCAGATCATTCGGTTGGATTTGGAATCGGGAGCTAAAGTCAATATTGCCGAGCCGCTGATGAACAAACAAGAAACCGGCTTTGTCTACGATATGAACCTGGTGGATGACCGGTATATATTTGCAAGATATTCCGAGTCCAAAAATATGTACATTTATGACGTGAAAGCCTCTCGTTGGCTCGATGTCATATTGTCCAACGTAACGGGACTGCATGTAACCGACTCCTATCAAGACAAGGTGTACTTCGTGGCAGACAACACGCTGAAGTATTATAACCTGGCGACCGGCGAAATCGGAACCACCGGCATGAAGTATGGAAGCGGGCTCCGGGGAGCGGATTGGGTGGAGATTGCCAGCCATGACAATCCCGATTTGATCGGGATGAACCTTGTGACCATGCAGTTTGGAGGAGGGATTGTTTATTTCAACGTCACGCAGAACAAGCTGACGGCGACGCCTCCCGTCGTAGAGGGGACTCCCCTGAACATTCATGTCATTGAACAGGGCAAGGACAATCAATTGTTTATGAGTACGCTCGGTGCAGGTACAGGCGCTATTTACGATCCGGAGCAACAGCAAGTATCGCCGATCTCGCTCGGTCAGGCCGACAGCATGGTTTATCATGAGGATGCCATGTATATGGGGGTATATCCTAAGGCTAACGTTCACAAATATGATCAAAATAGGGAGCCGGGAAGCGGTAATCCCTCCCTGTTCCTCCAGATTGACCCGGAGGCTCATCAGGATCGCCTAATTGAAGCGACATCCGGAGGGGGACGCATTTATTTTGGCAGCGTATCCGCATACGGCGTGAACGGCGGTGCCGTGACGATTATTGATCCCAAGGCTTATGCCGAGAATAAGACCGGCGTTAAGGTGATCCGAAATGTAGTCCAAGATCAAAGCGTCGTCGGGCTGACGTATAAGGATGGGATTCTGTTCGGCTCAACCAATATCCATAACGGCCTCGGAAGCAACCCGACTGCTAATGAAGCTAAGCTGTTCACCATGGATGCCGTGACCGGACAGAAGCTCGACGAATGGTCCATTCAGCTTGAAGGTATTGATAAGCCTGAATTTATCGGTCGTTTAACGGTCGGACCACATGACGGACTTATTTGGGGAGCTGTTAACGGAACGATATTCGCGTTGGATCCGGCGACCAAGGAAATCGTTAAGCACAAGCAGGTTCACAGCGGTCCGTTCAACTACGGGGCATGGTCGTCCGTTCCTTTGAAGTGGGATGCCGACGGCATTCTGTATGCCCTCTTCGGCTCGAAACTGGTGGCAGTGGATCCGGTTACCATGGACTTCCGAACCGTAACAAATGCCTACGGCTTTACGATCGGCGATGACGGGTATCTGTATTATTCGGACGGCGAGGACCGTACGTTCTTATCGCGGATTCAGATTGGAACGCAGTCCGCAATGCCTGAAGACGTTGATGGCAGCGGGATCGTGGATCACCGGGATGTCAGACTGGTGGCCAGACATATCGGTAAAGAACCGGTGGGCGATTTGCGAAAGCTGGACGTGAACCGGGATGGTGTCATCAACGCGCTGGATGTCAGAAGCGTTACGGCGAAAATGAATGAGGAATCAAAGCAACCATAATTGATGGAGCGGCCGCCCGATTCGGGCGGCTGTTTATTAGGTTGGACTTCTTAAAAGGTAAGCAGGGCATGCACATCATTTCATGGAGTTATTTGGCCTGCTGCAAGGGTTTCGTACTATCCATCTCGAATATGAAATTCTAAAAGGTCTAAAATCTATGGAACTCTTTCTCTTATTCAGCTAGGTTCATTCATATGGAGGATGTAATGATAAACCCTAAAAAATTAGAAATGGCTTATAAAAGATATAGTAATAATTTTGTGGATGGGATCAAATTTGAAGATGTTAAAGATAAATATGATGCCAGCAAAAGCAAGATTGAGAAACTCGTAGAGCAAAATGACATCAAGAAAGATCACATCCTATTAATAAATCTAAATAAAATTTTCTCATATTACTTGTCACTATGGAAACAAGATGTATTGATCAGCGGTGAGAACAACCCAGAAGGATTAAAGAACATGCAAAAGGTCGTGTTTTATCAATGTATGGGGCAGGACCTTTATACAATCAGGTATCCGGAGATGATCTTGGGATATTCGTTTAGAGAAGTCGTCATTACCTTGGTACATTTCACTATGTATGGATGGGAGAAAGAAGAAAATATACTATATGATTTTGTAGTTCATCACTTCGGTGGACATTTAATATATGCCAATGAAGAGAACAGACATATTTGGTTTTTGCTTGAGCTGTACCTGCAGTATAGAAATAAAACCATCATGGGAACGAATAAACAATTGCATCTAGCCGTGAAAAATAGCTTTAAGGAAGCTGGACAGCGATGCGCATCCATCCCTGATGATCTAGACGTTTACGATGAAGTGCTTGAACGATGGTTCACAGGTGATTTGCAGGAAATAGAATCTCTGATTTCGACAATGTCCCTGTATCATTCTGCATTAGCTTCTGAAATTGGACAGCTGGGTGAGTTTGGTGACTTTCGGTATGGATTTTATCCATTTGAAATCCTATTCTTGCTCCATGTAAGAAGAAAACTGGGGTTGCCGGTTCCAACCCAGCCAGATGGATTGCTGATGAATAATCCGGAAGCGAAAATGGTGTTTGGAGACCCTGAGCCATACCCTAAATGGGACCCGGTGCTTCAAAAGATCGACCAATTCTATCGTGAAAACTATTCCGAATACATTCCTAACCGGCATGGGGAGCTATTTTAATAAAGGGGAGAAGAAGTATGCAGGATCAAGAGATAGCACAGCTCATATTCCCTGATAACAAGGATCTCGAACCGTTTTTGAGAGATGAAGGAAGTGATGACATCCATGAAGACCTATTAAAATTTGGACTAAAAACGAAACAATTTTTATACGTAGACTATAAAGGTGAGCAGGATCAAGAGATCGTCAATTTTATTATGGACTATGAATTTGCCCATCATGTTGAATTAGCAGCAAAAGAAGACCTTGAGCATTTAGAAGCGTATAACTATGAATTTTTACCTGATAAGATCAGGGAGGTTAACAAAATACTGTTACCAAAGGGGTATGGGCTATTTTCATATCCCACATCGGGCGATTTTTACGCACTATTCATTGCAAAATTAGAGAATATAACAACATTACTGCAAGAAGAATTGCTGCTTGATGAAAGAATCCCTTTTCAAGAAAGGTGTATCCAGTATTACAGGTAGCGCTATAGCGATTTATTAACTCAAAGTTTTGGTGGGGACTAATGGAGCTTGTTTTTTAAGGATAGAGATTAGGATGTGATTGTGTGGAAAAAATGAATTACAGTGATCTCTTTGTTGAGGACGATATACATACGGGTGAACATATCTTTTATTCTGACAAGAATAAAACAGTACCTTTTAATGGAACAGTAGTAGATTATAACAATGGGGTGCTTGTTTGGGAATTTGAGGTACATGATGGATTTAAAACCGGTATTGAGAGAATATACTATCCCACAGGTGAGTTGAAGGAAATAAATGAGACTGATCATAATACGACTAACGGCATAGCAAAAGAGTTTTATAGGAACGGTCAGTTAAGATCACAAAGTATTGTGATCAGAAATGTTCATATAAATACGATATTTTATGATGAAACAGGGAATATTGCGGAAATATGGGAAATAAGCGGGGAAGGTCCCAGCTATTATGTTGTTCGTGATCGATTAGCTGAGTACAGAAGCCGTTATAAGCTAGAACATTAAATGTAAGCAGAGCATTTTAGAAGAAAAGAGCCAACCCATTAAAAAATTTTAATCCGAGAGAATGGACACCGCCGAAGCAAGAGTCGTTTGGTACAACAAATCACGTATACTACACATCTCGGTTTACCCGTGAAAAGTAATACCATACATAACAAGGATGGGAACAATCCCATCCTTTGCTATTGGGTAAGCTTTAATCCCTTTCTGACGATCTGATCTGCTTGACGGGTGGTTTCCGGCAGGCGGAATGTGGGGGAGAGCTTTAAAATCCATTCGCATGCTGTCGCCAGGGAAATACGGTGGCCGATAGACACAAACACAGGCTTAACGCCGTCCTGGGTGCGCAATACATTCCCTATTACTTCATGTTGATCCATGAGCGGTGAATATGAGCCTCTCTGGATATCGGGTTCAACGTAACTTCCCGAGAGCTTTGTTTTTCCGCAGCCGATCGTTGGCATATCATAAAGAACCCCTAGATGGCAGGCCAGCCCGAAACGTCTCGGGTGTGCGAGCCCTTGACCGTCGCAAACGATTAACTGAGGCAAGATACTGATTTGCTCAAAAGCTTTCATGATCGGCGGAAGCTCCCGAAAGGAAAATAACCCCGGAATATACGGGAACGACACGCTCTCTTCAACCATAACGGTGTCAACGAGGGTTAAGGAGTCGGCCTCTAAAATCGCAACCGCAGCGATAAGCTTATCATTCTGCTCACTATAGGCGACGTCCACTCCTGCGACATAACGAACAGGCTCCAGCGCATCTTCCTTCATTACTTGCAAAGCCAATTGATGCTGTAACTCCATGGCTTCCTGCTCGTCTAAATCCCACCTGTGCGTAGTTTTTAATTCCATTACACGTGATCCTCCAATGGTTGATCGTAATATTTTATCAAATATCCTTATTCACATAAATACGCACCTGTTTGGTATTGACTGTGCAAGACGGTTGAGCGGGTATCTTGTGATCCAAGCAGGGATCCTTGTCATGCTATAATATGGAAGATCCGCTGATAGAATCAAGGATAGGGATCATGGAAGAAGGAACATGCGGTTTCGAACAAGAGACGAAGCAGGTTCTCTTCCCACTCCGTACAAACTAGCAGCGCTGAGCGGATTGTATTTTCTGCATAAGGAGATTTGGAACATGGACATACGCGACTATATCCAACGAGGCTTTGAGGCCTATTACGCAAAATACAGCCAGGTTACGGAGGACGGCTTCTGCAGGTGGATGCGCCCGCACGTTCCTGCAGAGATGAAGGCTACCGATACCGACGAGGAGTGGTCCATCTGGAAGCTGGTCCCTTCCGTTGTAAGTGAAGCTGATATTAGGGAACTGGAAGACGGGTACGGATTGACATTTCCCGAGTGGTATAAAGCATTTATCTCTACATATCATCATTACTTTGACGTCATCCCTGAGCAACCGGTGGACGAGCCGCTGGATAACGTCAGGGATATGTACAATCCCTTGTTGTGCCGGCTGGGCTATCTGCCTTTCACATGGGATTCCGAATACGGCAAGATATGGTGCATCGACGTAAATGAAGACGCTGGCGAAGGCTTCGGTGCCATCTATGAGATCGAGCATGAAATCTTATTTGATCTGGATGAGGAGCAAACGGACCGGACCGAGCTTAAACAATCGCTGGATTACCTATATCCGGACTTCAAGACGTATTTTGACCATACGTTCCTCAGAGGGTGATATAGTCAATAATTAGGAAGGGTAGGGAGAAGCCCAAATGCAACATGAACAGCTGCAGGATATTTTGATTCAATACGGCATCCGGGAACCGGAGATTACGTTTATCAGGCATAATGAGAATCGAACCTATAAAGTAAAAGGCCACGACGGAAGCCCATATCTGCTGCGCATTCATCAACCGGTCAAAGACGGGATGGCCGGTCTGCAGCATACCTATGACGGTCTGCTGGGTGAACTGCAGATGCTGGAGGCGATGTCAGACCGGGATCATCTTCTCGTCCAGAGGCCGCTGCGTAATCGAAAAGGTGACCTGATTACGATCATTGAGCTCGAGGGGAAGAGATGGAACAGCTCTGTGCTATCTTGGCTGGAGGGAAGGGATCTGCAGAAAGAAGACGTAAGCGACCCGATATTGGTCGAGAGGCTGGGGACTCGCATTGCAGAGCTGCACCAATTTTATAGCCAGTACGAGCAGGAGGGCTTGGACAAGCGTCCGAGTCAGGGGATTGGCTACAATCAATATATGATCGAGGTTATAAAGAAAGGGTTAGCGAGAGGAATATTCGCTTCCTCCGATGTTTCCCTTATTGAACAAACAGTATCGCTGGTAAATGCCCGGCTTGAAGCTGGCGGACAGCAAGATGCCTGGGGACTCATCCATGGCGATTTAAGCTTGGGGAACATCATCATGACCCCGGAAGGGGAGCTGGGTTTTATCGATTTTGGTTTTTTCGGGCCAGGGTATTATTACACGGATGTTGCTATGGGTGCCATGATGGTTCCATCGGAGCTTCGGGATCGTTTCTTGAAAGGCTATTATGGCAATGATTCTACGGGAACAGACGAACTCGTTCTGCTGGAAGGCTTCATGCTGCTGGCCATTATCGGATACTATGTCTTCCAGATGGAGAATGAATCCGTCCATGCATGGATGCGCGAGCGGATGCCGAAGCTGTGTGCCGAGTACTGTACACCTTATTTGTCGGGTGAACGTATATTTTATTCCGTTTAATTGCCCCCGCAGGAGCCCAACTATTTTACACTGATCGTTCCGTCCTGGCTGACTAGCTCTAAGGTATTCGATGCATCTCCAATCGTGCCCTCTGCGGATTGCTCCGTGCGCCGTGTTTCCTTAAAGCCGTCTAATCGGGCGCGGATATCCGATGAGCCGCTGTTCGCGGTAAGCTTTAATGATGCCGGGGGCGTTTTATAGGAGACAGCGATATCACCGGATTCTGTCTCAACGCGCAGCAGCCTTCCTTCTTCGGCCGCTTTGATCGATACTTCCCAATCATTTGAGGCTATTATCATCTCAGGGCGACGGACTCTTCCTCTGAGGGGACGGGGCTAGGAATGGCGATTGTCTACAAGCTGGTTCAGGCCCATAACGGTACCATTACAGTGGAGAGCGAGCTTTCGAAGGGGACAACGTTTGCGGTTCTGCTGCCGAAAAAGGGCTTGTCCTCTCCGGGCAGTGAGCATTAAGCGAATAATCATATGATCCGCCCGTCAAATCGTCCAGAGATTTGACGGGCTTTTTCATGGCATGGCTGATGGCTCCCTTGCGGTAAAACCGTATAGTTTCGCCGAAATAACGCATCCTACCCATATCTGCGCTTCTTGGGAAAACGAGGATAGGGCGAGGGCGGCTGCCCGGTTGCTGTTTGTTTAATGATTCGATTGCAGGTTTAAGAAACGTTTAATTACAAAGTTGAACTAAAGAATGTGGTAAAGAGGCAAGAGTGAGAAATGAGCGGCCGGAAGAACATTTCTCACGGCTGCCCTAACGCAAAGCATCGTTCAACTTAACTACATGAATGAGGTGATACCATGTCGAAGGATGCAGTAATCAACCAAGAAGCGGTCGAGACTGTTAAGGATATTATCAAAGACGTTGAAACCGCCATGCTGTCGACCATATCGGAGGGCGGCATCAATTCCCGGCCGATGCAGACGCAGGATATCGAATTTGACGGAGACCTGTGGTTCTTGACCAAGAAGGATACGAGCAAATACAAGGAAATCATGGAGAATCCGAACGTGAACGTCGCCTATGTCGGCAAGTCGTATGTGTCCATTCGCGGCACCGCGGAAATCG
Organism: Paenibacillus ihbetae; assembly: GCF_002741055.1. Lineage (NCBI taxonomy): Bacteria > Bacillati > Bacillota > Bacilli > Caryophanales > Paenibacillaceae > Paenibacillus > Paenibacillus ihbetae. Next base: position 2,462,995 of record NZ_CP016809.1, on the reverse strand, counting down.
TGGATGATCTGAACAGGAAGAAAGAGCTTTGGAATAAGATGTACGAAAAATTTCTGGATACGACCTACGATGATCCGAACATCATCTTGATCAAAATCCGGACCGAGACGGCCGAATACTGGGAAACGGGAGACCGAATGAAGACCGTAAAAGCGTTCTTCCGGAAAATGACCGGCCAGCGCCAGGAAGAGGATTCCGAATTGAATAAAACCGTCGACCTACACAAGTAGGCAAGGTGATTGCAGCGGGTCACCATGGGAAAAGCACGGAACTTACGGATTCCGTGCTTTTTGTCGTTTATTTAGTTGACTATGTCAAATTATTAATTGACTTAGTCAAATTAAAATGTTAATTTTTTGCTATCCGAATAAGAAGAAAGGGGCTTACTGAACATGACAGATGCTACCATCATTCAGACGATCCGGCGCTTTAACCGTTTTTATACGAATGTGCTCGGACTTCTCGATCAACATTTGTTGAACAGCGATTTTTCTCTCTCCGAGGCGAGGGTGCTGTACGAAATTCAGAATACGGAGCATTGCACGGCCAAAATGCTGATCGACAAGCTGAGCATTGACGCCGGTTATTTAAGCCGCATTTTAAAGCGATTCGATAAGCTCGGGCTGACCTACCGCGTTCAATCCGATAAAGACGGCAGGTCCTACTACCATTACTTGTCCGATCAAGGCCGTGAGATGCTGCACAAGCTTGATGCGTTATCCGACGAGCAGATCCGCCGGTTGATTGAGGGACTGCCGGAGCACAGAAAGGGCCTGATTGCCAAGAGCATGACGGCCATTGAAAGCTCCCTCTCCGGCGAAGAGGATCGCGGCCCGGGCGTGGTCATCCGCACCGAGCTGCGCCCGGGGGACGTTGGCGTCCTGATCCACCTCCACGGGTGGCTGTACGCGGAGGAATGCGGTTATAACCATGGATTTGAGGGGTATGTTTGCAAGACCTTTCATGAATTCTTCCAACGTTATGACCGGGAGAAGGACCGCTTCTGGCTGGCGGAGGCAGACGGCCACATCGTCGGCGCTATCGCCATTGTCGGGCATACGCCGGACAAAGCGCAGCTCAGATGGTTCATCCTGCACCCCGATTTCAGAGGAAGGGGACTCGGCAAGACGTTATTGAACGAAGCCGTCAAGTTTTGCCGGGAAAAGGGCTATCGGAACGTGTTCCTGGAAACGACCGAGGATCAGAAAAATGCGATTCGGATGTACGAGAACGTCGGCTTCCGCAAGACCGGCGAGCGTCCGAACGAAGCTTGGGGCGTGAGCCATGTCGAGCAGGTCTTCGAGCTTCACTTGCCATAGCCTCCCTTCATTGACACCCCAAATCCGGGTTGCTACAATTTCTATATTGCTACCGGAATACACGGTATTGAAAAGGAGGGGGCGAGCTTGAACCGATCTTATGCCGCAGATCCATTCATACGGAATGAACGCGAGGCGAACATCGCGGAGCGGGCCGACCGGCTGGCCGCCATATTCGCAGAGAGAGCTCCCAAGCATGATCGGGAAGGATCGTTTCCGTACGAGAACTTTGAAGATCTCAAGGCGTCAGGCTATTTAAAATTAACCGTTCCCAAGCGATTTGGCGGAGAGGAGGCCTCCGTCTATGAAATGGTGCTGGCCCAGGAACGGCTGGCGCGCGGAGACGGCTCCACCGCACTGGCTGTCGGCTGGCATATCAGCCTCCTGCTTAAGCAGCGTCTGACCCGGGCTTGGCCCGAGGCATTGTTTGAGAGTCTGTGCGAGTCGATTGTCAAGGAAGGCATCGTGATCAATGAGCTGGCCAGCGAGCCGGCTACCGGAAGCCCGAGCCGGGGAGGGCGGCCGGAGACGACGGCGGTAAAGGTCGATGGAGGCTGGAGCATCACGGGGCGCAAAACCTTCAGCACGTTAAGCCCGATTCTGAAGGTGTTTGTCGTTACAGCGGGAATCGAAGGCAGCGACCGTAAGGGGGCGTTTCTCGTTCGGAGCGGTCCCGGCGTGATGGTAGAGGAGACATGGGATACGATGGGCATGCGTGCGACAGGAAGTCATGACGTCGTCCTGAAGGATGTATTCGTACCGGATTCGGAAGTGATTCGGGACGAGAATTACGAGACGCCGTCCTCTCCCATACCGACCGAAGGAATCTTGCTTCATATTCCGGCTTGTTATCTGGGGATCGCTTATGCGGCCCGGAATTTTGCGATAGATTTTGCGGCGCGGTACCGGCCCAATTCGCTGACGGTTCCGATTGCGGAGCTGCCGCATATCCAAAGGCAGATTGCTCTGATCGAGGCCGATTTGATTACGGCCAGGACGTATCTGTATCAGGTGGCCGACCGCTGGGACCGGGAGCCGGACAACCGGACCTCACTTAAGGCGGAGCTGGGGCTGGCTAAATATACGGCGACCAATGCGGCTGTCCGTATTGTGGATCAGGCGATGCGGATCGTCGGCGGAAGCAGCTTGTCCCGGAAGCTCCCGCTCGAACGGATGTACCGGGACGTGCGGGCAGGGCTTCATAATCCGCCGATGGACGATATGGTTCTGACGAATCTGGCCAAGCAGGCGATTCACGAGCGGGAGGAACGGCCGGATCAAGGATGATCCGGCCGACAATGGTCTTCTGAAGCCTATGGCGAAGCACATTTGGCACCACCGTACGAAGCTCCGGAGCGCGGCGCTTGGCGTGACATAACGCTATATAACCCTGAGGCCGAACGTGATACGACATTAGGATAAGATACAGCGCTAGAGGGGGATATCTCCTTCGGGCGCTTTTTTTGTAATGACATGCATGAGGGTATTGTTTGGGCATTATGATTGATAAAGCCGTTATTTCTCAGAGCCCGATTTCCGCTCAACCGATAAGGAACCCGAGGATGCGGTTAACGGGCCGGATTACAGGGTATAAATGGTAACGGATTTCGATAGGCTGAAGCGAAAAGATAAATGGACGGGAAGGGAGCTGACACAAGGATGGATGCTGTGCTCTACTTGATATTGGCCGCTCTGTATATGGCGCTGTTCGTGTATGGTCTGGTGCTGTTCAAGCGGGATCCATCGCCCGGGCTGCGTTACCTTCTGCTCGTGGTGACGGCGGGGCTGATTTGGGACAACGGGGTTATCGGACTTGGCAGGTGGATCGGAGAAGGGAGGCTGCTTGAGCAGCTGAATCTATCGCGCTACTGGTTGCATGCTTTGGCAACGCCTTTATTGGCGCTGGTATCATTCGATCTGATCCGGCGGTCGGGAAGCGCCTGGGCCCGGAAGCCGAGGGCCGCTTGGTGGGCTTGGCTCGTGACCGTCCTTCTCATCGTGCTGGAGATTGTCACGGTAACGCTAGATCTGTCGCTTGCCCCTTCGCATCAATACGGTGCGCTTCGATACGTATCCACCGAATCGCCCGGCCCCCCGCTGATGGTCATGATCATCCTTGTGCCGCTGCTGCTAGCAGGCGTGACCGTATGGCGTAGAGAACGGTCGCCCCTTCTATTTATCGGCACCATATTGATGGCGGCCGGATGCGCCGTTCCAATCCCGGTGGAAAGCTCTGCCGTAACGAACGTGTTCGAATTGCTATTGCTTCTTACCTTGTGGCTGACGGTTCGCAAAGTCATGAATGCTCGCACATGGTCCTTTCGTTAGGCTGGCAGATCCTGATCCCGCGGGATCAGGCTCTTTGCAATAGAGATCGGCTCCGTGATATGGAGATGGCGTACCCCATTGCTGCATTCAGCAAACCTTCAGCTTAGCCTAAGCCAGGCATAAGGCTGCTCTAAGCCCTGTTTCAGCTTCGCCCTCTATACTTCGGATTGTAAGCAAATCTAATCACCCAAAAGGAGAGATTGCAATGAATCCGATAAGCAAAAAAGTGCTGGTAAGCAGTGTGGCGGCAGTTCTAGTATTGGGAGGAGCGGGATACCTGCAAAGCAAGGTTTTCGCCGCAGCAAGCACGGATGCAGCGGCTTCCGCAGCAGATACTGGACAGGCAGGCACAAACGCCGGGACGGACACGGATGCCTTGAAGAGCAGCGATGGGAAGCGTTTAGGAATTCGGGGCGGCGGTCCGTTTGGCGGCCATCTGATTACAGAGGCGGCTGAGGTGCTTGGCATGACGGAAAGCAATATCCGGACAGCGCTCGAGGCTGGCAGTACACTAGCAGAAATTGCTGAAAATAACGGCATGTCCACATCCGATTTCGTACAGAAGCTGGTCGCGCTGGAATCCGCGAAGCTGGATGAGCGTGTAAGCGAGGACGGCATATCGGACACAAAGGCGGCGGAGCTGAAGGAAGGGCTGAACGAACGATTGACGCAAGCGGTTGAGGGGAGCGCGCAAGAGCTTCTGATGAAGGGGCATGGCAAAGGTGGCCGCGGTTTTGGAAAGTTCGGCAAGCCTGAGGAAATCGCAGCATTGCTCGGGATGACGGAGGACGAATTGAAGGCGGGCCTCGAGGGCGGACAATCGCTGGCCGAGCTGGCGGCCGCTAAAGGCATGACGGAGGAAGAGCTGCTTCAGAAGCTGAAGGAGCAATTGACGGAGCCTTTAAAGCAGTGGATCCATGAGAAGAGCACGGATTCGGATCCATCCGGAGCTTCGAAGGCGGATTCGAAAAGTTGAGTCGGCCGAGTAGTTAGGATGATTTAAGAAATGTACAAGCCGGGGGGACCGGATATACTGGAGACTGCAGGGGCGATGGGTCCCGCAGTCTTCTTTTTATGAATCGGGCGAATGTTTTGCAATGAGTCTGTTGACCTTAACGTTACGTTAAGGTGTAAGTTTAAGATGTCAGGAGGTGAAACCATGGAATATACCGTACAGAAGCTTGGACGGCTGGCTGGAATCAGCAACCGGACGCTTCGATATTATGATGAGATTGGCATTCTGAAGCCGGCCAGAATCAGCTCGTCAGGATATCGAATATACGGGGAGGAGGAAGTGAACCGGCTGCAGCAGATTTTGTTCTACCGGGAGCTTGGGCTTCAGCTGGAAGACATTAACACGATCATGGCCTCGCCGTCCTTTGACCGGGTCCGGGCGCTGAAGGAGCACCATGTGCAGCTTCTTGACAAGAGACGGCAGCTCGATCTGCTGATTGCGAATGTGGAGAAGTCGATTGCCTCCACTGAAGGGAGAATGACCATGAGCGATCAAGAGAAATTCGAAGGCTTTAAGCAGAAGATGATTGACGACAATGAGAACCAATACGGCAAGGAAATCCGTGAAAAATATGGTGACGAAACGGTAGACCGGTCCAACGCGAAATTGAAGGGCATGACGCAGGAGCAGTACGAGGAATTGACCCGTCTGGCTGACGATCTGTATGCAACGCTTGCCGAAGCGTTCACGCAGGGGGATCCGGCCGGGGAGCTGGCACAGCGTGCGGCGGATTTGCATAAGCAGTGGCTCACGTATTATTGGAGCGATTACAGCAAGGAGGCCCATGCGGGGCTTGCCCAGATGTATGTGGATGATGAGCGGTTTACGGCACATTATGATGCGAAGCAGCCGGGAACGGCGGCGTTTCTGCGCGACGCGATATTGATTTACACCGGCATGAAATCTTAAGGACCCATCGCCATGACACGAGGCTGATGTCATCAGCTTCAAGAGAAGCTCCCCTCTGCTTGCGGTTAACCCGCGGTTGAGGGGCTTTTTGTTATGTCCGGATATGCAGTCCCATAGGCTCCCATTCCCCGGATCCCCCGGCCCCCAAAGGTCCGGTCAATTTCCACAATCTGTTCCTTGTCACCCCCAGGCTAAAAATGGTTAGATGATCTTTGGACTATTTTTCACAAATCCTGCACCATCGGTGTTTATCTCATATATAACGGGGGGAATTATGGAGCTGTTTATTCAACATGCGGTGGACATCATCAATGATTTTCTGTGGTCCAAGCTGCTCATTGTGCTGCTTATTGCCGGGGGGCTGTATTTCACGTTCGGCACCAAGTTTTTGCAGTTCCGTTTGCTGGGTGAAATGCTCCGGGTAATCCGGGAATCCAAACCGAAAGCCAAAGGAAGCATCTCTCCCTTCCAAGCATTTGCCATCAGCATGGCGGCGCGGGTCGGAACCGGAAATATTACGGGGGTAGCGATCGCGATATCGCTTGGAGGGCCGGGCGCCGTGTTCTGGATGTGGATCATCGCCATTATCGGAGCGGCTTCCAGCTTTATTGAAAGCACTTTGGCGCAGATTTATAAGGTAAGGGACGGCGCAGGGGGCTTCCGCGGCGGTCCGGCGTACTACATTCAGCAAGGCCTGAAGAAGCGCTGGATGGGCGCATTGTTTGCCGTGCTGATCACATTATCCTTCGGACTGGTGTTCAATGCCGTTCAGTCGAATACGATCACGATCGCCTTTGAAAATTCATTCGGCTCGAGCCGTTTAACGGTGGGCCTTGTGATGGCTGCCATCTTCGCCGTTATTATTTTTGGCGGTGTGAAGAGAATTGCGAAAATGTCGGAGCTGATCGTCGTCGTGCTGGCCGTTCTGTATGTCGGTGCCGCACTGTATATCATTCTGGCCAACATTACGAAGCTGCCGGAGGTGCTCACATTGATTGTAAAAGGCGCGCTGGGATATGAGCAGATTGCCGGCGGAACCCTCGGTGCCGCCCTAATGAACGGCATCAAGAGAGGATTGTTCTCCAATGAAGCGGGGATGGGGAGCGCCCCGAACGCTGCCGCAACCGCAACGACGAGCCATCCTGCGAAGCAGGGACTCGTGCAATCACTTGGCGTGCTGATCGATACGCTTGTTATTTGCACAAGCACGGCATTCATCATTTTGTTTACCGGCGCATACCAACAGACCGGACTGGATGGCGTTGCACTGACGCAGGCGGCACTCGAGATGGAGATGGGGGCATGGGCGTCGGATTTTCTGGCGATCATGATTTTCCTGTTTGCGTTCAGCACGCTTCTGGGCAATTATTATTATGGCGAAACCAATATCGAATTTTTGAAATCGAATCGGGCCTGGATATGGCTTTATCGTGCCTGTGTGCTGGCCATGGTGATCTTTGGCTCCGTCACCAGCGTCAAGCTGGTGTGGGATCTTGCCGATTTGTTCATGGGACTCATGGCTATTGTGAACCTGATTGCGATAACGCTGCTTTCCAAGGTGGCTTTTGCCGCCTTGAAGGATTACTTGAAGCAGCGGCGGGAAGGGCTGGACCCGGTCTTTACCAAAGCGAGCATCAAGGGATTGGAAGATGTGGAGTGCTGGGATGGACAGCCCGGTTCGCCCTGAACGGATGTACTCATTTATATAAATACAGGATTAAATCGTTACGGTTTGCAGCGGGAAGCTGCAGCCGTAGCGATTTTTTTATGTTTTTTTGTAACATTAAGCGAGTATTCCCGTTGTCTATATGAGAAGAAGGAGGGAGGTCTAGCGCTTTATGAGCGATCATAGGGGAACCGACGGGGAAGAGCAGATGCTCTTTGTTGACGAGCAAGGACAGTCAAAGCCCGGAAAACGGATCGAGGGAATTCCGGCTGGGCCGCATCGAGGTATGGAACTGGGATTAACGAGCAACGGCAATATGAAGAAGAAGATAGCATGTTAATAAGAGAATCGAAGGGTCTGCCGCAAGAGCGTCTAATAGGACAGCGACAGCCCCTTTTTTCTGTCCCAGCATTCAGCGGAAGCATGAATCAGGAACTATTATGTCTTTGATATTACTTTGACACACATAGTAATGTGTGTTATATTAATCCCATTCTTTCCGTCAGAGGAGGCTTCGGAAACGTTGCTTGAATCATTACATAACAGCGATTTGATACGGGGAAACATCGACACGTTTATTCTTCGCGTGCTCATGGACGGAGATAATTACGGGTATCAAATCATTAAAGAAATTGCAAGGCGAAGCGGCCAACGATTTGAGCTTAAGGAGCCGACGCTGTACTCCAGTCTGCGAAGGCTAGAGAAGCAGGAGCTTATACGCTCGTATTGGGGGGAGGAGACCCAAGGAGGACGACGGAAATATTACCATCTTACACCGCAAGGGCGTGAGCGTTTTTTAAGAAACAGGAGTGAATGGAAGGCTGCGCGGGTCGTTATCGATGACTTGATCGGATATGGAGAGGAGCTGGATCATGATGTCGAATGAACATGAATTGGAGGTTTACGTTAATCGGTTATTTGCGAATCATCGGAAGACAAGGGAGACGCTGGAGCTGAAGCAGGAGATTCTTAGTAATCTGGAGGCAAAGGTTGCCGATGAAATGGCTCATGGAATGGACCGTCAAGCGGCAATCCGTTTAGCGATCGATGGCATCGAGGGAATCGATGACCTGCTCGATGACAACCCGAGAATGTATGTTACCCGTTATCGTTATGAGCTTCTGCAAAGTGCCTTGATCTATATTCTGCTGGCATGGATACTGACTCTGCCTGCACGGATTATGCCTAGCGGGGTGATGATTAATTCCCTGCTTCTGTGCTTGGCCGTCCTTGCCGGCATCATGTATTTGGTCGTGTCCTCGCATCTAAAACGAGATGACACGCAAACGGCTGTCGTCCATTCGGCCGGACGGTCGCACCGGCCCAAGACGGCGTGGGCGATCTGGGGGATATTCATGGTTGTCGTTACCGCGTATACGTTTATTTTGCAATTCGGCAGTGATATTTGGTTTGGCCGTCCCCTTAAGGTAGATGGACCCTATTCGCTGTATGTCATCGCAATGCAGCTCGCCCTTCCCTTGACATCGGTAGTCGTCCCGATGCTGGTTCATCGGGCCTCCAGATTAACCGACAAACATGAGGTAAAGGAAGCATGAGCAGAAAAAATAAATGGATCGTTGTACTGTTGATTATCGGCATCAGCGGCCTGATCGCGCTGGAAGGCTTCATCAAGCCCAGGGCGAATGCGCAGGCCGTTCGATACGAGGCTGAGCAAAACGATCCGTTAACGCATGACATCCGTCAATCGATACCGTATTCGAACAAGTATATGGGGAATGCGGGGAATTTCGCCAATCTGAACGCATCCCTGCCTTTTCGCAGCATCGGAAGAACCTTTCAGATGTACCCTGACCGGCTGACAGCCGAGATTCTGTATCAGGCAAGAGCAGGGGAGCTTGCCCCTGACAAGCTGAATGCATTTTTCATGTATAATTCAACGGCGAATTTTGCATTGATCGATAACCTCGAGGAGCTGATATTCACTTTTGAAGATCAAAGCTTTACGATTCGGCGGGATGAGGTTGAGACATGGTACCGGGAAGTAGGAAGCGTTGCGCTTCTGCGCGATGTCGATTTGTGGAGGACCCACGTCCAATCCCGCATAGCTGATGAAGACAAAGTTACCGACTTTGTCACAAGTGTTGTGAGACCAAGTTCGCAAAAGAAGGATAGATCATCGATATAGAAGTGTGTAAGACCTCAATTCACAGTGTCTGAACGTATGGAGGAATAACGATGAGTCAACAGGAGAGACGATTGAGTCTCGGTGCTTTTCTGATGAATTACGGTCATCATATCGCGGCATGGCGTCATCCGGAGTCGTCGAAAGTCCGGCCGATCGATTTAGCCTTTTACAAAGATTGCGCTCTTGTCGCTGAGCGCGGAAAATTCGATATGATATTCCTTGCGGACAACAACTCGATTCCTTTAATAGGGGATTTAAGAACCAATGTCAGCTTTCTTCAGCCTGAAGCCTTGACGATGCTGAGCGCTTTGGCGGGCGTGACCTCACATATCGGCCTGGCGGGGACCGCTTCAACCACCTTCAACGAGCCCTATAGCTTGGCCAGAAGGCTCTCAACGCTGGACCATATTAGCGGTGGCAGGGCAGCATGGAATGTTGTCACCTCCACCAAGGATGCGGAAGCGCGGAATTTCGGATCAGCTGCATTGCTGGAGCATGGGAAGCGGTATGAACGGGCGGAAGAATTTATGCGGGCGGTTACCGGCCTGTGGGACAGCTGGGAGGAAGATGCTGTAGTTGTGGATCGGGAAGGAGTCGTGTTTGCCGATACGGATAAAATCCACCGGGTTCATCACCAAGGGGAATATTTTCGCATCGAAGGGCCGTTGAACATGCCAAGGTCGCCGCAAGGCAGCCCCGTGATTATCGAGGCAGGCACCTCGGCCGCCGGACAACGGCTGGCTGCGCGAACGGCGGATGTTGTATTTACGGCATGCGAGGATAAGGCGGAGGCCATCAGGTACTATCAACGGTTTAAGAGGCTGCTGACTGAATATGGGCGTGAACCGGATGATGTAAAAGTAATGCCGGGCCTGCTCGTATTCCTCGGGGAGAGCGAGGAGGAAGCCTGCGAATCCAGGCAGATGTGGAGCGAGCTTATTTTGCCGGAGGCTGCGGTTAAATATCTGTCACAGCTATTGAATACGGATCTGAGCGGATACCCGGCCGAAGGGTTGTTACCGGATCTTCCCAAGGAAGGGAACAGCAGCCGGGCGGTCATGATTATAGAGACGGCTAAGCGAAGCGGAATGAGCATTCAGGAGCTGGGACGGCATTATGCTGTGGCACGAGGCCATATGACCGTTACCGGAAGTCCTGATCAGATCGCGGATATGATCGAGGACTGGTTCAGGAGCGGAGCCTGCGACGGCTTTAATGTTATGGCGCCTTTATTGCCAAGCGGGCTGGAGCGATTCGTGGATGCGGTGGTGCCTTTGCTGCAGCAAAGGGGAATATTTCGTTCAGAATATTCGGGGCGCACATTGAGAGAGCACCTAGGGATCGGACTTAGATAACCGGAAGACCGATCGGGTCGATCTGTATATCCTTATAAAAAAAGGGCATCCAGTACCGGAATGTTGGCGATTCCGGTGCCGATGCCCTTTTTCATTTATGACCTTAAATATTTATCGCGAATCAAATTCATATGGTGAATTTCGTGGCCGGCAATGATATAAGCGGCTGCTCTGGCGGAGAGTGGATAGTTGTTAAAGCTGCCTTGCGCAAGCATCCCTTTCTCCGTCAGACTTCCTACGAGCGTCAAGGTCGACATCCTGACTGCGGAGTAATCCCGCAGCACTTCCTTCAGCGGCAGGCTGGCAAAGGGAGAGTTCTGAACGAATGCCTCACGGTCATAACCGCAAAATTCCCGGGCATCCCCGCGGGCTATATGAAGAAGACGATAGCTCCATAGACGCTCCCCATCCGCAATATGGCCGACCACCTGCTTCAAGCTCCATTTTCCCTCTGCATACCGGTAAGCTGCTTGCTCCTCCGTTAGATCGCCCAGCGTCTTTAATGTATCGTCATGCAGCTCCTGCAGCACATCCACAATATTTCCGTCAGGCACCAAACGGATGTACTTCTCAGCCAAAGGCAAATATTCGGTTGGATCCGGTCTTGTATTCATAACGATTCCTCCGATTTAGAATGTAATGTCGCATCCTTAGACTCATATGCAGACAGAGCCGCCAGCATGATTCGTTAGGAAGGCTCAGATGTTGTGCTGAATCAGGCTCCTGCATATCAGGCTCCAGTATATTAGACAGACTCCTGCATATCAGGCTCCTGCAATCAGCTCGGCATTAGGTTGCTTGCGCCCAGATCAAGTGGACGATGCCGTTCCAGTAGCGCTCGGATTGTAGCACCTTCAGCGGTGAGTCCTTCACGATGCGAAGAATATCCCGGTTGAAGTGACAGCCGGATATCCGCCGGGCTGCAGGGTTGGCCAGATGCTGGGCGAAGCCGACCAGCCGGTTGGTGCTAACCCCATGCTCCAGCAGATAGATGCGGCCGCCGGGTTTGGCCCAGCTGTTCATGCGGCGCAATACCTTCAGGGGATCCTCGTAGCCGCATAGCGATAGCGTGGACACCACGCAGTCAAATGACCGCTCAGGAAGCTCAAGCGTCTCGATATCGCGTTCCAGAAATGTTGCCCGAATGCCAAGCTCTGCCGCAAATTGCCGCGCACGGCTCAGCATCTCCGGCGAGAAGTCGACCGCAGTTAGCTCGACCTTGTCCGGACGATAGAACGGAAGATTGGCACCGGCACCGACGGCGACCTCCAGCACCTGTCCCGAGACGTCCTGAAGCAGCCGCTGCCGCCATTTCCCGATATAGCGCTGCCGGGAGTTTCGCTCGTACATGGCGGCTTGCTTGTTGAACTTCCGGATCAGTGAGCCTTTATTCACGCGGAATTCTCCGTGCTACGCCGGTTTTGATCGCAGCCTTTACGACAAGCTCGCGAATGGCCTTCACGACGTTTTGGTTGAATACGCTCGGGATAATGTAGGAAGGGTTCCGTTCATCATCGGGCACAGCCGAAGCGATGGCCTCAGCCGCTGCAAGCTTCATTTCCTCGTTGATCGTGGTCGCTCTGCAGTCGAGGGCCGCGCGGAAAATTCCCGGAAAGCAGAGCACGTTGTTGATTTGGTTCGGATAATCCGAGCGTCCGGTCGCGATGACGCCAACGATGTCTTCCACCTCTTCCGGCCGGATCTCCGGCGTTGGGTTGGCCATGGCAAAGACGATCGGGTCGTTGGCCATCGCCAGTACGTCCTCGCGGCGGAGCAGGCCGCCTGCGGACAGCCCGATGAATACATCGGCGCCGCGAATGACTTCTTGCAGCGAGCCTTGCACCTTGTCCGGATTCGTATGCTCCGCGTACCACTGCCACATCGAATTGCTGTAGCTGCCGCCGGCAACCAATGCCCCTTCGCGGTCGACGCCAATGAGATTTTTGACTCCGGCCGAGAGGAGAATTTTACTGCAGGCAACCCCGGCGGCGCCGATTCCGCATACGACCACCTTGATCTGATCGATGGATTTTCCGACGATTTTCAAGGCATTGATGAGAGCTGCGTATAATACGACGGCTGTGCCGTGCTGATCGTCGTGGAAGACGGGGATATCCAGCTCATCCCGCAGCCGCTGCTCGATTTCAAAGCAGCGCGGAGACGAAATATCCTCCAGGTTGATCCCGCCGAAAGCGGGTGCCAATGCTTTGATGCAGGCAATGATCTCCTCGGTATCCTGGGTGTCCAGACAGATCGGGAACGAATCCACGCCTGCCAGCTGCTTGAACAGCATGGATTTGCCCTCCATGACCGGCATCGCCGCATACGGACCGATATTGCCGAGTCCCAGTACAGCGCTTCCATCGGAGATGACGGCGACCGTGTTTCTTTTGATCGTCAGGGTATAGGCCTTCTTGGGGTCTTCCTGTATGGCTGCGCAGACACGGGCGACATCAGGCGTATAGACTCGGGAGAGATCATCGCGGTTCTGGATTGGAACTTTGGGCTGTGTTTCGATCTTGCCGCCGAGATGCATAAGGAACGTGCGGTCGGATACATTGACGAGTTTAACGCCCTTCAAATTTTTCACGGTATGCGTGATCTTGCCGATGTCGACGCTGTCAGTAACCGTAATCGTAATATCGCGGACGGTGATATGGCCGCTGGACTGGATGACGTCGATGGCCACCATATCTCCCCCGGCTTCGAAAATCGCGGATGCAACCTGGCCGAATTTGATGTCCTGCGTGTTCATTTCCAGTCTGAGAATAATGCTCTTTCCTCCGAGTCCGTTTTTTTCCATTGCTACCTCCATGTGTGTTTAATCATTGACATGATTGTTAGTGGGTGTAACGGTGTATAATGTTAACAATAAGATCTTTCGCTAAACGCTGGTCAATTTCCTGTCTCCCGGATCGAACATTCCCGGATCCGTATCAAGAAATTAATGGCAGGGGCGGCGTTATACGGATTGGATCCACTCATTACACGGTGAAGGAGAGAAGACGATGAATGCCCGAATCGAGGAACTCGAGAAACGCCTGGAGAGCAAGCACCATAAAGACCTGTTTCTTCAGATGAAGCATACGCTTCAGGCCGTGGACGATCTGGCTGAAGAGCATCGAAGGTACCAAGCGGTTCAAGCGCTCAGCGGGGTGCGGATCGTCGGCGCCGAAGAGAGTGTCTATTTTGATACCCTTAACCAGGTGAAGGAGCTGATCGTGCACACGCTGGAGATGACGATCGAGGACCTGGAGCACAAGGGAGATAAGCGGTACGAGAAGCACTTCAAGGATGGCGTCGAGTGATCTCCTGAAGATGGCCGGCTCGTTTCCGGTACGGCAAGCTTTCAAGAGAACTGTTCCATAAGTAGATATTTCTACTGTGGGCAGTTCTTTTTTTGATTTATAACGCGAACAACGGCAGCCGGGATCGGGCGCTCTTGCTTGCCAACCTGTCAGCTATTGTCGTGGACGAGCTAAGATTGTCCGACGATTGATACAATATTATCCAATTCCCATTGGAATGTGTAAAAAATCGTTGTTTTCTATTATGGGATACCACGAGTCGATCCATTAAAATGATGATAGGGATGGTAAAGCTTGGACATTATAATGATTCTTCCAAGCTTGACAGAACTTAGGGAACGGCTCTGCGCTCGGAGCTACGGACAAAGGAGGGGTGCAAGAAAGAGGGGATCGACAATCGCTTGCGGCAGTTGATTGAATTTTACAATTAAAAGGAGGAACATTGTATGACATTAAGTTTACCGAACAAATCTTGGCTCAAGCATGTAATCATTGCAGGCTCCACGATGCTGTTGATGGCTTTATTCATGGTTTTATTTGCGGATAAGGCGTTTGCCCACGGATATGTTGAATCCCCGGCGAGCCGCGCGCTTCTGTGCAAGCAAGGGGTTAACTCCGATTGCGGCGCGATCGTTTATGAGCCGCAGAGCTTGGAAGCACCTAAAGGCTGGCCGGCAGCAGGTCCTGCTGACGGTAAGATTGCAAGTGCAGGCGGAGCATTCCCTAAGCTTGACGAGCAGTCCGCTACACGCTGGAGCAAAGTCAGCATTTCTCCAGGAACGACGACGTTCAAATGGCATTTGACAGCTCCGCATGTGTCGGCAAGCTGGAAGTACTACATTACGAAGGACGGCTGGGATCAGAATGCTCCGCTGAGCAGAGCTTCCTTCGACCTGACGCCGTTCTGCTCGATTAACTACGGAGGCGCAAAGCCGCCAACAGATTACACATCAACCTGTAACGTTCCGGCAAAATCCGGATACCATGTCATTCTGGCTGTATGGGAAGTAGCTGATACGGCAAATGCATTCTATAACGTCATTGATGTTGACTTTGGCGGCGGTAACGGTACTCCGAACCCGGGTGTGCCTGCCCCGACAGGTCTGACGTCTCCATCCCAAACCAGCAGCAGCGTTTCCCTGGCATGGGCAGCTTCCACTGGGGCTTCCAGCTACGAGGTTTATCGTAATGGAACCCTTGTGGGTACATCCGCAACAACCTCTTACAATGATACGGGGCTGACGGCTGGAACGTCTTACACGTACACCGTGGTTGCTGTCAGCAGCAACGGCAGCAAATCCGCCGCTTCTGCGCCGCTGGCGGTATCGACGTCCGGCAGCTCCGCGACCTACCCTGCTTGGAGCGCAAGCACCGTGTATCTGGGCGGCGACAAGGTTTCGTACAACGGCAAGAACTATGAAGCAAGATGGTGGACGCTTGGTGAAACACCGGGATCTGCCGATGTATGGAAGCTCCTCCCGTAAGCATCACCCTTCCATTTTCAAGGATTCTCGAATGTGAATGAATAGGAGCTGTCCCTAAGTAGATTTTTTCTACTGCGGGACAGTCTTTTTTTATGTATGGCGATGGATAGCGAAAGCGCGGACTCCAGGCGTACCATCTTCGATGGGAAGAACGATTCGATATGGTTGCGCAAGACATCGTCGCGGAGTTCCAGGCGGGTTATAACAAAACAAGAAGGGACCTCCGCAGGGAGCCCTTCTTGTTTTTTCATGGAGCGGTCAAGATAACTGTTGCCTTAAGTCTAACAGCCTTACGCCCGGTACACCGTGATGCCCCGTTCCTGGAACGGCCGAATATCGGCATCGGAAGCTTCGGTTCCGGTGACGAGGGTGTGGATCGCGCTGTTCGGCGCTACGGTATGCAGGGACAGCTTGCCGATCTTGGAATGGTCGGTAACCACGACGATTTCGCCTGCGGCGCGGATCATGCCCTGTTTGGCGGGGACAAGCAGCGCTTCCGGGTGCATCAGCCCGTGCTGCGGATGCAGGGCAGGCGTTCCGATGAAGGCCTTTTCCACATGCAGCGAACCAAGCACGTGATCGGTAAACATCCCGTTCAGCATATAACTGGAGGGGTACAGCTCCCCGCCGGTCAGAATGACCTTAATGCCGGGAGCATCCCGCAGCTCAACGGCTACGTTCATATCGTTGGTTATAACGGTAATGTCGGACCGGTGAATCAAATGGGTGGCGATATGCAGGGTGGTTGTACCCGAATCGATAATGATATTCTCCCCGTCTTCGACGAGGGAGGCCGCCAGTTGGCCAATTCGGATTTTCTCCTCACGGTGAACGTTGGCACGTTCATTAAAGGACGGCTCGTTCCGCGTCCACTGCTCCATGATGACCCCGCCATGAGTGCGCTTCAGGGCGCCTTCCTGTTCAATCTCCGCCAGATCCCGGCGGATGGTTGCAGTATGAACGCCGAATTCCTGCGCAAGCTGGGCGACCGTAGCCGTTCGATATTGCCTTACATAATCAATGATTCTTCGTTTTCTCTCATGTGCCAGCAACCGATCATATCTCCCTTCCTGACTCGAGCATAGGCTCATACGGCATTTTTATATTCAATGCGCATTGTTGCACTTTTATGCTCACCGTTCAGTTCCCTCTCATTGTACCCTTCTAACGTTAAGCGAATGTTAAAACTGCAGGCACGGCGCGAATTTACATAAACCGAACCCCAAGCTAACACTCTCCTAATAAAGCCGATCTACAATCGATTTGAGTAAAAATGAACAAAAATGATCATTATCTGCTCATTTGGTGCGTACAAATAAGCAGGGATTGAAAGGGATTTCATGAATGATGCTTTGTTCATTACGCTGTACAGCATGATCAGATTATTACACAGGTGAGGGGGATCGCATTTGGCATCCATTGAATTCGTGAAGGTTAGCAAACACTTCGACCGTCAGCCCGTCATACAGGATCTGGATCTCAAAATCGAAGACGGCACGTTCACCGTCCTCGTCGGCCCGTCCGGCTGCGGAAAGACTACGCTCCTGCGCATGATTGCAGGGATTGATCCGCAAACCTCGGGCACCGTGCTCATCGATGGCAAGGACGTAACGCGCATCGCTCCGGGCAAACGCGGCGTGGCGATGGTATTCCAGAATTATGCCATTTATCCGACGATGTCGGTTCGGGAGAACATTGAGTTCGGGTTGGTGAACAACAAGGTTCCGAAGGCGGAACGGACCCGGCTTGTCGAGACGATCGGAGAAACGGTCGGCCTCGCCGATTACCTGGACCGAAAGCCCTCCACGCTGTCCGGGGGACAGCGCCAGCGGGTCGCGCTTGCACGGGCGATGGTGAAAAATCCGTCCGTCTTTCTCATGGACGAACCGCTGTCGAATCTGGATGCGAAGCTGAGAGTGCAGATGCGCATTGAGCTGATCGAGCTGCACAAGAAGCTGGGCACCACCTTTGTCTATGTGACGCATGATCAGGTAGAAGCGATGTCCATGGCGGATACGATCGTGCTGATGAACAAGGGAGTCATTCAGCAGGAGGCGCCGCCGGAGGTGGTGTACCGGAAGCCGAGCAATCTGTTCGCCGCCCAGTTCATCGGCGTGCCGCCGATGAACATCGCTCCGCTTGGCGAAGACCGGAGCACATTCGGCTTCCGTCCGGAGAACGCCGTCCTTGCCGCCGAGCAGGGCTCGTTCCATTTTTCCGCCAAAGGGGAGATTGCCACGCGCGAAATGCTTGGCTCCGAGACCATCTACCAGGTGAAGACGGGGGATGGGCGGTCCTTTATGGTGAAGTGCCCGGACGATGTATTCCATGTCGATCAGGAGGTATACCTTGGCGTGCCGGCCGATAAGCTGTTCTTCTTCGGGGCGGATGGCAACCGCATCGAGGAGCGGGACGCGCGCTACCCGGATTTCCTGGAGCGGCTGCGGGGGCAAAGTCATGGATAAGAAGCGGATATGGGAAGGATTTCGTCCTTACGTTCTAATCGCGCCGGCGATGGCGGGCATCGGCCTGTTCGTTATGTATCCGGTGGGCTACCTGATCTATTTGAGCCTTTTCAAATACAACCTGCTTAACAAAGACAAGAGCCGATTCGTTGGACTGGATAATTTCACGCAGATCCTCGGCCGGGGCGATTTCTATAAGGCGCTGTGGAATACCACGATTTACACCGCCGGCGTCGTGGTGCTGACCATGCTGCTGTCGCTGCTGTTCGCCGTATGGCTGAATAAGAAGGGCCGCTTTAATTCCATCGTGCAGGCCGGAATTTTTACGCCCCATGTGGTCTCGATCGTTTCGATCTCGCTTGTGTGGCTGTGGCTAATGGAGCCGAATCAAGGGCTGCTCAATTATGTCCTCAAACTGGTCGGGCTCCCGCCTTCGGATTGGCTGCAAAGCTCCAAGACCGCCCTGATGTCGATCATCATCGTGTCCGTATGGCAGGCCATCGGTTACTATACGCTCATTATCGTGGCTGCTCTGCAGAGCATATCGCCCAGCATCTATGAAGCGGCTGCGCTGGATAACGCAAGCAAGTTCAAGGTGTTCTACAAAATCACGCTGCCCATGATTTCGCCGCAGCTGTTCTTCATCCTGATTATTATGACCATCGGCTCGTTCAAGGTGTTCGATACCGTTCAGGTCATGACGGGCGGGGGGCCCAACAATGCCACTACGACGCTGGTGTACTACATCTACGGCTTCCGTACGACCAATATCGGGTATGCGTCTGCCACGGGCGTGCTGTTGATGGCAGTTATCGGGCTTCTTACCTTCGTTTATTTCCGGCTGCTGGCCAAGAAGGTCCATTATCAATAATCTCCGCCGCGTTAAGGCAGAAAGGAGGAAGAGCTTGAAGACCCTGAAGACCCTGGAATGGAAGAGCATCGGGCAAGCACTGAGCATCTTGCTGAAGGCCGCCGTACTGATCCTGTTCATTTTTCCGTTTCTGTGGATGATCTCCACGTCGCTGCAGACGCTTCGCGAGACGATGGCGTTTCCCCCGACATGGATCCCTGCTTCGCCGCAGTGGGGCAACTTCGTCGAGGCGATGAATGCCGGGCCGTTTCTGACGTATTTCAAAAACTCCGTCGTCGTGACAGGCTCCATCCTTATTTTGCAGTTCCTTGTCATGATCCCGGCGGCTTATGCATTCGCCAAGTATAAATTCCCGGGGAAAACGGTCCTGTTCGGCATGATTCTGCTGGCGTTCATGATTCCCGGCCAGGTCACGTTCATTCCCGTCTACCTCATGATGGCGGAATGGGGACTCGTGAAGACGCTGCTGCCGCAGGTCATCCCGTTCGTTTCGAATGCCTTCGGCATTTTCCTGCTGCGGCAGTATTTCATGCAGATTCCGGAGGAAATCATCGAGGCGGCCCGGCTGGATAATGCCAGCGAGTTCAACATTATGCGGAAAATCATGATCCCGATGTCGGGGCCCGCGCTCGCAACCATTGCGCTGTTCAGCTTCGTCAGTCATTGGAACGATTATTTCTGGCCGCTCGTCATGACCGATTCGGCCGAGGTCCGGCCGCTGACGCTCGGAATTGCGATGCTGCGGGAAACCGAGGGCATCAGCAACTGGCATATCATCATGGCCGGCAACGTGATGCTGGTCGTACCGATCCTGCTGGTGTATCTATTCTGCTCGAAGCATATCGTGAAGGCGTTTGTGTATTCAGGAATTAAGTAAAACACTTCGTGATCAGAAGGCGACTTTTTGAACAATCTCTTAAATTTGACAGGAAACTACATGCAATTATCGAAACATAATGGAGGAATGAAAAAATGAAATCCAAGTGGTTTACGCTGTTGTCCATCATGGTGCTGTTCAGTTTGCTGGCCGCGTGCGGCGGAGGAGGCGGCAGCACTGCGAACACCGGCAATACCGGCAGTGCCGGCGAGAGTCCGGGAAACGGTGCTGCAGAAGCCCCGTCAGGCGGCGAAGGGGTCACGACCGTTCAATTTTGGCATTCGCTGGGCGGCAAGAACGGGGAGTATATGGATGCGCTCATCCAACGCTTCAATGAATCGCATGAAGATATTGAGGTCGTCGGCACCTTCCAGGGAAGCTATGACGAGACGGTAACCAAGCTGCAGCAGGCCATTGCTTCGGGCACGGGGCCGGACGTGAGCATGTTGGAGCGGGCTTACGTGCAGATGTTTGCCGATGCTGAGGTTTTGGAGGATCTGACCCCGTATCTCGAGCAGTCCGGGATCAGCGCCGATGACTTTACGCCGGGGCTGATGGGCCACTCGTATTTTAACGACAAGCTTGTCTCGCTGCCCTTAAATCGCTCCACCCCGATTTTGCATGTGAATAAGACCTTGCTCGATGAGCTCGGGCTCTCGGTTCCGACGACATGGGAGGAGATGAAGGAAGTCGCGAACGCGCTTGTGGTGAAGGAAGGGAACGAGTTTAAGCGGTACGGGGTCAGCATGCCTTATGACACTTGGTACCCGATCGCGATGATTTCGCAGGCCGGCGGCACCTTCTTCAATGAAGATAATACTTCGATCGGCTTTGGCGATAACGGGGCAGGAGAGAAGGTGTTCTCGTATCTGAAGGATCTGCAGAGCACGGGCGCGCTTTATTATCCGCCGGCCCAGGATTCCGGGAATATTGTGAACAGCATGTTCGTGGAGGGCAAGGTCGGGATGATCTTCCAATCCACAGGCTCGATCGGTGGTCTGGCCAGCACGGTGGATTTCGATTATGTGACGGCTTTCCTGCCGAAGGATGAAGTGCACGCGAATCCGACGGGAGGGGCGAATGTCACGCTGCTGTCTTCTTCCAAGAATAAGGATGCCGCATGGGAGTTTATCCGCTGGATGGAGATGGAGGAGGAAGGCGGGCTCGAGTTTATTTTGCAATCCGGGTATTTGCCGTTTACGAAGCAGATGGTGGAATCGGCGAAGATGCAGGAGCTGTGGGCGAAGGAGCCGAACCGCAAGGTCGCTTACGATCAGCTGGAGTTTGCCGTCGATACGAACAAGGATGTAGCATGGCCTGAAATTATGCATGAGTTTTTCTCGGCGATCGAAGCCATCATGTACGACAGTAAGGATATCCCGTCCACGCTGGACACGTTCAAGAAAGAAACGGAGCGGATTTTGGCTCAGTAATCGATAACAACAGGAAAAAAGGAGTGGCAGGACTTATGATCGAACGACTGCAGGAACAAGCCGGCATCATGGTGGCCGCACACCGCGGCTACAAAGCGGCCTATCCGGAAAATACGCTGGCGGCATTTCGCGAAGCGCTGGAGCTCGGCGTCGACATGCTGGAATTCGACCTTCGGCTGTCCAAGGACCGCCAGGTCGTCGTCATTCATGACGCAACCGTCGACCGGACGACCAATGGCACCGGCAAGGTAAGCGACTTTACGCTGGAGGAGCTGAAGGCGCTGGATGCGGGCGGCTGGTTCGGGCAGGCGTTCAAGGGCCACGTCATCCCGACCCTGGAGGAGCTGTGCGAGCTGCTGGCGGAATATCCCGAGGTGCTGTGCAACGTGGAGATTAAGCCAAGTCCGGATGCCAAGGAAGCTGCGGATCTGACGATCGCCATATTAGGCCGGCACGGTTACCTGGAGCGCTGCGTGTTTACCTGCTTCGATGCAGAGGTGCTTGCTTATATACACGATGCATACGGAATGAAGACCCAGGGCTTTCCCGGAGAGAAAATGTCGAATTTCATCCCGGGCGAAGACGGCACATATGCAAAAATGTGGGCGATCGGCATTGAAATGTCGCTTTTGTCTCCGGCAATCGTCGCGCGGTTTCAGGAGCAAGGGCTGCTCGTCTGGAGCTACTGCCCGGACGATGAGGAGGGGGTGCAAGCTTCGCTGAAATGCGGCGTAACCGGCATGACCTGCAACGATCCGCTTCCGGCGCTTGCTTTGACCCGAAAGAAGGGTGCCCAATGACGAACCCTTTGCCTTTGCTATCAAACATAAGGAAGCAGACCGCAGACTTGCCGGCGCAGCATCTCGCCAATCTCGATGAAGTCGAGACGATCCGGATTGAGTCCGGAGCTTTATCCGGCGTTGCCGGTTTCTTGGAGCAGAAAGGCTGGACCTCGGTCGTCTTGGTCGCTGATCGCAATACGTACGAGAAGGCCGGCAAATCATTGGAGGAGCTCCTCGTCCGTGCATCGCTTCAGGTGCGGGTGACGCTGCTTCGCCCTGATGCCAAAGATGATGTCATTGCCGATGAAGCCTCCCTGATCCAGGTTATTCTGGATATTCAGCAGAGCAGGGCCGGCGCCGTGCTTGCTGTCGGGGGAGGAACGATTCATGATATTAGCCGGTATGCGGCCTATACCGCCGGCCTTCCGTTTCTTTCGGTGCCGACGGCGGCATCCGTGGACGGCTTTACGTCCAAGGGAGCGCCGATTATCGTGCGGGGGGAAAAAAGAACGATCCCCGCCATCGGACCGAGCGCGATTTTTGCCGATGTCGACATTCTCATGCAGGCACCCGCACCGCTGACCGCTGCCGGGTTCGGGGATATGCTGGGGAAATACACCTCGCTCTTCGACTGGAAATTCGGCAGCCTGATCGGTGAAGAGCCTTACCTGGACCGATCCGCGGACATCACGGCGGCGGCACTTCGCAAATGCTTGGATGCGGCGGGGGCAATTGCCGGAGGTACCGAGGAGGGAATCCGGATCCTGATGGAGGCGCTGATCGAGTCCGGCCTTGCGATGCTGCTGTTCGGTCAGTCGCATCCCGCTTCGGGCTCGGAGCATCATCTGTCCCATTATTGGGAGATGGAGTTTATCCGGCTCGGCAAGAAACAGCTGCTCCACGGCGCCAAGGTGGGCGCAGCCTGCATTGAAATCTCGCGCCTGTACCATGAGATAAAGGAAGAAGGGCTTGAAATCCGCGCGGAGCGTTTCGGGAAAACGGGATCGAACGCGGAGCAGGAGGCGGACCGCATCCGTCATCGGGTATCCGAGCACTGGGGCGACATCCGGCTGCTTCTGGAACAAATCCCGAGTCCCGCCGAGCTTAGTGAACTAATGCGTTCGGTCGGCGGCCCGGCATCGGTGTCGGAGCTTCCGATATCCGGCGAGCTGCTCCAGCGGAGTCTTCGCGAAGCGCATCACGTTCGATCGAGCCGGAAGACCTTGCTTCATATCTATAACGAATATGCCCGATAAGCCGAAGCTTCTGCGGGCGTATGCCTTCAGGGCGACTACCTGTCTTTCTGACATCATGTCTTCAATGGCTTGACGGTGGTCGCCTGATGGCAGCCAACCGCACAAAAAAAGCTGTTCCCTTAGCGAATGAATCGCTGTGGTGAACAGCTTTTTTTGTGTCGTGATGAGGCTTAACTCATTGCCTGCTCCGGCCGTTCTTCGTCAGGTGATGGCCAGCCGCCCCACAGACTTACGTGATTGCCGTCCGGATCGGTGAAGCTGAAGCTGTATCCGCCGTCCTCAATATACCTCATTTCGCTGACGGTCACCCCGCTATTCTGCAGATGCCGGTACACCTCCTGAATCTCATCGACTTGAAGCTGGACGATCGGCTGAAGCTTGCCCTGCGAATCGGTAAATTGAAGTCTCGGGATATCCTCGGCCTGTACGAGACCAAATCCGACATCACCGATGCACAGCCAAGCGGCGGGATCTCCGGGCGTATAGGGAAAAGACAGCTGCACCCCCAACAGCTCCTGATACCATTTCAGCGATTTCTCTACGTCTTTGACCGGCCATTGAATAACGGCAACGCGGTGCGGTGTAATTGCCATGGTTATTTTCACGCTCCTTATACAATTGGTTAACTTGTTTCTCATCTACGCCTTCCCATAGGTGTGATCACTCTAAGAAACGGAAGACGATGCGGAAAAAGAAACGGGCTCTAAAAAAATTCTTGTCGTAAAGGCAAGCAAGTGTCCATCAGGATCCCGGAACGTAAAGGACAGCGCCTGTCCGGAACGCTGGACCTGATGCAGCGCGATGCGGTTTGCGCTGATCGACAGATAGGCATTGGCGATAGCGTACGGATTGGCCGTTTGAAAGCCGTGAATGAGTCCCTCGAACCATGCGGATGAGCCGGAAGGCTGACTCGGCTGGGAAGGCGGAAGAGATGTTTCGTTCTCCGCTTGCAGCTTGGCTAACCGTTTGCGGGCTCGCCTCAATGCTTCCTTCACGGCTCCTTCAGTGCTCTCGATAAGCTGGGCCGCCTCTTTGGCCGTAAACGAGAAGATGTCTACCAGAATGACCAGCACCGTCTGCTGGGCGGTAAGCCGGCCGGCAAGCAGTTCCATCGTTTCTCGGGTGAGGAAACCGTCCTCCTCGTATTCCCTTTCCGGCAAGCCGTCTCCGGAGAGCACGGCCTGACGGCGCTGCTTGCGATAGCTGTCGATCCAGACGCTGCGGGCGACCTGGTATAGGTATGCCTTGGTAATCGGGCGATCCTGAGATCGGGACAGCGATTGATGCAGCTTGATCAGGGACTCCTGCAGCAGATCCTCAGCATCCCACTTTGAGCCCGATGCAAGCTGTAGGCAGTAGCGTCGGAGAATCGGCATAAACGGGGTTATGAGGCTTGAAAATTGGAAATCGAAAGCCATATGTATCACTCCTAATCATCATGCCCTTAACATTCCATAGAGATGGGAACAAGTCCTGCCGAGCCGGCTTCACGTCTATAGATGATGTGATGAATAGACTATATTGGTCCTTTTTGCCTAAATCCACCAAATGCCCTTCGTATGCGAACGAAGAAGTCGAATTTTGTAAAAAGTGAAATGAATCTCTTAAATTCCTTTCCTAAGCTGCCGATAACAAATTAAGCGGAGTCTTACAGTCCAGCATATACCAATATTTTTTCGATACCGCTTGTTCGTTTTTATTTTGTAGTGAGCGCGGCTTAACACAAAAAGAGAGCATACGCAAAAATTTTGGACACAGGAATGAGTAGGACCCCGGAACCATTTTTGGGGAGGATTTTAGAGCCATGCTAAAGAGCCTTAAGCAAAAGATGATAACGATGATTTGTTTGATTCTGCTTGTCAGTCTCGGCACTGTCTTCGCGGTAACGTATAACAGCTCATCCAATTTGCTGGGA
The DNA here is from genome assembly GCF_002741055.1 of Paenibacillus ihbetae. Taxonomy (NCBI): domain Bacteria; kingdom Bacillati; phylum Bacillota; class Bacilli; order Caryophanales; family Paenibacillaceae; genus Paenibacillus; species Paenibacillus ihbetae. The sequence continues at coordinate 2,437,866 of NZ_CP016809.1, read as the reverse complement.
GACAGTCTGGACAAGGAAGCGCTCTTGAGCGCCGAGAATCTGGCGCTGCAAATCGACGATTTTCTGAACGCGGAAATTGCGAAGATCGAAACCGTCGGCAAGTTCATTACGGGGGACAAAGAGCAGGATTTGAAGTTGATTCAGAAAGCGCAGGAGCAGAATCCGGAATTCGAAACCTTCTTCTTCTCCTACGATTTGACAGGCAAGAACGTGATCAATTTCCTTGGGGAAATTACCGACGTATCCGACCGGGTTCATTACCAGGAGGCCGGAAAAGGCGAGGGCAAGATCGTCGTATCGGAGCCGGTGCTATCCAAGCGGACCGGTAACAACATCGTAACGATGATCATACCGCTCATGAAGGACGGGAAGCAGTACGGATATATGGGCTCGACGCTTCCGATTAACGAGGTACAGAAGAAAGTATCAGACCAATCTTTCGGCGAAACCGGCTATGCTTTCTTGTTGAGTCGTACCGGAACGTTCATGTGGCATCCGTCCGAGGAGCTCGTCCTGCAAACAAAGGTTCAGGATGTCGATGCGGAGCTGACGAAAGCTTATGAAAAGGTGAGCCAAGGCCAGCCGGGAGAATTCCAATATTCACTGGACGGAACGGCTTATACGGCAGCCTATGCTCCGTCCGAATTGAATTGGGGCGTATTCGTTACGGCGCCAAGCAAGGAGCTGAACGCTCCGATCTCCAAACTGTCGGTAACGCTCGTTGCCATCTCGGCAGGGGCGCTGCTTGTATCCATCGCTGCGGCATATTGGGTGACGTCGCAGATTGTACAGCCGATCCGTAAGCTGAATGCGGCCGTGAAGGAAGTCGCCGCAGGAGATTTGACGAAGACGATTCAAGTGAAGGGCAAGGACGAGGTTGCGGTTCTCTCCGGCGATTTCAACCAGACGGTGTCCCATCTGAAGCATCTGGTCGATGGAGTGAACGATTCATCCAAGCAGGTACTGACCGTAACCGAGGTTGTCTCGGGCGGCGTCGATACGGCGATGAACAGCGTCGATCGGATTGGAACGTCCATTCGCCAAATTGCAAGCGGTGCGAACGCCCATGCTGCAAGCTCTTCCGAGATCGCCGTATCGATGAGCGATATGGCCAGCGGCATCGTGAAGATCGCGGAAACCTCATCCATGGTGTCCGAGGCTGCGCAGGAAGCGGCAACGCAAGCGGAGAGCGGCTCTGTCGTCGTTGAGCAGGCCGTGAAGCAGATCGGCAACATCGGCGAGGGGACATCCAAGGTCGGAACCGCCATCGAGCGTTTGAACGAACGGTCTTCGGAAATCGAGCAGATTTTGAGCTTTATTACGGAGGTCACTTCCCGCATCCGCCTGCTGTCGCTCAACGCTTCGATTGAAGCGGCAAGAGCAGGGGAGCATGGCCGAGGCTTTGCAGTCGTCGCAGAAGAAGTGAAGAAGCTGGCCGGGCAATCGGAAGCGTCCACCGATCAGATTGCGAAGCTGATCACCGAAATTCGGGAGGATACGCTGAATGCGGTCGAAGTGATGGACGTCAGCCGTAAGGATGTACAGGAAGGCATCGCGCTTATTGAAGAGGTTCGCGAGAAGTTCGATAACATCCTGTATGCGACCCGGAACGTGGCTGATCATATTCTCGAGGTTTCGGCGGCTTCCGAAGAGATGTCGGCAGGCTCCGAGCAGGTCAGCGCTTCCATTGAAGAGCTGAAATCGATCGCCGACCATACGTCCAGCGATGCGAAGAATGTGGCAGACGCTGTGGAAGAGCAGATCGTGACGATCAAGGAGATTTCAAACTCTGTGAAGCAGCTTGAGAGCGTAGCCGAGGAGCTCAGCAAAGAATTGGCCAAATTCAAATTGTAATCTCCCCGGGCTGCTTGAAAGGGGGGATGCCTGTAGGAAAGCGTTAAGAGAGCTGCAGCAGCAAACTGGGGTACGAGGCAAGCAGGCACGAAAGCAGAAGCAAGAATGCAGAAGCACGAAAGCAGAAAAGCACGAAAGCAGAAGCAGGAATGCAGATGCGAGAATGCAGTAAGTATGCAGATGCAAGTATGCAAGAAAGCAGAAGTAACGTAGGCAAGTAAGCAGAAGCAAGCTATGCAAGAAGGCAAGGATTACAACAAGAAGAAAACTGGAGGAATTGAAACCATGGCTAAGAATTGGAAAAAGGTATTACTGGCAGGGGTAGTCAGCTTATCCCTCGTAGCAACAGGCTTCGCGGCAAATGAGGTTCTGAGAACACCGGACGTTTCCGCAAAGTCCGCTTCATCCCAAGCACCGGGACAGCTTAAGAAGCAAGCGGAATCCCAATTGGATGAAATTATTGAAAGAGGTTATATTCGGGTAGGCATGACCGGAGACTACAAGCCGTTTACATATTTGAATCCGGAGACCAAACAGTACGAAGGCTACGACGTTGACGCGATGAAAGAGCTTGGCAAAGATCTTGGCGTAGACGTTCAGTTCGTGAATACGACTTGGTCCACGATGATGAAGGATCTTCAAGACGATAAATTCGATATCGCTGTAGGCGGTGTGACTCGTAACACAGCCAGACAAAAAACAGCATACGTTTCCCAAGGCTACATCTCCTTCGGCAAAGCGCCACTGATCCGCGCTGAAGACAAGGACAAATACTTGACGATTGAAGACATCAATAAGCCTTCCGTACGCATTGGCGTTAACCCAGGCGGCACGAACGAAGTGTTCGTGCGCGAGCATCTGAAGAATGCGAACGTAACCGTTGTTCCTAACAACCTGGACATCCCGCATCTGGTTGCGGACGGCACGTATGACGTAATGATCACCGATACGATCGAAGCGATCACTTATGCCAAAGCTGACTCCAGATTGTACGCTGCACTGACAGATAAGCCTTTCACCAACAGCGAGAAGGGCTATATGATTCCTCGCGGCGACTTCGAGTACGCAAGCTACCTGGAAATGTGGATCGATGAAATGAAGCTGCAAGGCAAATTCGACGAGATCCACAAAAAATGGCTGGAGTAGGATCTAACCTCACCAATGTATAACATGCACCAATATCTGCCGGCAGAACAGGACGAAACTCCTGATCTGCCGGTATTTTTTTGCGTTCGTCCGCTCGATCCGCATGACCAGTCGCCCCCCTTGCGCCGTTTAGCAACCAAGCGATAAGGGTAGTAAATAGACATGGGGTACAAAGCAAGCGTACCTGCATACAGCATCAGGATTTGAAATGGAGGGCGGACGATGAAGTTTGGAAAAGGGTTGGCGGCAAGCGTAAGCATCCTGTTGATATGCATGCTCACGGCTTGCGGCGGCAATGACACATCCGGGCGCGTGCAGATTGAATTTTTCCAGAACAAGCCTGAAGCCAAGGGCTCCTTTGATGCATTGATCCAGAAGTTTAACGAATCCCAATCCGACATTACGGTCGTTCAAGTCAATCCGCCGGATGCGGAGACCGTCTTGAAGACGCGGGTCGTCAAGGACGATATTCCCGACATCGTCGGCATGGGGGCAACCGATACATATTCGCTGCTCGCCCAGAGCGGCATTTTCATGGATATGACCGGCAGTCCGCTGCTGAGCCGGATAGACGAAACCTACGTGCAAATGCTGAAGGATGTTTCCGGCATGGAGGAAGTCATCGGCATTCCATATTCCACGAACGCCAACGGCGTGATGTACAACAAGGAGATTTTCAGCAAGCTGGGCCTTTCCGTTCCGCGCACCTGGGACGAGCTGTTGGCCACCGCGAAGAAGGCAAAGGACGGGGGAACGATCCCGTTCTACTTCACATACAAGGACGATTGGCAGACGGTGCTTCCGTTCAACGCCTTGGCCTCCAATCTGGAAGGCATCGAGTTTTATTTGGACCGCAGGGAAGGGAAGGTCACGTTCGCGGACCGATACCGTGAGATTGCGGAGAAGCAGCTGGAGCTGATGGAGTATGGGCATGGGGACAACTTCGGCAAAAACTACGCCGACGGCAACCGCGCCTTCGCCAGAGGCGAGTCGGCCATGTACATTCAGGGGACTTGGGCGATCTCCGAAATCCGGAAGGCCAATCCCGAGGCGCCGATCGGCTTCTTTCCGCTGCCAACCGGCGACGATCCGGAATCGAACAAACTGATCTCGGGTGTGGATACCTTGCTGGCGGTCGCCGAAGACTCCAAGCATAAGGAGGAGGCATTGCGGTTCATCGAATTTTTGCTTGAGCCGGAGAACAGCAAGCAGTACATCTCGGAGCAGACGCTGTTCTCAACCGTGCAGGGCGTTACGCAGGACGATCCGGCCGTGTCTGAGCTCTTGCCTTATCTGAAGCGCGGGCAAGTGGTCGATTTTGCCGACCACTACATTCCGGCTGCCGTTCAATTGAACTCCATTATCCAGTCCTTTCTTCAAAATCGGGATATCGACGCCTATCTGAAGAAGCTGGATACGGAATGGGACAAGGTTGCGGACAGGCGCTAGACGTCGAGGAACAGGCAGCCCTGACCAACGCCATCCCAATGAACAATGAGGAGGATTTCAAGCATGAACAAGCGGCTTATGCCTTACTATTTGATGACCGTACCGGCAGTTGTGCTGTTCTTCATATTTCTGACCCTGCCTGCGCTGCAGGGCGTGTATTATTCCTTCACGAACTGGAACGGATTCGGCGACCATTACGATTTCATCGGACTCAAAAACTACGTGAACCTGTTCAAAGACGGCAATGTCGGCAATGCTTATTGGTTCACGTTCAAGTTCGCGGTCGTGGTCACGATTCTGATCAATATTCTCAGTCTCTTGATCGCCATGGGACTGAACGCAAAGATCAAGGCGAGGAATTTTTTCCGGGGCATCTACTTTCTGCCGAACATTCTCAGCGTCCTGATCGTCGGCTATATCTTCAACTATTTATTCTCGAACGTCTTTACGATATGGGGGCAGAACCTCGGCATTGGCTGGCTCTCGACCAACCTATTGGGGAGCGAGCAGCACGCCTGGATCGGCATCGTCATCGTAGCGGTGTGGCAGGGCGTCGCCTATAATACGATTTTGTATCTAGCCGGGCTGCAGACGATTCCAGGCACGTTGTATGAAGCCTCGAACCTGGACGGCGCGAGCCGCTGGCAGGAATTCTGGAAGATCACCTTCCCGCTGATCGCCCCCTTCTTCACGATCAACATGGTGCTGGCGATGAAGAACTCCTTGATGGTGTTCGACCAGATCGTGGCGCTGACGAACGGCGGCCCCGGACGTGCAACGCAGTCCATCTCGCACCTTATCTATACGGGAGGCTTCGAGGGCGGCGAGTTCGCGTATCAATCGGCCAATTCGGTCATTTACTTTATTCTGATCGCGGCCGTATCTATTGCGCAAATCCGGTTTTTACAGCGAAGGGAGGCGGAGATGTAATGCGGACCAGAACCAATTGGCCGGTCATGATCCTCATCGCCTTGGGCACCGTGCTGATCCTGTTTCCGTTATACATGACGGTTACGATAGCGCTCAAATCGCCCCAGGATATGCTGGCATCGGTGTTCGGCCTGCCGAAGGAGCTTCATTTCGAGAATTTCGCCAATGCGATCGCCATGACAAACTTCTTCAACGCGCTGGGCAACAGCGCCATGGTAACGACCGCAACGGTCGTCCTGACGCTGCTTACGAATTCGCTTGTGGCCTATGCGATTGCGCGTAACATGAACCGGAGGTTTTTCAAGGGGCTCTACTTTTACTTCATCAGCGCGATGTTCATTCCGTTTCCGATTATTATGCTGCCGCTGGTGAAATTGACGGCCGGCTTGAACATGACCAATCTGGTGGGACTGACGATCCTGCATACCGTGTATGCGCTCGCGTTCAACGTGTTTGTCTATGTCGGCTACATCAAGTCCATTCCGGTTGCTCTTGAAGAAGCAGCCCGGGTTGACGGGACGTCTACGTGGGGGACCTTCTGGAGGATCATCTTCCCGATTATGGCGCCGATCAATGCAACGGTGGGCATCCTGATCTGCTTGTCCACCTACAACGACTTCCTGCTCCCGCTCATCATCATCAGCGACACGGATTCCTATACGCTGCCGCTGGTGCAGTACATTTTCCAAGGGCAGTTCAATACCGAATTCAATCTGGCCTTTGCTTCGTACCTGATGGCCATGCTGCCGATGATCATCATTTATCTGTTCGCCCAGAAATGGATCATTAACGGTATTACGCAGGGAGCGGTCAAGTAGACGGAGAGACGAGCTATAGAAAAAAATATGCTGTATGCAAAGAAGCTGTACGCCCTCGCGCTAAGTGGTTCATGCGCGGCGTACAGCTTTTGTTCGGTTAATCGATGGAAAGCTTGTTTCGAGATCCGGCTGCCGGACGATGTCCCGGTCCGGTGTTTCCCGTCAGAGATCGGCTTGAGCGGCCGCCTTGTCCGTATTCTATAACCCCAGCATGATGCGCTTGGCCGAATCCGGATCGCGCGCGACCTCGCTGCGGCTGTTGAAAATCATCGTCGACCGGTCGTTCCGGTCGTACTGTGGCCAAGGCAGTGACGGCGTGTCCGGAGATCCGGTGCGGGCGAATGCGGCCCAGGCATCCTGCATCCGCTCTGCGAGCGTCTGCGTGTCCCGGTCAACTTCAACGCCTATGTTGCGGAACAGGCGTACCGTGTTGAACACGAACGGGATTTCCAAAGCATGCATCGCTTTGCCGAGAACCGGATGCTCCGGGAGCGTCCAATCGAACCGGTACATCCAGACCGGAGCCTGCCCGCTGTGAGCTGCCGCGAATTGAACGGCAGAGCGCCAGAAATAGAGGTCGGTCATGATTTGGGCATGGCCATCAATGGTGTAAGGATATTGCTTCGTAAAGGCTCCCGCGTTTTGAATCCCGGTCATCGCTTCAACCGCATGCACCAGATGCTCCTCCTTGATCAGCGGCGAGTTAGGCCGGAAGAACAAAGCTCCCTCCTCGAGATTCGTCCCGATGAGCAGCGGCACGGATGCGGCTGACCCGGCCTGCACCGCCTGCAGCGGCTCTAGCGGCAGCGTGCCCGGCTCGACGACAGGCTGGAAGATCATGTTCACGCCGGGCCCGATCCGCTTCTTCAGTCGTTCCCCGGCCTCGAAAATCTGCTCCGCAGTCATGGCCTCCAGCTGCTCCAGCCCATCGGCGGTTACGCCAAGCTCCTGGAGCAGGCCGTCGGCAATCTGCTGCGCCTGTCCCGCAGGCAGCGCCTGCGAAGCTCCGCTCTGCATGATCGCTTGATGAAACAGCCCTTTGGCTGCCGGCATGGCGAGCAGCGCGGCAATGCTCATGCTGCCAGCCGACTCGCCGAAGACGGTAACCCGGTCAGGGTCCCCGCCGAATGCGGCGATATTGTCCTTAACCCACGTCAGCGCCGCAATTTGGTCCAGCAGACCGACATTGGAAGAGAGGGCTTCGTGAAAAGGGCTGAGATGGACAAAGCCGAACGCCCCCAGCCGGTAATTGATCGTGACCAGTATGACGTTTCCCCGCGTAGCGAAGGAATGGCCGTCATAAGTCGGCAGGCTGCCCGAGCCCGTTACAAATGCGCCGCCGTGAATCCATACCATGACCGGCAGCGGCTCCCCGGCTTGATGCCCGGGTGCCCATACATTCAGGTACAGGCAATCCTCGGACATCGTCTTCGTAACCGCACCGGTCATCATGCTGGAGGAGGATTCCACGGGCTGCGGGCACATTGGAGAGAACCGGTGTGCATCCAGAATCCCTTCCCAGGCTGCCGGCGGTACGGGAGGGCGGAAGCGAAGTTTGCCGATCGGCGGCTGTGCATAGGGGATGCCTCTCCATATGCGTACACCGTTCTCCAAACGGCCCTCAATTCGTCCATACTTGGTTGATACAATGGGATTCGTCATATTTTTCTCTACACCCTTTCTCTCTTTCTTGTATCGGTAATTGTGTCTAAACAGGAAGGATCCGGCAAGCGGCGCTTGAATCCGGAAAGCAGGAACGAGAAAAGCACGACGTGCATGGTTACGTCCCGCCTCTTGCCCTGGATCGCAAATTATGTGTTTATGAAAGCTTCTATATACACTTTACCAAGTTAACGAACCGGTTTCAAAAAATGACATAATCCGTCCCTATAGAGCAGGAATGCGAAGAACGTTGAAGAATGTTATGTAGGGCAGCAACATTTTTCGAAAGAGGGGCCACCTTTCCGGACCGGCAATTGCGGTGCAGGGAGATCATATTCAAGGACAATGGAGGTAATTTAACGTGAACATAGCGATCATAGGCTGTGGAACGATGGGAATGGCTTACGCGGGCAATCTGGCAGCGATGCCTGGAGTCAAGGTTACGGGTGTCGTAGACATAAACGCCGGGCGGGCGGAGAAGGCTGCAGCCGTGACCGGTGCGAAGGCATATACGGATGTCGAATCGCTTCTTCAGCAGGAAGAATTGGAGACGGTTGCAATCTGCTTGCCGACCTATTTGCATAAACCATATACTCTGAAGCTGGCGGAGAAGGGGATCCATATCATCTGCGAAAAACCGGCCGCGCTTACGCTCGAGGATGCGCTTGAAATGAAGGCTGCATGCGAGAAGCACGGCGTCCGTTTATTCATCGGGCATGTCGTGCGCTTCTTCCCGAATTATGCAGATGCTTACCGTCAGGCGCATTCGGGCGTGATCGGAACGGCGAAGATGGCCCACTTCAAGCGATACGGCTCCTATCCGAAGGGGATGGACGGCTGGTACAGCAATCATGATCAAAGCGGCGGCGTCATCCTGGATTTAATGATCCATGACATTGATTTTGCCTGCTGGCTGTTCGGGGAAGTGGAGTCCGTCTTCGCTTCCGTAATCAAACGGGAAGAGCCTGAGATGGAATACGCCCAGATTACGCTTCGATTCAAAAACAGCGCAATTGCGAACCTAACCGGATATTGGGGCTATCCCGGACCGTTTACAACCCAGTTTGAAATCGCGGGAGACCAGGGGATCATCCGGTTTGACAGCAATCAGGTGCAGTCGCTGGATATCAAGCTTGCCGCCGGGCCGTCGGGAGAATCGGCAGCCGTCCAGGTTCCTTCAAGCCCCAGCCTCCATGATCCGTATTATGATGAAGTGCAGCATTTCATCAAGTGCATTCAAGACGGCAGCGAGCCAAGGGTCAGCGCGGCGGATGCCTGCTATGCGGTAGAAGTCGCTTTGGCGGCGGAACGTTCGGCCCAGACCGGACAGCCTGTGATTATGGGAGGGAATGCATCATGAACAAGATTAAAGTCGGATTTATCAGCTTTGCCCATATGCATGCGGTCAGCTATTTGAATTCCATGCAGAAACGGGAGGATGTCGAGGTGGTCGGCATTGCCGATGAGAATGCGGAGCGGGTGCGCCCTTACTCGGTAGAGCGGGGCATTCCGTATTATGCGAATTACGATGAGCTTTTGGCGCAGGATTTGGATGCCGTCGTCATCTGTTCGGAGAATGCCCGTCATGCGGAGATCACGAAGCGGGCGGCTGCTGCGGGCAAGCATGTCCTCTGCGAGAAGCCGCTGGGGCTGTCCGAATCCGAAATGCTGGATATGATTCAGACCTGCAAGGACAACGGCGTGCAGCTGATGACGGCTTTCCCGTGCCGGTTCATTACGTCGGTCCGGCAGGCGAAGGAAGCGATCGACGCCGGTCAGATCGGCGAGATCCTGGCGATGAAGGGAACCAACCGGGGCACCATGCCGGGAGGATGGTTTATCGAGCGCGAGCATTCCGGCGGCGGAGCGGTGCTGGACCATACCGTCCACGTGATGGATTTGATGCACTGGTTTACCGGCAGCGTCGCGGAGGAAGTGTACGCCCACGCCGAAACGCTGTTTCATGAAACCGATATTGACGATGCCGGCATGGTCCATGTCAAATTTGCAAACGGCGTTGTGGCTGTTCTTGATCCAAGCTGGTCCCGAAACCGGACCTTCCCGACCTGGGGGGATGTCACGCTGGAGATCATCGGTACCAAGGGCGTGATTAACATCGATTCGTTCGCCCAGAAGAACGATGTGTACAGCGATATTACAGGCAAAGCCGCCTGGAGCTTCTGGGGGGACGATATGGATGAAGGGCTGGTTAACAGCTTCGTGGACAGCATTCGGGACGGCAAGCCGGTTGCGATTTCCGGTGAAGACGGATATTATTCGGCGCGGGTGGCGCTGGCGGCGTATGCATCGGCAAGCTCGAAACAAAAGGTCCGCCTGAAGTAAGGGGATTTCCCTGCATCTTCCGGTACATTAATCTGAAGGTCCAGCAAGATCTGTTCCAGGACTGCCTCGGTGGCAAATAGGCGAGTCAACTGGCTGGTTTTAGCTGCATACCGCACCGCATACCCTAAAAGTTCGAAGAAAGGCCTCTTTGATTGAAGAGGTCTTTCTTTTTTGGCAAAAAAGATCAAAAATGACGTCGCCCGTTTTGTTATCCTTAGGGGCAAAGGAGGGCCCGCCTTGAACACGAAACAGATCATCCAAAAAAGCATTGCGTATATGGAGCAGCATCTGGAGCAGCCGCTGACGCTGACGGATATCGCCTCGTATGCCGGATTTTCGCCGCACCATTTTCACAGATTGTTCCGGCGAGAGGTCGGCTTGAACATTGCGGACTATTTGAGAAGACGCCGGCTGGCTTTGGCAGGGCAGCTATTGCTCCATACCGAAACGCCGATCATCGATATTTCGCTGCACTGCCACTTTGAAAGCCAGGAGTCTTTTACGAGAGCGTTTAAAAAAATGTACGGCATCCCGCCCGGACGCTACCGGAAAATCTTCTCGCTCCACGCGCAAAGCTCAATCCAAGCCAAGGGAGATGTTAGCATGAATCAACAAGCAAGCAATCCATCCGCTCTGAAGGGCTGGTTCCTGAGCGGAAGCCACCCGCAGGATTATGAAATGGGAGTCGATCGGACCGTCGTGCATCAAGGAAGCGCATCCGGCTATTTACGCGCCCTGACGCCGATGGATCCCGGCGCTTTCGCCACGATGATGCAGCAGTTCAAAGCCGACAAATACAGGGGGAAGCGGATGAGATTCTCCGGCTTCGTCAAAACCGACAACGTCGCCGAGTATTGCGGCTTGTGGATGCGTATCGACAACCACGCCGAGGACGTGCTCCAGTTCGATAACATGCACGACCGCCGCATCGCCGGGAGCACGAATTGGAACCATTACGCCATCGTGCTGGACGTGCCGGAGGAGAGCGCCACGATCTCGATTGGCGTGCTCTTGATGGGAGCGGGCAAGGTGTGGGTGGACAGCTTCCGATTCGAAGAAGTGGACCTGAGTGTTCCAACCACCCATTTAGACGTACATTATGAGCTGTTGGACGAACCGTCCAACCTGTCATTTGAAGAGTAGGGAGATCGCGCCCATTGGCGCCAGCGAACCGGATCATGGGCACCGCGAAAATCGGGGGACTGACAAAATGCCCTTAATCACCGTTGAGGAAAAGGAGAGCAGCCATGAAAGTCATTACATTATGCGGGTCGACCAGGTTCAAGCCTCAATTCCGGGAGGCTGAGGCGGCCCTGACGTTGGGCGGGCATATCGTGCTCAGCGTCGGTTTTTTCGAGCAGAGCGACGGCATCGACATCACGCCGGAGCAGGAGGCAAGGCTTAAGGAGCTGCACTTCCGCAAAATCGACATGTCGGACGAGATCTACGTCATCGATGTGAACGGTTATATCGGGGAGAGCACCCGGGGCGAGATCGCATACGCAAGCTCGCGTGGGAAAGCGGTGCGCTACTATTCCAAAGAGCCGCTGGCTGGGCCGGAGGGCTGACGATAGTGATAGTTGAAGCCGTTAAGGGTACCCCGGAGGGCGAAGGAGTGCAGTCGGGACGGTAAGCGGAGCTTGAGAGAGGAAGCGGACCTGGGTGAGGATCATATCTGCTATAGGCGGAACGATCCTCACTATACCCCTGAGACAATAAAAAGGAGGACAAGACACGAGATCTTGCCTCCTTTTTTATTTCGACCCGCCTATTGCCTATTGCCTATTGCCTATTGCCTGCACTTGGAGTTGTAACTTCCCTGCAGCAGCATGCATGCTTTAACGCTGCGGCTTTATTGCTTGTCTTGCAGCATGCGGACCAGGATCACGACGGCTTCTGCCCGCGTGGCGGTGCTGGACGGCTCAAACCGGTTATTGGAGCGGCCTTCGATGACTCCTAGCTGCTCCGCATATCTAACATAACCTTTGGCCCAAGCCGGGATTTCAGCATCGTCCTTGAACGAAGTCGCTGCATTGGCAGCAGATAGACCCTGGCCTCGAATCAGCATGGTGATCAATTCCGCCCGGCTGATCTTTTTGTTCGGGCGCAGCATATCATCGTTGTAGCCTTCGATGATCCCCGCTTGGATCGCAGCGGACAATTCCTCCGATGCCCAGGCAGGGATGTCTTCCCGATCCTGATAGGCTTCCAGGACACCGGTATGGTCCACAGGCTGCAGCTTCATCGCCCGAGCTACCATTAGCGCGAACTGCAGTCTGGTCACCTCTTCATCCGGCAAAAGCTTATCGCTCGAAACGCCTTTAATTATGCAGAGTTGCGAAGCGGTATCGATATAGGGTCTCGCCCAATGACTCCGGGTGTCCGTCCATGTGAGCTGCGGGCAAGCTGCTCCATTCGACCCTTCCGAAGGGGTTTCCGTATCTTTAGGCTCGTCGGTTTTATCCTCTGAAGGGTTCACCGGGCTAACCGGTGGCCCTGACGATGATCCGCCATTATAGGAACCCGAGTGCCCGCCATTATCAGGTGCTGGCGAGCTTGCGTTCAATCGGGTAACCACGATCGTGTATGTTTTCGTCGTTATTCCATCCTGCGCAGTTACCGTCACGACGATTTTGTTGTCACCGACGTTCAGTTCGATGGCTTCCGACGGAGTGCCGCTCTTGACCGGCTGCCCGTTCACCGTCACGGTCGAATTTGCATCGAGCGTTGTCGCCGTAATCGTCAGCTTATATACATCGTTAGTCACAGCAGCCGCATAGGCGGTCGTCCCGCTGGCGAATGCCGGCGTTAGTGTGCCTTTCGACAGCTCCACATTCGTTAAGTCCGCGCTGTTGCTCGCCGCACGGGTTACCTTCACCATATAGGTATTCGTCGTACCATCCTGTGCTGTTACCGTCACGGTGATTTCATTGTCACCGACGTTCAGCTGAATCGCCTCCGATGGCGTACCGCTCTTGACCAAATGCCCGTTCACGGTCATGGTTGCATGCGCATCCACCGTGATCGGTGTAACCGTCAGGCTATACACATCGTTCGTCACGGCAGCTGTATAATGGGTCGTTCCGGCTTCGAACGCCGGCGACAGGGTGCCTTTCGACAGCGTCAATTGGCTTAGATCGGTCGGCTCCGATACCGTCACCGTGCTTGTGTCCGTGAAGCTTCCATCCTCCGTCGTCACCGTAATGGTAGCCGTGCCCCGTCCGACCGGCGTAACGACGCCGCTTGCGTCTACCGTCGCAATAGCGGGATCCGACGACGACCATGTCACATTTTTATTCATGGCCGTATCCGGCAGGACCGTTGCTATCAATTGTTCCGTGCTCCCGCCGCGAATCAGCGAAAGGGTGGAGGGTGTTACGTCAACGCCGGTTGCAGCAACGGTGTAGGTAATTGTCAGCTTAGGGCGGAGGGATACTACATAAAATGTTTCCGGGTGAAATCCTCTGGACCAATTCACGGATGGTATTTCGTCCGCAACCTTCAGCATAAAACCATAATTCTCCGAGGTGCCCTCAACCCATTGCTGCACGAGGCCGGTCAGATCGAAACTGCATATTGCACTATTTCCAGCGCAGCCGATCGGTTTGGTTGAGTAAGGGATCGAATCATAAATGGGATTCGTAATGGAGGTATTCCATGTGATGCTGCTTTCATTCCAATCCTGAGCGACTCTATAGACGTCAACCGATACGGTCCCATTGCCCGAGTTCCCGAACGGAAGCGCGCTCAGTTCAAACTTAGCGTCCGTAATGGTCGCGTTTTGCGGTATGGAGGGGAGATCGATCTTAAAAAATGGCCGAGAATCACCATAGTCTCCATAGTCCCGTCTTGTAAGGACTGAGATGCCGGGGGATGGCGTATCAGGCTTTAGGCTGCTGACGGTAGCCGAACTCATACCCGTATACCCGTCGACGCCTTCTTGTAATACTTTAGTTACCGTCGCGGGAGCCGCGGAAGCCGTCGTTGGGAAGGATACGACCACCCATGACGATAATAACAGGGTTACACAAAGAATGAATGAAACCGATTGCTGAAACGGCCGCCGAGGGCTTGTTTGCATTTGTATTCCTCCTGCCAGAGATGAGTTGAGGTGATTGGATAGTTTAAAGCAACATTCGTATAATCGGTCGTCTCCCAACATTTAAGTGTCTCTCCTGTGAGACCATCTTAATAGCACCGCAAGGATGCTGCCGCTCTTAAGACGGGCTCTCTCATCATCGAACCTCCTTCACGTGGATAATTCGACCTTTGGAAGATGATTTTTTGAACGCCAAAAAACCTTCATCTGCCCACAAACAGACGAAGGTTCATCTGCCGTTTCGGGCAACTGGCTGGCATAGCGGATGCACTTTAATCCGCCTTAGCCCCTGTAGCTTTGCGTCCCCGCTTTTCAACGGGTTTGCCATGATCCAACGGTTCGATTTTTTGTTACATTTGTTGACAATTGAACTATACAAACGGGCGGAAATTTTTGGTATAGGCCTGAAGGTTTATATCTCTTCTTCTGTTCAGAGACTCTGATAGAGGAAATGATATCGAAGTTCTGTGGTGGGGTGGCCTATTCAGCTTATAGTCTCAGAAAAACAGTGGTACTAATAGTATCGCAGACCAGTAAACCGCTAAAAGAATGTCTCTTGTCATAAAAAGTCGAATTCTGTAATTTGCGCGAGGCTGTTTCTCTGGGCACATATTGAAATCTTAAAAACAGGAGTATAGATCTACCAATAAGAGGTGTCAGCGGAGGGGGAGAGGGAAGAGTTGCGTACTCGGACTGAACCGAAAAGCTCGCCAACAACAAGAAGGAGGGCAAGAAATGAAATCTTGCCCTCCTTTATTTCTCCCCACACATAGGCAGCGGGAAATTGCGGATCCCTTGCGCCCAGCGGAGCGGACGAATCGATTCCGAAGAAACGGAGTGTTCGCCTTTGTCGCCGGATTTCCCCCTTGCTGGAGACAATTCGAGAAATCCGGCGACAACAGCGATCGTAGAAACGATACGTACGCGAAGCGTCCTCTGAGCGCTACCCGCACGCCCTTAAAATTACAGATACAGCACCAGCGCAATAACCGCTGCCAACACAATACGGTAAATCGCAAACGGCACCAGCTTGATCCGGTTAATCAGCTTCAGGAAGAAGCGGATCGAGATCAGCGCGAACACGAAGGCTGCCAAGAACCCGGCGATGAAGAACGGCAGCGCCTCCAGCGTGAAATACTCCCAGTTTTTCAGCAAGGACAGCAAGCTTGCCCCGAACATGATCGGCACCGCCATGATGAATGTGAAGTCTGCGGCTGCACGGTGGCTCATGCCGAGCATGACGCCTCCAGAGATGGTGGAGCCTGAACGGGAGAAGCCCGGCCATAGCGACAGGCATTGAATCAGGCCGACACTGAAAGCCTGCTTGTACGTAATCTGATCGACCGATACGATTTTCGCTTCCTTGTTCGAGCTCATCTTGTCCGCGACGATCATAAAGATCGCCCCAAGGACAAGACCGATCAGCACCGTTTCCGTCGAGAACAGATGCTCGTCGATAAAGTCCTCAAACAATACGCCCAGCACGCCCGCCGGAATCAAGCCGACGATCACTTGGCTCAGCTTCAGGCGCCCGGTACCGGCGGGAACGCCGGCTTCGGGCTTTTTGCGCTTCAGGCCGAGAAGATCAAGAAAGCGATCTTTAAACACGACAACGACCGCGAGGATCGAGCCGAGCTGAATGACGACCTTAAAGGTGTTGGCTACGTATTTCGTAAGAAACTCTTCGGATTTCAGCCACATGTCATCCACGATGATCATATGGCCGGTAGAGGAAACGGGAGCGAACTCGGTCAGTCCCTCGACGATTCCTAGAATGATTGCTTTGAGGATAGTTAAAAAATCCATGACCTAAAGTCTCTCCCTTACTTAAAAAAATGAAAAATGTAAAAATGCAGCGTCGTTAATGATTCATGGCATGAAGAAGCCGAAAGGTCAACCGGTCATGCCAACCTCACGTACCATAGGCATGTGCCTGGTACCGTTAAGCGGATTTTCTGCGCTTGCGGAAAAAGATGATCAGGAATGCGATAACGGCCACAGCTATTACAGCATAAGCGATATTGGAGTATACGTCCATGAAGGCGACGATATCTTCCCAGGATTCGCCAAGCGCGGCGCCGACCGAGACCAGAATGACGTTCCAGATCAAGGTGCCGATCGTGGTGAAGAGGAGGAACATGCCGAATTTCATGTTGGACATGCCCGCCGGGATGGAAATCAGGCTCCGGATCAGCGGAATCATGCGGCAGAAGAGCACCGTCCAGTAGCCGTATTTATCGAACCAGGCATCCGCTTTGCGGATATCTTCTTTTTTCACACGGAGAATATGTCCCCAGCGATCCACGATCTTCTCCAGCCGCTCCACGTCCAGCAGGCGGCCGATACCGTACAGGATGACGGCTCCGACGACGGAGCCGAGGGTTGCGGCAAGAATAACGCCGGGTACGCTGAGCTTGGTATAGGTGGTCATAAACCCTCCGAAGGTGAGAATTACCTCGGACGGAATCGGAGGAAACACGTTTTCCAGGGCGATCATCAGGAAGATCCCGACATAGCCGAATTGCTCCATAATATCCGTAATCCAGTTTTCCAAAAGTTACACCTCTTTCACATAGTTAAAGGCCTGGGAGCGTCGATCGCTGATCCCCTTAGATCAGGGTCTGCTTCAGCTTGCGCAAATACTGGCTTCGAATAAAGTAGAAGTACAGGATCTGCATCATCAGGAAGCTCAGCAGCACGATACCCATCTCAGCCGCGATGGATAGATAGAAGTAGCTTTGCAGCGCAATGAACGCAAAGATGCTGTGCGTGATCGCAAGCCCGATCGGAACGAAAAAGAGCAGCGCCAGCTGTCCGGTGACGATTCGCCGAAACTCCCTGTCCGTCATGCCGAGCCGCGAGATGGTGGCATAATGCCTGCGGTCATAGTCAAGATCGGCATACAGGCGGAAATACAGGAAGCTGCCGGCGGCGATAAAAAATACGGTTCCGACGAGCAAAGCGGCAAAAAGCAGCATATTATACAGGCTGTCGCGCAGGGCGAAGAGGGTCCCGCTTACGGTAAGCGCGTAAGGACGGTTCATTTCATAACGGACGGCCCCTCTGGGCGCAAGCTGGGATGCGACGCCCTCCGTCTGCCGGAAATCCTCGGTGTAAAAGCCGGTGTACCGCTCCGTCCGGGAAGGAGGGATGCGCTCAAACATGTCATCGCTGATGACCAGACCGCCGAAGCGGTCGTCGCCATCCATCTTCGGAAGCAAATATTCCGGGATGCCGGCATGCTCCGAATACCCGACCTCGCGCAGCCGGATATCGGTATCCGGAATTTGATACGATACATGGTGCCGCGTCCGGATATAGGCCCGGTCGTTCTGCGATGCGACAAGGACAAGGGCAGCGTCAGCCTCCAGCGGAGGCTCGTTAAACGGCAGGCCGGCCATCCGGACAGCCTCCTTGTAGTCGGAGAAGGACAGCAGGGTGAGCGGGACCTCGGGCCGGGCGGAATCAGTCTTGGCTTCGGTATATTTAACGTGAAACGACAGCGTTTCAAACGGTATTTTTCGTTCATCCAGCTCTTGGCGGATGGTCTGAAGATGCTCGCGCTCGGAGGTGTTTCCTTCCTTGGCGATGTAGCCGATGGCGGCAGGGAAATCCTCGTTAAATTGCTTCGTAAGCACCGGGATGGAGGCGAACACGCCCACCGAGCAGAACGAGACGGCCAGCACGATGGTGACCATGGCAAACATCTGTGCATTGTCCTTCAGCCTGTAGTGCAGGCTGGACAGCAGGATTAGCTTGGTCCGTTTCCAGGTGAAACGGCGGCTGTTCTTCATTCGCCGCACCAAGGCTACGCCAAGCTGCGAATAGAGCAGGTAGGTGCCGAGCATCGTCATCAAGGTTACCGGGAACATCCGCAGGGCAAGCGTAGACGCCGTGGTCGTGGCCGCCAGCGTGTAGCTGACGATCAGCAGGACGGCTGCGAGAACGGACAGCCAGGGCGACGTCTTCGGAGCTGTCTTCGGACGCTGACCGGATTGAAACAAGTCGATGAGCGCCTTGGGCCGCATGAGCCTGGAGGTGAACAGCGAAATCACGATGAACAGCAGCACATAGCTGGCGACGGTCAGACCCAGCGCCCGCAGCGACAGGCGAAACGGCAGGGGAGGCACCCCGAGAAAAGCCGAGCCGGCCATGAGGAACAGCTTGCCGGTGATGATGCCGGACAAGATCCCGGTCGTAATGGCGCTGATGCCGATGATCATATTTTCCAGGAACACCATCTGGTTGAACTGGCGGTCGGTCATGCCATGCATGAACAAAATGCCGAACTCGCGCTTGCGCGTCTTCAAAAAGGCTCCGACCGAATACAGCACGAAGAAGAACGAGAACACGTACATAATCAGCTCGGCGCCGACCATGGCCTGAATAACAACCGGATAGAACATTTGCTCAGAAAGCTCCGGGTGAAACAAGAACAGGGAGCATACAAAGAAAATCATGACGGAAAACGCACTGCTCAGGAAGTAGGCTGCATACGTTCTTTTATTCCTCAAGACATTTCTAAAAGCGAATTGTCGAAAGGTCATGGCTTCCTCCTCCCAGCAGGGCGAGCATATCGATAATTTTCTGGAAAAAAGCCTGGCGGTTGTCGCCGCAATACATTTCATTATATAATTGCCCGTCCTTGATGAACAAGACGCGGTCGCAATAGCTGGCGGCAACCGGATCGTGCGTGACCATCAGCACGGTGGCGGAGGCCTCCCGGCTGGCTGCGGACAAGGTCTGCATGACGTCCTTGGATGCCTTGGAATCCAGATTCCCTGTCGGCTCGTCGGCCAGGATGAGGGACGGAGCTTGAATGAGCGCGCGGGCAATGGCGGTCCGCTGCATCTGTCCCCCGGAGATTTCATACGTGCGCTTGTGCAGAATGGGCTCGAGGGCGAGCTGCCCGCAAATTCGTTTCAGTTTCGCTTCCATTTCATGTAAAGGCATCCCCTCCATGGTTAGCGGCAGCACGATATTTTCCTCGATTGTCAACGTATCGAGCAGGTTGAAATGCTGGAACACGAAGCCCAGCTCCCGCCGCCGGAACAGGGCCATCTCGGTCCGGTTAAGGAGGTGGGGATTGCGTCCTCCGATGATGACCTCGCCCGCTGTCGGCTGGTCGATGGTAGCGATCAGGTTCAGCAGCGTCGTTTTGCCGCTGCCGGATGGGCCCATGATCCCGACGAACTCTCCTTTTTCAACCGCGAAGTGAATGTTGTTCAGCGCTTGGAACGCCACCTTGCCTTCATAGATTTTGGATAGATGCTTGACGCTAAGGATCGGCATAACTTCACTCCTTGTGTACGTTGCTATCATTGTAAAATACCTGCATCCGGCTCCGCCATGTCCGTAACTTACAGTTTCCTTACAACCTTGTAAGGTTTATTAGCGATCAGAACGTTCAAAAATGATGCGGACCGTGGTGCCTTCGCCCACCTTGGATTCAATCTCCAAGGCATGACCGAGCTTGTCCAGGATCTGCTTCACGAGATAGAGCCCCATGCCGGTCGACTCCTGGAACCGGCGGCCGTTCTCTCCGGTGAAGTAAGGGTCATAGACGCGCGGCAAGTCGCTTGCGGGAATGCCTATGCCTTCATCCCGGATTTCCAGCACGGCCTGCTCGCCCCGCGCATAGCCGGTCAGATGGATCGTGCCTTGCTCCTTCAGCGTATATCGGACGGCGTTCGTCAAAATCTGCGTCAGCACGAAGGAAAGCCACTTCTCGTCCGAGGCGGCCGTCAAACCGCTCTCGATCCTGACGGCCGGATAAATGCGGCGCCGGATGAACAGCCGTTTCTGTTCGGAGGTTACCCCGCGGACGACCTGCTCCAGCTGCAGCTGCTCAACATAGAAATCATGCTCGAAGGTATCGAGCCTAGCGGTGTATAAGACAAGGTCGAGGCCTTTTTTGAGCCGGTCCAGCTCGTCGCCGATCGCGGCGAAGCGCGGATCGTCATCATCCTGAAGGATCAGGTGGATGACCGAGATCGGTGTTTTCATCTGATGTGCCCACTGGTTGATAAAGTGGAGATGTCCCTCGATTTTATGCTTATAGTTATGCAGTTCGGTCGAGTACTGGCGGAATTGGCTGCGCAGAAGCTGCTGCAGGGCTTCGGCAAGCGGCGTATGGGAGGATTCGGCAGAGGATTCGCCGGTAACGGCTTCGCCCGTGATCGGCTGGGCAAGCCGGCGGTAGAAGGAACGGTTGGCGATATAGCGGAATGCCAAATAGCCCAGCAGCAATATGAGACTGATCATGCAGGCGTACAGGACGACCTTGCCGTTGCGGTAGCCGTCGAGCCGGTAGATAAGCGATACGAGCAGCAGCTGGGCGATGTAGACGACGATCAATGGACGCTGCTCTTGCAGGAACAGTCTCATGCGTCATCCCTCCAGCTCGGCATGAGGCGGTAGCCGCGTCCGCGTACGGTTTGGAGTCCTTCTTGGATGCCAAGCGCCGCCAGTTTTTTGCGGACCCGGGTAATGTACACATTTAGCGTATTATCATCAACGAAGGCCTGGTCATCCCAGATCTTCTCTAGCAGGCGGTCGCGGCTGACAACCTGCTCGGGCTTCTTCATCAGCTCGTCCAAAATTTTCGCCTCCGTATGGCTGAGCTCGGTATGAGCCTGATCCAGCGATAGGGAGAGGCGCTCGACATCCAGCGTAAGGCCGGATACCGACAGCGTCCGTTCGTTCTGCCCGGCAGCGTAGGAGCCATAAGCGCGGCGAAGCTGGCTCTTGATCTTGGCCATGGCGATCTCGTAATCGAACGGCTTGGTAATGTAATCGTCCGCACCGTTTTCAAGCGCCATCACCTGGTCCATCTTCCCGTCGCGGGCCGAAATGAAAATAATCGGGCAGGTGGAGAGGCTCCGGAACTGACGGCACCAGTAATAGCCGTCGTACTTGGGCAGATTGATATCCAGCAGCACGAGATGGGGATCGAATTCCTCGAATTGATCGCGGACCATTTCGAAATCATCAACGGACTGGGTCGTATATCCGAATTTATGAAGATGCTCTTTCAGCAGGCTGACGAGGCGGGTGTCGTCCTCAACAATCAAGATTTTGAACATATCGATAAAATTCCCTTCAATTGACATTGTTCTAACGTTTGTTATTGTACCAAATTGTCAGGTTGCAGGGAAAAACAAAGAGACTGTCCAACAGGATTTTTAAAAATGAAAACCCTGGAGACAGCCCTATGCAGGTTTGCTGTATGGCCACAAGGCCTCACGAGCGCTAATGGGAAGAACGATGGAGTCTCTCTCGCTTAGGCCCCTATTCCGACGGCCATTCCGCGCAAAATGCAGTTCCCTCACCGAGGGTGCTGGCGACGGACAAGCTGCCGTCGTGCGCAGCCATGATGGAATGGGCAATGGCCAGTCCGAGTCCGGCCCCGCCCTGGATGCGGGCTCTTGAACGATCAATGCGGTAAAAGCGCTCGAACAGATGGGGAAGATGCTCCTCCGGAATGCCGGGCCCGTTGTCGCTTACGGTGAGCACGGCGCGATCCCCTTGCTGCTTCAAGGACACGGTAATGACGCCATCGCTTGGATCGGTGTGCTGAACCGCGTTTTGGAACAGGTTGTAGACGACCTGCTTCAGCTTGTCGGGATCGCAGCGCCCTTGGACAGGAAGAGTCTGGAACGCTGCGGTTCTGTTCCGGGCGAGCATTCGTAAATGCGGTTCCATCTCGCGGAGCAGCTGATCCAGTCTTGCCTGCTGAACCTGAAGCTTCGGCCTCTGGTCAAGCTTGGCCAGCAGCAGCAGATCCTCGACCAGCTTCTTCATCCTCCTGGATTCCCCGTGCATGCTGGACAGCGCCGCATGCAGCTGTTCCGGGTGATCGGCTGCCCCGCGCAGCAACACTTCCAGGAAGCCGTGTATGGAGGTAAGCGGCGTTCGCAGCTCATGCGAAGCATCGGCAACAAACCGCCGCATGTGCTCTTTCGCCTCCCGTTCGGCTTCGAAAGCATGCTCCAGCCGTTCGAGCATGCCGTTGAACGACTCGGCCAGACGGTCGATTTCCTGCTGGCCTTGGGATGCCGGAAACCGTTCCGCCAGATTCCCGGCATCGGTGCTCTTGACCGTATCCACGATCCGGTTCAGAGGCAGGAGCGTCCGGCGAAGCAGAGGCAGATACAACGCCGCGCCGCCCGCCATCGCGAGAAGGGCAAGCAGGGCGAAGATGATGAGCTGCCGCATCAGCACGGCATGCAGCGCGTCCGTGTCGATCCCGAGCTGAAGCAGGCCGGTAAGGGATTCGGGGCCTCCAAGCGGCCGGAACACGATCAGCTGCTCGTTGCCATCGGCATCGTCGACAACCTTGTATTTCACGGGCCGGTGCTCCTGGAACTCCTGAAGGATTTGACTGTAGGTATCGGACGATAGCTTGGGAGCGGTCCGTCCGCTGCTGTCCGAGGACAGATCGGTATGGCTGCCGTTCGTTTCGATCCGGGCAAGGGACATGTTCGGCAGAAACATCAGAGGTCTTTCCGAACGCGGGGGAGTTGTCCATCCCTTGCCTGCATTCCCCGCCGAACCGTTCGATTCGTCCGTCGTTTCGTCCGCCGTATTGTCCGTGCCGGGGCGGGGCATCGCATGCCGCGCGGCGTTATCGGGATCCGGATCCCAGATCTCCCTTGGGATCGCGCGAAGCTGCAGGGTCAGCGCTTCCGCCTGGTTCTGCAGCATGGCGTTCTTCATCCAGACATATTGCAGCGTGCCGATCAGAATCAGCAGCACGGCGAGGACGAGGAGGGATCTGGACAGCAGCTGCATACGCAGCGAACCCGGCCCTCTGAGCCGCAGCCGCCGCTTGACCTGCTGTTGCCGGCTCATGGCAAGTCCACCCGGTATCCGGCTCCGCGCAGGGTCCGGATGATGCGATGCTCCTTGTCCCCCAGCTTCTCCCGCAGCGATCGGATATACACTTCGACGATATTATCCTCTCCGCCGAAATCATAGTTCCATACGATATTCAAAATATTCGCCTTGCTGAGCACGGTGCCGTGCTTGGTTACAAGCAGCTTCAGCAGCTTATACTCCGTAGGCGACAACCCAAGCGCCTCTCCGCGAAAGGCGATCTCCTTCTTGCGATCGTCAATGACAAACGGCCCCAGCCGAATTTCTCCGAGCAGGCCGGGGAACTGATTGCGAAGCCGTGCCTGGATGCGGGCAAGCAGCTCCTCGAAGCTGAACGGTTTGGCCATATAATCATCGGCCCCGATTAAGAGTCCTTTGACGCGGTCATCGATTTCATCCTTCGCCGTCAGCATGATGATCGCAATATCCGCTTCTTCCTCTTTCAACCGTCGGCACACCGTTAAGCCGTCGGTACCGGGCATCATGATATCGAGAATGATGACATGCGGCCGGTAGCCGTAAGCGGCAGCCATTGCGCTCTCCCCGTCAAATGCCGTCTTTACATCAAAGCCCTCATTAAGTAATCCCAGCTCCAAAAATTGCAGGATATGCGGCTCGTCATCGACGAGCAATATACGAATACCGTTGAATGTTTCCATCGCTTGCAGCGCTCCCCTATCAATTAGCTAAGCCTATCATAAGCAGTCTAACTGAAGACCAGCTGAACCTAACCTGAAAAAAAACTAAAAAATAGACTGCTGCATTAAAACGGATACAGGGAAAAATAGGATGTTGATATATAATCTGTTATCAGCGATGCTATCTTGAAGCCGAATTAATCTGGGAAAGTCACCTGTTCATAGGGAATTTGGGGAATAGGTAAAGGGGGAGACTGAACATGATAGGCAAAGTATATATGCCGGAGAACTATGGGAAAGGCTCTTTAGACGGAGGAAGAATTGCGGAGCTGAAGCCGATCGGCCTCACAGGGGAAGGATCGGCCGTGAATCGTGTAGGGCCGATATTCTATTGGTCTTGGTTTCGTTCGCCTATCGAAGGCACTGTTGAAGAACATCCTCATCAAGGATTTGAAATCGTAACTTATATGATACAGGGCACTGCAGTCCATCAGGATTCGCAGGGACTGCGCGGCGAAACGGGAGCCGGCGGCCTGCAGCTGATGAGAGCGGGCTCGGGGCTTACACATGAGGAGCATTATACCGGACCCGATGCGGAAGGCTTTCAAATTTGGCTTGAGCCTTATCTGCGCGATTCGCTGAAGCAGAACCCGGCCAGCCGACAGTATCGGCAGGACGCGTTTCCGGTGAATCGTATTCAAGGGGGCTCGGTGACGACGTTAATTGGCAGCGGTTCCCCGGTCGACGTTTCGGTGGATGCAAGGATGCTGGATATTCAGATTTTAGCCGGACATGAAGCCAAGTATGAATTGAAGCCCGGTAGGTATGCCGCCGCACTGACAGTTCGGGGAAAGGGCAAATTCAATTCAGCGGAGGACGAGCTGGTCTTCCATCATCGGGACTTTGTCGTCTTGAAATCAGAGGATG
The DNA here is from genome assembly GCF_002741055.1 of Paenibacillus ihbetae. Taxonomy (NCBI): domain Bacteria; kingdom Bacillati; phylum Bacillota; class Bacilli; order Caryophanales; family Paenibacillaceae; genus Paenibacillus; species Paenibacillus ihbetae. The sequence goes on along the minus strand of NZ_CP016809.1, from coordinate 2,413,123 downwards.
GGGAATGGCTAACCCTAAAGGCTCAGGACAATCTGCGGATGATTCTCATCGATGTGCCGGAAGATCCTGGGTATCGGCTGTACGCCAAAAGGCCATAAAGCCCTAAAGATTACAAAATTGTAGTGGAATAAGATATAAGTCGTGCGATAAACTAGAGTTTGTCTGATAGGAAAGCGATCGGACAAGCTCTAATTTTATCCCTTCCGCATTCAAATACACCGTAAGAATAAAGACCCAGCATACCGTAGAGCCGTCAAGGACACTGCGGAGGCATGGGTTATTTTGGTATTTATTTCTTCAAATATGTGTAATTTATTCAAAATACAGGTCTAAAAAGCGACTAAAGTCCCCCTTCTTACCAATACTTGGCATGCCCTTTTATGAAATTAGTTGCATGCGTCCCGAGACATAGCCTGTCTATAATGATTGCGGGATCACGAAATATGACAATTTCGTCATTCCTAAAATCAAACGAGACGGGGGAGATTCATATTTTCTCGAAAACAAGTGTTAAACGATTGATGGCCGGAGCACTACTCTCAGCAGCTGTTCTTGGTTCTTACGGATATGGGTCTGTGAATGAGGTTGCTGCTGCAAGCGTGCAGTCTGGAGCAAGCGGTGTAGCAAGCGGGAATGTATATATGCGCAGCCAGCCTTCGACGTCGGGCAAGGTGGTTGACCGTGTCTATAAAGGCGACAGCGTTCAAATTCTGGGCAGCAGCTCGGGATGGTATAAGATTAAAAACTCGGAAGGCAAGCAAGGATACGCTTCTTCCAAATACATTACCCAGAAAAGCGGCTCTTCAAACTCCAATTCCGGAAGCGGATCGGAAAGCGCTGCCAAGCCGTCCACCAATGCCACCGTTGAAAAAGTCATCAGCGCAGGCATGAAGTACCTGGGCACACCATACGAATTCGGCTCCAACCGCAGCTCGACCAAGACCTTTGACTGCTCGGCATTCGTACGCCGCGCATATATGGACGGGGCAGGCATCACGCTCCCTGGCAACTCCCGGACGCAAGGTCAATGGATCAAGGATAAGGGAACCGATGTATACAACATCAGCCAACTGAAGCGCGGCGACCTTGTGTTCTTTATGAGCTACAGAGGATCCTCGGCATCTGCGTATGCCGGTGTGAATAAAGCAACTCAGCGAATCACGCACGTAGCGATCTACTTGGGCGATAACAAGCTGCTGCACACGTACTCCAAAAAGTCCGGCGGTGTCCTGGTAGGCGATTTCAGCAGTTCCTGGAAGAACCGCTTCCTCTATGGCGGAAGCGTACTGTAACATCGACGTGAACCGTCATATCATCATATGTGTCTGACCATAGGGCCGTTCCTTGAATGGATGTTCGAATCCAAGAAGGGGCGGCCCTGTGTTTGTTATGGAATGAAAGGACGGTGATTTGCAATTGAAAGCCGCATTCAGTATGGTGTACATAATATTCATTACAGCAGAAGAAACACGCTAGACGAACAGGAGTGATCAGAAAATGAATGGCGGACAGCGTTCCAACATCAAGCCGGGACTTGAAGTGGATATCGTATTGAAGCAGGATCAGCGAACAGGAAAGCTTACACGCGGCGTAGTGAAGGACATATTGACCAACTCTCCCAGCCACCCGCACGGCATCAAGGTACGGCTGCAGGATGGGCAGGTCGGACGCGTAAAACATATCTACGAGCCGTAAATTCACGATTCATCAGCCGAAGAGGATTCTTTAGAGCTTCGCAGCGCGTAATACCGGTTATAGCGTTTGTGGTCCATTTTTTGGAGTGGGGACCGGCGCCATCGTTTGTGAACCCCCTCATTGAGTCACGATGGATCATTTGAAGCTTATGTAAAAGCCGTTTGGAGCCCCTTTCCTTGGGGGTTATTCCCAAAAACGGTTTTTTTTAATGGAGCATGCAACATTGTCACCGCTTCGGCCGTCTGGAGGTAGAGGTGATCAAATATGCGAAAATACCTGATAGCCGCGGCTATTGTGATGTTATTTATAACGGGATGCGCCCAGAAAGGAGAGCCTGCGCCTGCCAGTCCAGAGCCTGCCCAAGATCAAGCCGCCCGGCCGAGCCGTGCCGAGGTGAAGGATAGAGATTTCATTTACCGCCTTGTCAGCGAAAGCGAGCGCTACGGACAAGGGGAGAAGCCGAAGCTTTATGCGGAGCTTGAATATGTCGGGGAGCAGGATGAGATTACTATTGGCCATGCGGCTTCTCCATTCTATTTTCCCATGAAGGAGCTGACCCGAAATTACAACATTGACTATATGATGAATGAGCCGTATATTACAACAACCCTGAAGAAGGGGGAGCCATTGCGGAAGGAGTATACAGGCAGCGGCGGCTATAGCGAAAATGATACGAAGGATTATCAAAATTTCATTCGTTCCTTAAAGGATGGATTTCCTGAGGGACGCTATGTCGTCTATGGCTCGGCTGACTTCGTGATTCACCCGGCCGAAGGAGAGGCGAGTGAAGAGCCCGAAAAGTACAAGATTCAGGCAGAAATTGAATTTGAGGTAAGCCCGTAAGCAAAGGCGGAGGGTCTACCTGTTTAATCGTTAAGGGGCTCCCGGGTTTTGCGGGAGCCCCTAATTTGTCTTGGCACCTAAGCCTTATTCTTATTGGAAGCCTTGATGCGAATTCGGGAAGCCTTGGCCGAAGGAAGGCTGGATATGCTGGACTTGGTTAGCCCGGGCCGAAGACTCCACTTGCCTCACCAGCTGAGAGATTTGCTGGAACTGCTGAATCGCAGTCTGGTGCCCTTGCAGCGCGGACTGGATCATTTGCGTTGCTTGACGCTCGCGTTGTGCAAGCTCTTCCAGTCTGGCGGCGTTCTGCTGCTCCTGCTGCATCATCTGCTGGTACATGGCGGAAGCTTGCTGCGTTTGCTGCGTCAGCTGCTGCAGCAATTGCTCACACTGGCGGATTTGCTGCGAAATTTGCGTGTTGTTCGTTGAATACATGCGCGTATTCCTCCTCAAGAAGTTGTAGGTGTAAACCCTTGATTAGTGTGCGGAACAACACGGGGAAACATCCGGTCTACAGGGATAGAGAGCCTTCCAATATGTGGACGAATTCCTCCAGGAACTGCTGATCCTCTTGATCGAATCTTCCCTTTAGCGGACTATCGATATCCAGAACACCATAAAGCGCTCCGTCAACGATGATCGGAACAACAATTTCGCTGTTGGATGCGGCGTCGCACGCAATATGCCCAGGGAATGCATGCACGTCCTCTACCAGAACGGTGGATTGCTTGGCAGCGGCTGTTCCGCATACTCCCCGGCCCATCGGAATCCGGATGCAGGCCGGCAGCCCCTGGAAGGGACCGAGCACAAGCTCCTTGCCGTCATAGAGGTAGAAGCCGACCCAGTTGGTATCTGTTAAAAAATGCTTCAGCAAGGCCGAGGCGTTTGAAAGATTGGCAATCGCATTGGGTTCGTCATGAATCAATGCCTTCAATTGTTGAAGGACCTGGGCGTACTGCTCGCTCCGGGTACCCTCGTATGGCGTATTTTGAAACATCGTGTTCCCCGCCCTTCCTTTATCATGTTATCGTTCACTCACGATAGTATAAGTATAAGATATTCGTCAAGCATTGGCATCCGGCCAGGGCCGTATCGATCAGAATCCGCTGATTCCCCGCACCTTCCGAGGGGTAATGAATGACAGAATAGGTGCCAACCTAGAGTCAAGGAGGAGAGGATCAGAATGCGTGCAGATGTACAAAATTTGTTTATCGGTATTCACATGCTATACCACGCCCACGAACGGGATCTTACCGTCAGTGAAATGCAGCCCGAGCTCGAACGCCATGGATATAAGGTTGGCGACCGGGAGGTTAAGCAAGAGCTTGAACGCTTGACGCAGGAAAATTTCCTGACGGCCCATGGGGATGCATACAGCCTGACGGGGGCCGGAATCGAAGAGTTCAAAGAGATTCAGAGCCGGCTGAAGGAGCTCTGCAACGAGGTGCTGAAGCCGGTCAAAGTGAAGAAAGCGGACACCATGGCTTAACGGCAGCTCCCCTTCTTTTTTGAAAAAAATATGAAAGCAGCCCTGAATAGGTCAGGCTTTGGCCGGACTCGGGGCTGCTTTTTTGATTCCATGCTCCAGTATAAAAGAGGGTTATACGCTTTCGAGCGAGCGGTCCATCGGCACAGAGCTCAATTCGGCCTGCTGCAGCCGGGGCTGCGGGCTTATCTCTGGCTGGCCCATGTACTCCCGAAGAAACGAATGGACCTCTTCCCTGTAGCCTTTCGGATCAATATGATAGGCATTGGCATGAATAGCTCCTTCAATAACGAGCAGCTTCTTCGGCTCAGGCTTTGCCTCATACATTTCAAGGCTCATCCGGGTTGGGACGTAATTGTCCTTCGACCCATGGATAAACATGACGGGAAGCGTACTTTCCCGTACTGCACGGATCGGGCTGACCTGATTCAGGCTGAAGCCGGCTTTCCGGCGTATGCGGGCATTGACCCAGGAAAGGAAAGGTCTGGCCGGGATTTTATGAAGCGAGGACAGCTGGTGGCGGATGAGGTCCGTCAGATCGGAATAGGGGCAGTCTGCGATGACAAGCTTCACTTGCGGAGCCGCGATCGATAAATATTCCAGAACGGTGCCTCCGCCAAGGGATTGCCCATGCAGTCCGACAGCGATATCCTTCCCGTATTGCGAGGTAAGCCAGCGAATCCATGCCTGGACATCGTATTTTTCATAATAGCCGTACGTCGTATAGCGGCCTTCGCTAAGGCCGTGCCGGCGCTGATCGATCAGCAGCACATTGTAGCCTTCCTCGGTGTACATATCGATAAACTGGGTGGATACCGCCCGGGACCCGGTATACCCGTGAACGATGAGCATCCAGTGCTTGGAGCCGGGATTCGCTTCGATTGCTGCGCCGCACAGCCTCAACCCGTCAAAGCTGGTAATGGTCACTTCTTGCTTGCTGAGCGATTCGTACCTTTCACGCGTGTACAATCCCGCCTGCTCAAGAACGGTGAACAGCCTCAGGTCATTTTTCACTTTCATCCGCGTGATTTGGAGATATCCGATCTCCGTGATGGCTGCGGCGATAAGAGCAGCAACGATCAGAACGACTATAGTAATATACATATCGAATATCCCTCCTCTGTTCTATGCTGATGAACGGGGGATGCTGCGCATATTGACGGATGCCTCCCGAATCCATCAATATAGATAGCATCCAAGCCCGGATGAGGATATGCTTGCACATCCCGGGCCAAAGGAATCTTGATCTTAATTAGCTATACATCTTTTATACACGCAGTTAGTATCACCGAAAACGTTAATTACAAGTCAGCAATTTTTCTTAAGGGGGGTGAACGCAGTGTACGCATGTGAAGGCCATATTCCGGAGCTCGCGGGCGAACGGGTCCTGCTCCGCAGACTTACTGAGGAAGACGCTCCGGATATGCTCCGCTGCTGGTCGGATCCGGACACGAGAAGGTTTATCGAGCTGCCGCCTATGCAAGCGGATGCGGATGCGGCGGCGCTTATCGCCTGGCTCAACGGCCTGTCGGAAGAAGAGGAGACGCTCAGGTGGGGCATTGAGCTTGCCGGCTCCGGACGGGTCATTGGCAGCTGCGGACTGAACCAATGGCAGCTGGCAGGGGCGTACCGCGGCGAATTCGGCTGCGAGCTGGCGAGCGATTGTCAGGGACAAGGCTATATGTCGGAAGCGGCCGGGCTAGCGATGAGATTTGCTTTTCAAGAGATGGGCCTGAATCGGATCGAAGCCTTTGTTCAGCCGGGCAATGACAGAGCGTTACGGCTTTTTGAGCGTTTAGGCTATGCGCGGGAAGGCGTATTGCGGGAGTATCGGCATACATCCGCGGGTTATGTGGATGCCGTCGTTTTTTCCATGCTAAAAAGGGATTGGAGTTATCGCAAGGGAGAGGTTGGATAAGCATGTTGATTCAATACAGAAGGGGGAGCTCCTTTCTTCATCGATATGATCCGCTAAGCAAGCTGGTCATTCTGCTGTGTACCGCGGTGATCGCCATGATGCTGGACCAGGCCTGGCAGCAGGCGGTGTTTCTTCTACTATGCATTGGCACGGCCCGATTCGCCGGACGACTATCCTGGAGCAGCTTGCTTCTTGGCATCCGGCTGATTGCCGTCGTGGCCGTCCCGTATTTCATCTTGACCGGTCTGACGGTTAAGGGGGAAACCGTGTGGCTGCACTGGGGACCTTTGACGCTTACGACGGAGGGGCTGAATGCTGCAGGAGCGATGTCGCTTCGGATGTTTACGCTGTTTCTGTCCTCTATGGCGTATATCGTCACGACCGACCCGCGGGAGCTGGTGGCAGAGCTGAATCGCAGACTTCGCGTTCCGTACCGGTTTGCCTTCGGCATTTCCGCTGCACTCACGTTTATTCCGCTCCTGGAGCAGGAGGGAGCCCAGATTCGGGCGGCCCAGCAGGTTAGGGGACATCAGCCTCCCAAGGGGCTCATGGGACGAATCCGCTATGGGATGGCATTCGTATCGTCAGTGCTGCTAAATGCGCTGCGGCGGGTTCAGCAGACGGCCGGCGCTATGGAGGCCAAGGGCTTCGGCGCGCATCCGGACAGGACGTTTCGCCAGACGGTTAACGTTTCGCCAATGCATGTCATTTCTGCATTCGTCTATGTCTTGTTAACGGTATTGTTGGGGTGGATTGTTTAAATTGTTAACCTGTAGATGCGAAAATATGGTTGACGATAAGCGCGAATCGAGGCAAAATATGACTTAGCAAAGCGTCCGGCTTGGCCCGGATTATAAGTCCGGCAGGCATGATTCGTCGGACTGGCTGATCATTTCGATCGGCTGCGTAAGACGCTGGCTAACCAAACCAACCCGGGCTGACCGATAGGGACGGGACCTAAGGAGGATTAATTTTGAATCATTCATCAACGAATCGAAAATGGTTTGCATTCACGACGCAGGAAATTATTCTGATGGCGATGCTGGCTGCGGTCAACGCCGTCATCACCGTGTATATCGGGCCGGTCAACAAGCTGCTGAGCAGCCTTGGCGGACCGATCGCGACATCGACGACCACCGGCATCTACATGGTATACGGCCTGCTGGCTTATTACATTATCCGTAAACCCGGAACCGCGGTTGTCACCTATGCGATCGGAGGAACGATCCAGGCCATGACAGGAACGGTCTACGGCATTGCGTCATGCTTTGTCGCTGCTGCATGCTACATGGTCATCGCCGAGATTATTTTTGCAGCTATGCGTTACCGGAATTGGAGCGCGGGCGTGCTGATGCTGGCCGGCGGTGCGATGGTGCCGCTCTGGTTCGTGTTCGCTGCGAATATGTTCGGCTACACGGCGTGGCCGATCGGTGTTCTGGGGATTGCGCTGGTCGTGCGGATATTAAGCGGGATCTTCCTGTGCGGCCTGCTGACGAAAGTGCTGGGCGAAGCTCTGGCGAAGACGGGGCTGCTGCGCAGGTTTGCCGTCAGCGCGAAGGGATGATTGGCTTGATCGGAACGAAGGTGGAATGCCGGGATCTCGGTTTTATATACGACGGCGAGGAGCAGCCGGTCCTGCATCAGCTCAGCTTCACGGTGCAGCCGGGCGAGCGGATGGCCGTGATCGGGGCAAGCGGATGCGGCAAATCCACGCTGTGCCAGCTGCTGAGCGGCCTTCTTCCGCGAAGCGGGGGCGGAACCCGGGAAGGCGTTCTGCTGCTGGACGGGATGGATCCCGCCTCAGCCCCGCTTGCCGATGTTACGGAGGCGATGGGGGTGCTGTTCCAGGATCCCGATGCGCAGCTTGTCCAGGGCATCGTCGAGGATGAAGCGGCGTTCGGGCCCGAGAACCTGCGGGCTGCGCCGGAAGAGATCGAGCGGCGCATCGCGGCCTCTTTGACCGCGGTCGATCTGCTGGACCGGCGGTCCGACCCGGTGCGCAGCCTGTCCGGCGGACAGCGGCAGCGCACCGCCATTGCCGCGGTGCTGGCGCTACAGCCGCGGCTGTACGTCTTCGACGACGCCTGCGCGAGCCTTGATGCGGCTGCGCAGGCGAGATTCCTGCAGCTGTGCGTTGCGCTGCAGGGCGAGGGCCGGACGCTCATTACGGCGTCCGGCCGCTTTGACGATGCCGCGCGCGCCGCGCAGCGCGTCATCGTCCTGGACGGCGGCACCGTCGTGCTCGACGGGCCGCCGGAGGAGCTGCTGCGCCGCTGCGGGGAGCAGCTGGCGCAGCTGGGGCTGCTGCCTCGTCCCGCAGGGGAGGCAGCAGGCGGCGCGGCCGCGCGGGGTGCCGTGGCCCCGCCAACCGCCGCGCGATCCAGGGCGCCAGCGGATGGCACCGCAGGTATGCAAGGCGCCGCATCACAATCGGCGTCGGCTGCACCCGTCACTGCGGCCGCGCCAAATGCGCCCGCCGCCAGGGCCCCGGTGCCGCTGCTTGAGCTGCGCTCGCTCCGTTACAGCTATCCCGGCGGGCGGGAAGCGCTCAGCTCTGTGGACTCTGTCCTGGAGCCTGGCAGCTGGACGCTGCTGACGGGGGAGAACGGCTCGGGCAAAACGACGCTGAGCCGTTTGATTATGGGCCTTCTGCCCGCGCCGAAAGGGAGCATCCTGTGGCAAGGGGAAGATTTGACCGGGATTCCGGTGCATCGCCGGGCCGAGCGAATCGGCTATGTATTCCAACAGCCCGAATATATGTTTACGGCTCCGAATGTCTGGGAGGAGCTGGTCTACAGCCTGCATGGCGGTCTGCCCGCAGCCAAACGCCCGCCGCTGACTGACGCCCAGCAGAGCAGGGCGAACTACCTGCTTCACACAGCAGGCTTGTCCAAGCGTCTTCATATGTCTCCTTATCTGCTCAGCCAAGGAGAGAAACGGCTGCTCAGCCTGATCAGCCAAATGATCCTTGCCAGGCCGCTTTATATTTTGGACGAGCCGACCTCCGGCATGGACTATGCCGCTATGGACCGCATCGTCCAGCTCTGCCGGTTTGTCACGGACGAGGGTGCGGCGATTCTGATGATTACGCACGATCCGGCCATCATGCGGCCGTACGCCGATTCGGTAATCCATCTTCGGGGCAGAAACCCAGAAGAGTCTGTGCATATGCCCCAGCAGCCTTTATAATAGAAATATTACATGTGCGAAAAGCGCTCCTGCATAATTGGGAGGCGCTTTTTATACTGTTGTCAGCTCTTTTTCGCATATATTTAATCGCCGGGGGATGGGTGCTCGGCAGCGAGCGGTGAAGAAGCTGTTCAAAGCAAAGGGGACGAAGGACACGTGAATGCACTGAAACAAAATAAGCGGGGCTATATTCTGGTCGGTATTTTGCTGTCGACCTTTATGGCCGCGATCGAAGGAACGGTTGTCGGACCTGCAGGACCGGCCATCATTAGCAGCTTCGGCAGCGTTAGCCTGATGAGCTGGATTTTTACCGCGTTCCTGCTTACGATGGCCGTCACGACGCCGATTTTCGGCAAAGTTAGCGATCTGTACGGGCGAAAGCCGGTATTCCTGTACGGCTCCCTCATATTCCTGGCGGGGTCGCTGCTGTGCGGCCTCTCGCAGAGCATGACGCAGCTCATTATTTTCAGGGCGATCCAGGGGATCGGGGCCGGGGCGGTAATCCCCGTGACCTTTACGATCATCGGGGACATCTACAACCTGGAGGAGAGAGGGAAGGTTCAGGGAATGATCAGCTCCGTATGGGGCATTTCGTCCCTGATCGGTCCATTGATCGGAGGATACTTTGTAGACTTTCTATCCTGGCACTGGATCTTTGTCTTCCATATGCCGTTCGGTGTCGTTTCCATCTGGTTGATTCTCCGCTATTTCCGGGAAGAGCGAACCGCCCGCAAGGTTTCGATCGATTATACCGGGGCGGCATTGTTTGCGGTCGGTATGACCGCGCTTCTCTTTGCGCTGGCTGTTGGAGGTGGAGAGGGCTATTCCTGGACTTCCCCGATGATGATCGGCCTTATCGGAGGTTCGGTGGTGCTTCTCATTGCCTTCCTGATCGTGGAGAGCCGCGTAAAGGAGCCGATGCTGCCGCTGAATTTATTCAGGATCCGCGATATTTCCGTATCTACGCTCGCGAATATTCTCGTCAGCGCGCTGATCATCGGATTAACCACGTATTTGCCGCTGTGGATTCAAGGCGTCAGGGGAGGCAATGCCACCCTGTCGGGCCTGTCGCTGGCTCCGATGTCCATCGGCTGGCTGATCGGATCAGTGATCGGGGGACGGCTGATCGTGAAGACGGGATCCCGCAAAACCGCTTTGATCGGCGTCGTATTTCTCATCATCGGGGCCGTCGGGCTGGCATTTATGTATAAGGAGACGGCACTTGCCCTGCTGCTGACATTTACGTTCATTTATGGGCTGGGCTTCGGTTATATTTCGACATTATTTCAGATTATTGCCCAGTCATCGGTCGGTTATCAGGTGCGGGGAGCCTCGACGGCGCTGAATTCCTTTATCCGGACCTTTGGACAGACGGTCGGCGTGGCGGTGTTCGGATTATGGGTGAACGCCGGGATAGCCAGCCGACTAGCAGCTGAACCGGATGCGGGCGGCATCTCCAGCGACGATATCAACAAGCTGCTGACTCCGCACGGGACGGCTGAGCTTCCGGAGGGAGCAGGCGGAATGCTGAGCGGCATATTGGAGGGAAGCTTGAATTCTTTGTTCGTCGGGATGGCCGTCATGGCTGTCGTATGTATGCTGATTGTAGCGGCTTTCCGCAATGCGCCTCCGCAGCCCGAGGATGAGACCGACGGAGAGGCGTCACCGGGGAACTGATCACGCGGCTCTTTCAATCATAAGAGAGGCTGAATCAGCATAAGCAGAATGACGAAGGCTGAAAGAATATCATGTTTTTAAAAAGTTTTTTCACGTTGATATGGCAATATCCGTATTGAAAATAGACAAAGAACCTTGCCTCACTTACGAGACAGGGTTCTTTCCTGCAATAATCGCTTTTTTCAGGACGTTACCGACCTGCCGAAGAATGGGCTTGCTTCGCATAATCCCCCATTTTTCGAAGAAGCCGGATGAGCTGAAGCTTTTCCTCTTCATTCAATCCTTCCAGTGCGTATAAGATCTGGCGCTCGTGCTCCGGATAAAGCCGCTGCATCAGAGCTTCGCCTTCCGGAGTCAGCTCGGCATAGATCACTCGACGATCCTCGGGGCATGGACTGCGGCGCACGAGCCCCTTCTCTTCGAGCCGATCGACGACATACGTCACATTGCCGCTCTGCAAGAGCAGCTGGGATCCGATCTGCTGAATAGGCAGACGGCCTGTATTATGCAAAATTTCCATGACGGCAAAAGACGTCGGGTTCAAGCCTTCGGTTTTACCGCCGTTTATGACATGCTCGTTCACGCTTTTGAACGAATTGGTAAACACTTTATACAGGCTCATCGCCAGCTGAGTTTTTCGATCCATGGTTACCTTCATCAATGCTCCCCGCCTTTTAATTGGAAATGACATGTCCATCCAAATTCCTTCAAATCTAAGATTACTCGAATCACAGGCCCCCGAAACATGCGATTTGTCACAATGGACAAAAAATATTTCATTCTCCGGCTTGGTGCCCCGCTCGCGCGTCTGGTGCCCGATCCGTCCTTTGGAGACCGAACGATGTGACCGGGCTGGGAACCGCTGCACATCGGTGCGAGGGGGAGAATCAATCCTCCTGCAACGGAATCCATCCCTATTGCGTATTACCTGAAATAGGAATCCAAATGGGATGGAGGATATACACGATATGGAAATGATGCGGGATAATCATGAATCGCAACCAGAGCCCGTTCTCGCCGTGAACATTCAGGAAGCCGGGTATGAGCCCGGGCGTCCGCGGATACGCGATATTTCATTTCGGGTCGCTCCCGGCGAGCTGCTCGGGCTGATCGGTCCCAACGGCGCAGGGAAGAGCACGACAATCAAAGCGGTTCTCGGTTTGCTGAAAGATTGCAGGGCCGAAGTCAGGATTGCCGGCGATCCGCCAAGATACGCCTACGTTCCGGAGCAGCCTGTATTTTACGAGGATTTGACGTTATGGGAGCACCTGGATCTGGCTGCGGCTGCTTACGGGATCGAGGACGGGCGGTTCAAGGAGCAGGCCGAGACGCTTCTTCGGCAGTTCGGCATGGAGGCGGTCCGGCATGAGCTTCCGGGAGGCTTCTCTAAAGGGATGAAGCAGAAGATGATGCTCATGATCGGCTTCCTCTCCAAGCCTGACGTATATATTGTGGACGAGCCGTTTATCGGCCTTGATCCAAGGGCGACGCGGGATTTTCTGAACCTGCTTCTGGAGGAAAGGCAGCGCGGGGCGGGCGTGCTGATGTCCACGCACGTGCTTGATACCGCTGAAAGAATCTGCGACAGCTTTGTCCTCATTTCACAAGGTCAAGTAGCGTCACAGGGAACACTGGACGACATCCGCATCGCGGCGGACCTTCCAGGTGCATCTTTGTTTGACTGCTTCGATGCGCTGACATGAACGGGGAGGGGGACATGATGTTACGATCACGGCAGGTGAAGAATCCGGGCTCCCTGTTCTGGACCAGAGTACGCTCCCACTGGAACCATCAGCGTGCAAGTCTCGCTACCGTGGCGGATTGGACGGTGATGCTGTACATCATTGTACCGGGCCTGCTGCTTGGCGGAGGGATTTATCGCGAGCTGTGGACAAGACCGCTTCCCGTCTGGGTTGACTATATCCCGGTACAGGGAGCTGCCTCGCTTCTGCTGCTGATGTTCTTCGGCAGGGTGCTGCTGTTTCTCGAGGAGGCCGATGTGTTGTTCCTCCGCCAGCATCCGCATTGGATCAAGGGCTTGATGCTCCGCGGGATGGGATACAGCATATGTGTTTCCACGGTCAAAGGGCTGCTGTTCACGGGGCTTGCCCTCCCGTTTCTTGTACGGGGCTATGGATTCAGCGGGACGGCATTAATCTCGCTGCTGCTGGCAGCCGCAGCCTGCGCCTGGTGCGCAAATCTGGCGGGGAGGATGATCCGTTCCCGCTATAAGGGATGGACAAGGCGGCTTGCGGGCTACTTCAGCCGCTGGCTTTTCTTCGGCACGTTCATGTTATGCGTGACTTTCGGGCTTAAAACGCCGCTAGTATTATGGTTAGGGGCTGTAATTTTTCTCGTGCTGCTGCCCCTGCTCGGCAGGTACCGATTGCGCATGAAGGGAACCTTCATGTCCGATGTGCGGGAAGATGCGAGTACGCGCATCCAATTAACCGAGAAGATTATGATTCAAGCTGTCGGCAAGCCCCCAAGCATCCGAAGCAAGACCTGGTTGTTCCGCAAATCAGGGCGCATCTTTAAAGGGGCCGCGGAAAAGCGGCTGGCGGATGCCGGCTTGAAGGCGATCCTGCGTAAATCGGAAAATCTGGCCGTGTACCTCCAGATTACATTGCTCGGAATTCCGGCAATCTGGATGCCGCCGCATGTAGTCAAGGTAATCGTCTACATTGCGATGGTCATTCTCATATCCTATTGGCTTCATACCCGGTGGGCCCAGTTTGCCAAAGCGGAATTCATGCACGTCCTTCCGTTCAACAACCGTCATTACCGGTCTGCTGGCGTGATCGTTGTTCGGACGCTGCTGATTTTGCCAGCGTTTCTGTATTCGATGGTCGCGGGCCTGACGCTCTTTCAGGGAGCGGTCGGGTGGCTGGCAGGGCTTGCATTCACGGCTGTGGCCGTCCTAGCGGCACCGTCCCTGACGTCCTGGCCGGTATACAAGGAAGAGCGCTCATTAAGAGTGAACGGGGAGGAAGCCGGCGACGAATCAGCATGAGCGGATAAATTAATATTTTGAATGCAGCTTCTTATATTATAGTAAGATTTTGCATTCGGGAAATGAAAATAAGCGCTGGTCAGCCCTCAAAAATAGGAACTGATCAGCGCTTTTGCATGTTGCTGGAGCAGTCTGGGTATCGGCTTTTGGGATACGCTCGGTAGGAGCAATACCTATCCGGAAGCAGCCTCTGCGGCGTGCTTGCCGGCCGTGTATCCGGTGGAGAAGGCGGCCGTGATATTGTATCCCCCGGTATAGCCGTGGATGTCTAATATTTCGCCGCAGAAAAAGAGGCCCGGCATCAGCTTGGACTCCATGGTTTTCGGTTGGATCTCCTTAAGGCTTACCCCGCCTCCCGTTACGAACGCCTCCTTCAGCGATCTCGTTCCGGAAGCCCGGAACATGAATTTCTTAAGGGTGGCGGCCAGTCCGGATACAGCGGTTTTGGAGATGCCGCTGCACACCGTATCGCTGTCGATCCCGGCCCTGGACAGCAGCAGGGGAATCATGCGTTCAGGCAGATATCCTTTGAGGGCATTCTTAATGCTTTTCCGCGGCTCCTCCTCAAGGTATGTCCTAATTTCACGTTCCATTTCCGGCACGGATCGGTCCGGGAACATATCGATGGCCATGTCCACATTCACGATATCGAATTTCCGCTGAACCTGGCGGATAAACTGACTGCATCGGAGCGCGATCGGGCCGGATACGCCGAAGTGGGTGAACAGCATGTCGCCGCGGTGGGCAATGATCCGCTTACCCTTCGGGTTCCAGACCGACAGCTCTACATCCCTCAGCGAGAGCCCTTGCAGCTCCTTGGAGGCAATCCATGGCTCCGTCGACACGATCGGCACCTCCGTCGGGTACAGCTCGGTGATGGTATGGCCGGCTGCCTCGGCCCATGGATAGCCGTCGCCGGTGGAGCCTGTTTGCGGCACCGACTGGCCGCCGGTCGCAACGATGACGCAAGAGGACGTAATCGTCCTACCGGATTTTAATTCTATGCCTGCCGCATGATGGTTTTCGAATAGAACTCGGTGCACCGGGCTGTTCGTCAGGATATCGGTGCCCAGCTCGCGGACCTTGCCGATCAAGGCGTTGACAACGCTTGAGGCCTTGTCCGTTACCGGGAACATCCGCCCGTTGTCTTCCTCCTTGAGCGGAATGCCGAGCCCCTCGAAGAAGGTCATAATATCCCGGTTATTCCAATGCTGAAAAGCGCTGTACAAAAACCGGCCGTTTCCCGGAATGTTGGCGATCAGTTCATCCTGCTCCTTCGCGTTGGTCACATTGCATCTGCCGCCGCCCGATATGCCGAGCTTGCGGCCAAGCTTGTCTCCTTTATCCACGAGTAGAACGGAGGCTCCTCTTTCTCCGGCTGCCACGCAGGCCATCAGCCCGGACGGTCCGCCCCCGATCACAATTACATCATAATCCGGCATGTTTGCTCTTAGCTCCTTTAAGGGTATATCACTAGTAGATCATTCTTATTATATACGGTATCCATGAATTATCCTAAGTCCTTCAGCATAGGACGGAAGCCTTTGTTCTCCTTCGTTTCAACATGAACTTACAAGATATTGTAATCTGATGTCGCCTGTGATTTAATCAAAAATATTAGAGGCGTTGTCCAATTGAGGTGATTGAGCATTGTGCTGAGCCTATGGAAAGATATTCTGCTGCAAGTTCTGCTGTCTAGTACGCTCATCTTTCATCTGCCGCTTCTCCTCGACAGACATGTAAAATGCCTGTACAAGAAGAAACCGGATGTTTTGCTGAGATTCCGCGACCAGATCGCCATCGCATGCGGAATCAGCATTATTCTATGTATCCTGCTCTCGGCGATGAGCGATTATTATGTACCGATTCATCTTGGTGTCGTTCCCTTGTATTTTGGCATTTTATACGGGAGCCGGTTTTCGGGGTTATGTCTTGCAGTCGTATATATAACAAGCCATGGGCTGATTTACGGGTGGCCGCTGGCCTGCCTCCTGTTAAATATGCTGATCATATGCTACTCACTGCTGCCTCGGATATCGACTCATTTCAAGAAGGGCTCGGTCCTTGAAAAGCTTTGCTGGCTGTGGAGCGCCCTGGTTCCATCCATGCTTCTTATTGTGGGCCACCAGGCCGTTGACGGAAAAGTCCATAATCAACACCTGAATCCCGATATGATTCTTGTTGCGGTTCTCTATATGCTGATTGGCATGCTCCACTCGGGTTTCATTGTGTACTGGATTGAATTTACCGCGGAGCGGCTGGTTGCCAATCGACATAACGGCCCTTCGATGAATAAGGAATCCGTGAGTCCGTTTCTGGATCTCATCCCGCTGGGCATTATAGCTGTTGACCTGAAGGGCCATATTATAGCTGCCAATCACCATCTGATCACGGACCTGCGCAAGGCGGCTTATCCGCAGCTGACAAGGAGCGATCTCATCGGGAAATCGTTTTATGAAGCTTTTGACGGTATGTTTCAGAAGGAGCATTTGCGTACGAGGATCGAAAAGGCCCTTCAAGGTATCGAAACGCCGGGAGAAATTGTCCGTAACGGCTCCCGGGTCTACTCGACAGGAATCTACCCCCTTATACATAATCAAACGGGCAAAATTTCGGGGGCGGTTGGAATTATTGAAGACATAACGGAGCTTGATAAACTGCGTTCCGAATTTATCAATGTGGAGCGTCTCAGCTTAGTTGGCCAGATGGCGGCCGGTATTACGCATGAAATTCGGAATCCGATGGCGGTTGTGCGCGGATTTTTGCAGCTGATGCAGGAGAAGAGCCCGGATACGCTGGATCATTATTATCGGATTGTGATGGAAGAGCTGGACCGTGCGAACAGCATCATTAACGATTTTCTGTCCTTGGCCCAGAATCGTACGGCCGAGAAGGAAGAGTGCCATCTTCACGATATCATTCACGAGCTGAGTCCGCTGTTATGGGCGGACGCCAATTTGCGCGGGCAGTCCATCGAGCTTAAGCTGGGATCGATGCTGCCAAGGCTTCTTTTGAATCCGAAAGAGATGAAGCAGCTGATCCTGAATTTATGCCGCAACGGGATGGAAGCGATGGGGGAAAAGGGAACGCTGACAATTGAGACCCGTCATGAAGGCGAGCAGGTCAAGCTATTCGTCAAGGATACCGGGATTGGAATACCGGACGATGTACTGCAGCGGTTGTTCGAGCCCTTTTTCACGACGAAGAATAAAGGCACCGGGCTTGGGCTGGCACTATGCATGAGCGTGGTGCAGCGTCACAACGGAACAATCGATGTGGAATCCAGCGAAGGCCAAGGCACCGTCTTTAT
Organism: Paenibacillus ihbetae; assembly: GCF_002741055.1. Classification (NCBI taxonomy): domain Bacteria; kingdom Bacillati; phylum Bacillota; class Bacilli; order Caryophanales; family Paenibacillaceae; genus Paenibacillus; species Paenibacillus ihbetae. The sequence goes on along the minus strand of NZ_CP016809.1, from coordinate 2,395,992 downwards.
CATTTCGCTGCCCGTCCGCTCCTCTCAACAGACGATGATCGAATCCCAAAGTGCCGCTGCCTTCGAATAATCGGCTGGGCGAGTTGGCATCATAAGACAGAGCCAACGGTAAAGGAGGGATTCGGATGAGCAAAAACAATTCCAAGGAGCAAGAGCAGCAAAAGCGTGGAAATAAAGAGCGCCGCGGTGAGCCCATCGTGGACAAAAAGCAGGACGGGATTAATTTCCCGGCCACCTAGGCTTGTATCACCACTTTATCGGCGGGCGGTATCCCACTTTGGATGCTGCTCGTTTTGTATTTTCTTGCTTTCACTCTTCGTGATTGTATAATATAGATAGCGATGAGTTGTTATCAATCGAATAATCTTGTTTATATAAGGAGTGAAGCAGTTATGGGTATGTCTTTTGACCGATATATGCGCGATATGGTTCAGCCGATGCGCGATGAGCTCACGGTTCTGGGGATCCGCGAGCTGACGACGCCGGAGGAAGTGGAAGAGCAGTTCGAGGCAGCGAAGGGCACGGCGCTCGTTGTTGTCAATTCCGTGTGCGGCTGTGCGGCAGGTCAAGCGCGTCCAGGCGTTGCGCTGGCATTGCAAAACGAGGTGAAGCCGGATCATTTGTTCACGGTATTTGCCGGACAGGATAAGGAAGCAACGGCGAAGGCACGTGAATATTTTGCGCCATATCCGCCTTCCTCGCCTTCGATTGCCCTTTTGAAGGATGGGGAGCTGGTACACTTTATTGAGCGTCATCAAGTTGAGAACCGCTCCGCCGAGGAGATCGCAGCTGATTTGACAGACGCATTCAATCGCTACTGCCAGTAAGGATGGCAGAAACAAAGCCCCCGAAGCGTTCGGCCTATTCCGAAGCCGCGGGGCTTTTGTTGTAGGTGCCGTCATAGGAGAAGAGAGAAGCCATTCTGAAAGGAGTCTTACGATGAGTCTACAGGAACAGATTATTGCCGAACTGGGCGTCAAGCCATCGATCAATGTGGAAGAAGAAGTCCGCAAGCGGGTGGATTTTCTCAAGAGCTATGTCACCAATTCCGGCACGTCGGGTCTGCTTATCGCGATTAGCGGCGGCATCGACAGCGCGGTTGCCGCAGGCCTGTGCAAGAGGGCAACCGATGAGCTTACGGAGGAGACCGGCAAGGAATATAAAACGCTGGGTGTATTTCAGCCCTACGGCGAGCAGGTGGACATCGCTGACAGCTATGCGACGGCGAAAGCTTTTAATCTGAAATATACGGTCGAGACCAACATCGAGGAGGCCGTCAACGAGATTGCGCTGGAAGTGGAGCATGGCTTGAAAAATATCGGAGTCAACAAGCATATCAGCATCCCGGGCAAAGGCAACGTAAAGGCCCGGGTGCGGATGGTCGTCCAGTACGCGCTTGCGTTCGAACAGAACCTGCTCGTCGTGGGCACGGATCACGCATCCGAAGCGATTACCGGCTTCTACACCAAATGGGGCGACGGCGCGGTGGACATAACGCCGCTTAGCTCCCTGAACAAGCGCCAGGTGCGCCAGCTGGCTTCTTACTTGGGCGTGCCGCAATCGATTCTGGACAAGGCGCCTACGGCAGGGCTGTGGGAAGGACAGACGGACGAGAAGGAGCTCGGCATCAGCTACGAGGATAACAGCGACTATCTGGAGGGCAAGCAGGTGGCTCCGGAGGTCCAGGAGAAGCTGGAGAGCTACTATCGCCGAACGGCGCATAAACGGAATACGATTCCGGGGATTTAATAGCCCCGGAGAGCGTGAGCAAGTCCCTTTTGGGGACTTGCAGCGGGCCTGAGGGCCCGAAAAGCGTGAACAAGCCCCTTTTAGGGACTTGCAGCGCGGCCGGGGCCTTGTAGCGCCCAGGGCACCAACTCTCTTTTACACTCTCACATTCTATGGGCTGACCCCATCAGTAGATGTACTGCTGGGTCAGCCCTGTTTTGTTTACTATCGATCCTAATTTGTGCAGACCGGGCTTAAGTGCTCATACGGTAATTTTTTCATGAAATTATATTGTGCAACGAAAATCTCGCTTTTCGGGTACAAGCACTGATACAATAGTCTGAGGCAGAGTAATGGTCGGACTAGAAATCAGAAAAGGGGCGCGAGCGATTGTGATTTACGGTATCGGACATGATGTGCTTGATATGCGGAGAGTGGAAATTTTGATGACCGGCCCGCATAGCGAAAAGTTTGTTGAACGGGTATTGACCGAAGCAGAGCGGGAGATCGCGCTCCAGAAGGGCGCCAAGCGCACCGAGTTCGTTGCCGGCCGCTTCGCGGCGAAGGAAGCGATATCGAAATCCTTCGGCTGCGGGATCGGAAGCCTCATCGGCTTCTGGGATATTGAAGTGCTCCCGCATCCGGGCGGGCGGCCGATCGCCAGCTTGTCCCCTGAAGCGTGGAGCCGCCTGTCGATCGGCGATCCAGCCGATTACGTGATCCATTTGACCATTTCGCACCAGCCGGAGCTGGCCTCTGCGTTCGCAGTCGTGGAAAGGATCAGGCAAGGATAACAGAAGGAGATAGACTAGCATGCACACAGAGCGCAATCACGATAGATATTTCAGCAGCGAGCTGCTGAATTGGTATGACGTTAATAAAAGGGATCTGCCATGGCGAAGATCACGCGACCCCTATCATATATGGGTATCCGAAATAATGCTGCAGCAGACAAGGGTGGACACGGTAATTCCTTATTTCCACCGCTTCATTGAGCGCTTCCCGACCATCGAGGCACTCGCGGACGCGCCGGAAGACGACGTGTTGAAGTGCTGGGAAGGTCTTGGGTATTATTCCCGGGCCCGCAACCTGCAGAGTGCTGCACGGCAGATTACGGAGCAGTACGGCGGGGTGATGCCGAGCGGCAAAGAGGAAGTCGCCGGTCTAAAAGGCGTCGGTCCCTATACGGCCGGCGCCATCCGCAGCATTGCGTTCAACATCCCCGCCGCAGCAGTGGACGGGAACGTGATGCGGGTGCTGTCCAGATATTTTTTAATCGAAGATGACATTATGAAGATCAAAACACGTACCCGGATGGAGGAGCTGGTGCTAACGCTCGTTCCGGAGGGGAGGGCTTCGGATTTCACCCAGGCGTTAATGGAGCTAGGGGCGTTGATCTGTACGCCTAAATCCCCAAAATGCCTTGTATGTCCGGTCATGGAGCACTGCGCGGGCAGGCTGGAAGGGAAGGAGGAATCGCTTCCCGTTAAGACGAAGGCGAAGCCTCCGCGTCCCGAGCATCGGCTGGCAGCCATCGTGGAAGGAACCGGCGTGCATGAAGGGAAGATCCTGATCCGCAAACGGCCGGCGGCAGGGCTGCTGGCCGGGATGTGGGAGCTTCCGCATATTGAAGTGCCTTCCAGTCTGAGCGCGGTATCGACCAAGGGAGTCACCGAGCCGCCGGATGCGAGCACGGTATCGACCAAGAGGAGCGCGGCAGCGTCCGATACGGCCTCCGTTCATTCCGGGGCGGTCGTTGTGCCACCCGAGAGGGCCGCTGCCGCCGCCGTCATCGGGCTTACGGATGGCTTGCTTGCGGAAGGAATTCCGGCAAGGCCGATCGGTCATTACATGGATGCCGAGCACACGTTCAGCCATATCCAGTGGAAGATGTCCGTCTACCGCTGTGTATGGCAGGAGGAGCCGGAATCCCTTAGCGGGCTGCAGGCCGCTGAGATCGCTGCTGCCTACGAGGCAGGGGAGACGAATGATTATCGCTGGATCGATGCCGGCGATATGGAGCGGTACGCCTTTCCGAACGTGTTCATCCGCATCCTTACCTCCTATTTCTCCAAGAGGGATGCTGCCGGTTCGCGATAGAGGATAAGACGAAGGAGCTGTGATGCTGCTTGCATAGCTGGAAACATGGGCTGCTGTATATCGCCGGAATCGGCGTTTCGAACTTGGGGAACTGGATTTATCTCGTTGCTATCAATTTGCTTGTGTTGAACATGACGGGATCGCCGGCCGCAGTGGCCGGCTTGTTTATCATCCGTCCGCTCGCTACGCTGCTCACCAACTCATGGGCCGGCAGCATCATCGACCGGGCCAACAAGCGCACGCTGATGATCATGACGGACGTGATCCGTGGCGCGCTTATCGCCCTGATCCCGTTTATGACGTCGGTGTGGGGGATTTATGCGATCATGTTTTTGATCAGCGTAGCGGGGGCATTCTTCGGGCCGACGTCGATTACGTACGTCACGAAGCTGGTGCCGGCGGAACAGCGCAAGACCTTTAACGCCTGGTCCAGCTTTGCCTCCTCCGGCGCGGCTCTGTTGGGTCCGGCTATCTCGGGCGTCTTGATCGCATACACGGATATCCGCATCAGCATTATCATCAACGCCGTTTCCTTCTTCCTGTGCGCGCTGGCGATTTATTTCCTGCCGGATGTGGATGCGCCGGGAAGCGAAGACGGCAAACGCGCCGGCATGACCTTGAAGATGCTGGTCAAGGATTGGATCGCCGTGCTTGACTTCGGGAAGGCGGCAGCTTATTTTGTGCTCATCTATATTTTGTTCCAAGCGGCAATGCTGCTGGGCTTCGCGCTGGACTCGCAGGAGGCGACCTTTATCAAGCAGGTGCTTCAGCTGGGGGATGAGGATTACGGCTTGCTTGTGAGCGTAGCGGGGGCAGGGTACCTTGCAGGCTCCGCCGCGGCATCGTTCACCGTGAAATGGCTGTCGGTCCGCATGCTGATCGGGGCCGGAACGCTGCTGTCGAGTGTCGGATATTTCGTTTTCTATGCATCGAACGGATATGCGGTGGCGGCAGCGGGATTTGTTATTTTCGGCTTCTTCTCATCGTTTGCGAATGCCGGTTATATGACGTTTTTTCAAAACCAGGTTCCGATCGACCTCATGGGACGTTTCAGCAGCGTGACGCGCTTACTGGAAGGAATCGTGCAGATCATGCTGACGCTGCTGCTTGGCGTAGCCGCAGATCTGTGGTCTCTGCAGACGGTATGTCTCATCGGTGCCGGCGCGGCGTGCGCGGTCTCGCTGATCCTGCTCATCGCGGCTTATGCCCCGTCCAAGGCTCGCTGTTACGAGTCCGGGCCGTCCGCCGGAGCCTAATCGCCTGAATGACCAGGGAGGCAGGGGTTCTGTCAATCGGCTTGAACGCACCTCGTCAAAAAACTCAACAAGTGGAGAACAGCTGCTCTTTCGTGAGCCGCCCTGTACTCCACTTTTTTATATTCAACACATAAAAAAGAGCCGTCCCGCCGCAGCATGATCTGCTTGCGAGACAGCTCCTTATTATAATCGGCTTCGCTCAGAGCGAGAACGCTGGATTACTTCGAGCTTTCGTAGCGTTTGCCGACTTCTTCCCAGTTTACAACGTTCCAGAATGCGGAGATGTAATCAGGGCGTTTGTTTTGATATTTCAGGTAGTAAGCATGCTCCCAAACGTCAAGGCCGAGAAGAGGCGTTTGACCTTCCATGAGCGGGCTGTCTTGGTTCGGTGTGCTAGTTACGGCCAATTTGCCGTCTTTCACAACGAGCCATGCCCAACCGCTGCCGAAACGGGTAGTAGCTGCCTTCGTGAAATCTTCCTTGAATTTATCGAAGCCGCCAAGCTCGTTGTTGATTGCGTCAGCCAGAGCGCCGGTAGGTTGTCCGCCGCCGTTTGGTCCGATAACTTCCCAGAACAGGGAGTGGTTGGCATGGCCGCCGCCGTTGTTGCGAACTGCCGTGCGGATGCTTTCAGGAACGGCGTCCAGATTCGAAATCAGCTCTTCAAGGGATTTGTCTTGAAGCTCCGGAGCGCTCTCCAGGGCAGCGTTCAGGTTGGTTACGTACGTGTTATGATGGCGATCGTGATGGATCTCCATCGTTTGTGCGTCGATGTGAGGCTCGAGCGCGTCGTTTGCGTAAGGAAGAGGTGGTAATTGGAATGCCATAAATGAAAACCTCCTGTAAATTAGTTTTTTGGTTATGATCAAGGCCGTCCTTGTTCAGGAAGTCCTTATCATCCGGGCAATGCAGTATGTAACATCAGCTACACTACATATATTAAACCGTTTGGGGGGATTAAATCAACTTTTATGTTTGAAAAGTCTGAAAGATCGTTGGAACGGGAATCCAAACTTTCTCCGCGAATCTATCGTTATTCTAGTATAGCCATCACATTCCGTCGATTGGAATCGATCGGGGGTGCTTGGGCGGAAAGGAGCAGTTTCATAATATGAAGAAAAAAAGGTACAAAGCGGCAGCCGTTCTGTTGGCTGCAACGTTGGCGGCCGCTCCGCATGCCGATGCGGCTGCGTCTAAGACGGCGTCACCGCAGGTTTCCGGATCTGCCGCAGCCCAAATTCCGGCTCTGGACTGGCGCGTGAAGCTCGGCGGCGGCGTCACGGCTACGCTTGTGCAAGCCGATGTGTGGCAGCAGAACGGAGACAGCGTGGCCGTATTTACCCTCCAATACAAGAATGGAGGAAAAGCCGCGGCCCGGCTCGTCACTTACTTCCCCAAAGCGGTGCTTCCCGGCGGTTCAGTCAAGGCTGCCAATCCGATCTCCAAGGACCTTGCGAAGAAGAAGGTCGAGCCGGGTCAAAGCATGACCGTAACCTATTACGTCAAGACGGACAGTCCCTCATTGTCCGGCATGAAGCTTGCTATGGATGTATGGAATCCGAAGGTCAAAGGCTATTTGGAGCGTGTCGGGTCTTACAAGCTGCCATCCAATTATTCGGCCGCGATTGACTCAGGCGTCCATGCAAAGCTGAGCCTGAGCGGAACTCCGGTTACCGTCAAGTCGGAATCGCTGGAGATCATCAAATATGACGGTAAAGTCATCGCCAGGGTTGGCATGTCGATCACAAATAACGGCGGCAGCGTATGGACGGACCGCGGTTATGACCCGTTCTTGGTCACGAAGAGCGGCAGCTCCTTCCGGCTTCAGCGCGAGGCAGGGCCCGAGGGAACGCCGATTCAGCCGAAAGAACGAAAGCTGGTTTATTACATAACAGAAGTTCCATCGTATCTCAAACCGTCCGGCCTGCGTTTTTTATGGACGGAAACGGACGAAGCCTTGAAGCTGAGCCTGCCTGCAGGCTCGTTCCGCCTGCCTGCCGCAACCGCTCCTAAATGGGACGTGCCTGCTGGCGCGGCCAAGTCCCTGACGATTGGCGGCCAGCCGGTCGAGGCGAGAATCCGTCAAGCCACGCTGCGCTCTTCCGGGGACCAGGGGATATGGAATATCGAGATGGCTTTCAAGAACAAAGGGAAGAAGACCGCCAAGGTTCCGGCATATGACTATGCGATCAAGGCGTCGGAGGGCTCTTACCATCCTTATGCGCCGGGAGATCAGAGCAGCCTGATGCTGACGCTTCGGCCGGGGCAAGAGAAAACCTTAACGCTGGAAATCTCCCTGCCGATGGAGCTCAAGCAGGACCGGTTGAAGCTGCAGATGATCGAAGCATTGGGCGATGAGCGCACACCTTCACCGCCTGCGGTTCAGGAGGGATCGGGTGGAAGCACAGGACCGGAGGATCCAAGCAAAGTGAGTCTGCCTTTGGCCTACTTCAGCATACCTTATCAGACGGAACGCCAGTCCTCCATCGGGGTTGAGTATGCGCCTCAGAGCGCCGGCGGGTTTGCTTACACGCTGGAATCCATTCAGCGTCTGCCATGGCAGGATACGGATCTTATTGTTGCCAAGCTGCGATTGCGCAATACCCATGAGACGAACGCCCTGCAGCTGCCTGAGCTGAAGGCGGATGTCACCGCGGACGAAAAGACCGTGCTCGCAAGCCCCGAGGTCATTGCCGGGGAGCAGGGCTCCATGATCGCCCCGGGAGCATCCACCGAGGTGTCCGTCCTGGCCAAAATTCCGTACACGAAGGATATCCGCACGCTTCGCTTCAAGCTGTTTGCCCAGCAGGAAAGCGTGAAGACGCCTTTCCTTACCCTGACCACGCCTGGACATACGCAGTCGATCGAGCTGCTGGAGAAAGGGAAGCCGTATACCGTCACGACGGCCGGGAAACGGGCAGAAGCGCAAGAGAGAAGGACGCTGATTTACGAAGGAGCGGATTCGGACATCATTTATACCGAACTGACGCTGACCAGCGGGGAAGCGCGCCGGGTACAAGCTGCCTTGCTGAAAGGATATTTCCAGGGAACGGACGGGAAAATTTACGAAGCCGATACCGTGCAGCCGGAAACGCCGATTCAGCCGGGAGGCAAACAATCGGTCGTATTCTGGGCCAGAGTGCCGAAGGGGACGGCCGGAGGCTTGGGGCTTGCCTTGGGCACGGCGATGTCCGGAGGCAAGCTTGCCGAGCCGGGTAAAGACGTGAGCGGCGTCCTGGGCGTGAAGAAGATGCAGCTGAATCCGGTTCGTCCGGCCGCAAGCTCCAATCTGACTGCGCTTGACTGGTATCCTTACAGCATTTCCGTGACGAAAGCGACGGGGCATTTACAGGAGGGCAGCTCCAGCATCTCCATGAATATCACGGTGGACGTGAAGCGAAGCGACAGCATCACCGCTGCCGATGCCGGCCACAAGCTGATTTTGACGATCAAGGACACCCTGGGCCAGACGCAGGAGCGCATCCTTACGCCGGGGACCGACATCCAGGTTCCGGGCACGAGGACGCTATCGTTTGAAATGACGGATGAGCAGTACAAAAAATTGAAAGGCGGATGGTTTACCCTGACGCTCGCGGACGAATTCCAGAATGAACGGATCACCCTCGGCACTCAAAGCTACAATGTTACGTTCTATCCGAATGTTGTGGAGCCGCCGGAAGAGTAAGTAGGGAAACCAAGGACCAGGGAGAGGAAAAGGCGAACATGTTGCGTTTGGAAAATGTATCGCACAGCTTCAAAAACGGCAGCGAGGTATTAAAGGTGCTTCATAATATCGAGTTCGAGGTCAAGGCAGGCGAGATGATCGCCCTCCTTGGCAGCTCGGGCTCGGGCAAATCCACGCTGCTAAACCTGATGGCCGGGCTTATGAAGCCGACGGAGGGCCATATTTATATCGCCGGCCAGGATATTGTCAAATATAACGAGAACAAGCTTGCCGTCTTTCGGCGGAAGCATATCGGATTTATTTTTCAAGCATATGAATTGATTCCTACGCTGACGGTGCAGGAGAATGTAGAGCTTCCGCTCGTCTTCCAATCCGTACCAAGATCTAAGCGCCGAAAGAAAGCGATGGAGCTTCTGGAGATTACGGGCATCGGCGATAAGGCCGAGATGTATCCTTCCCAGCTCTCGGGAGGGCAGCAGCAGCGGGTCAGTATCGCGCGGTCGCTAATTACGGAGCCCTCCGTCATTTTTGCGGATGAGCCGACCGGCAACCTCGACACCAGGACGGAAGAGGAGATTCTCCGCATCATGATGACGCTCAACCAATCGATGAACACGACGTTCGTTATCGTCACGCATGAAATGGAAGTTGCGGCCCAAATGAAGAAAACGATCATGCTTCGCGACGGCTACCTCGTCACCCCGGGGGAAGAATCGGGACCGGAAGCACAGCGTCGGCCTGAAGCCATCGCACCCGTAGCTCCCAAAGAGCCAGCAGCACATCAGCTGGAAGTCGTCGCACCCACAGCTAGCGAGGAGCCAGCCATGCATGAGCCGGAAGTCGTCGCACCCACGGCTAGCGAGGAACCAGCTGAGCCGGAAGTCATCGCACCCACAGCTAGCAAGGAGCAGGACGTGCATCAGCCAAATGTCGCCGCATCTGCGGTTATCGAGGAGCCCGCGGCGCGTCAGCCTGAAGTCGTCGTGCCTGCAGTTCCCGAGGAGCCCGCAGCTCCTGACACGGCAGACGCTGCCCAGGAGCTGCAGGCCGTCCCGTCCGGGCCGGAGAAGGCAGGTGACGAAAGCTGAAATTTGTAGACAGCATGCGGCTTGCATGGGGCCAGATCAAGCGCCGCAAAGTGGTGACGGCCCTGTGCATGACCGGGATATCGATCGGATGTGCGGCGATCATTGTAGCGATCAGCATCGGAAACGGCGCACAAAGCTACTTGGAGAAGGAGATCATAGGCGGCCTGAAGCTGGATGAAATCATGGTAACCCCGCAAGGCACCAGCAGCCCCGGGGAGGGAGGCGGCGGGCCCGGCGCGGAGCGGGGGCTGTTGACCGATGACAAGGTCCGGGTGATTGAAGGCTTTCGTCATGTGAAGTCGGTCATTGCCGCGAAGCAGATGGGCTACTTCCGGTTTGTCTCGTCCGACAATTTGGTTCATGACGGCATCAATATCATGGCCGTTGACTTGATGAAGCTTAAGGAGCAGGGGAACCGGTTCGCGCAGGGCGGGCCTCTGGATCAGATGGGCGCGGTGGTGCTCAACTATGGGGCAACGTCAGGCTGGAAGGATGCCGAGACCAGCGAAAGATTGATGAACATGATGAACAGCGATCCCAACAATCCGAAGGTATGGGAAGAGTTTAGCATGTATGACAGCTCCATAACGGATATGATGGGCAAGAGCATTCAGCCGGAACGGATGGATGGCGAACAGAAATCGCTCGGCCCGCGCCTTTATATCGGGGGAGTGCTCGATGTTCCGAAGGGGCAGAATGCCGAGTTTGCCATCTACGACCGCCAGGCCTATGTATCGTTCGAAACGGCCGATTGGCTGAATGACACCTTGAATTCCAATAATGGAGCCGCCATGAAGCAGCGGACGTACGATACGCTTACGGTCAAGGTGGATGATCTTGAGCATATCCAGCAGCTGGAGGAGCTTATTTCGAAGCTGGCCTTGAACGCCAGCGACAACTTGGCCGCGCGCGATCAGATCGCCTCCCAGCTGAATACCTTCAAAGCGATTGCGCTGGGCGTCGGCGTATTCATTCTGCTGCTGGCGTCCATCTCGATTATCGTGGCCATGACCATGTCGACGCATCAGCGCCGCCGGCAAATTGGCATCATGAAGGTTCTCGGGGCGAATTCGGGGCAGATCCGCGTCATGTTTATCGTCGAAGCGAGCCTGCTCGGTTTCCTTGGCGGCTTGCTCGGCATCGTATTCGCTTATTTTATCGTGAACGGGCTGAACTCGTTCATTACGGCTTCCGCGGGCATGGCGGGACTGCAGATTGAAGTGACCCCCAATACGCTGCCGATCGGCATCGCATTCGCCGTGACGACGGGCATTTTTTCAGGAATTTATCCGGCGATCAGCGCCGCCAGGACCAATGCGCTGCTCGCGATCAAGCGGGATTAGGAAACTACCGGATCGGAAAGGACGCTAATATACGGTATGAAAAAAATAATAAAATGGTTGGTTATTGCAGCGGTAATCGGCTTGGTCGGCTATTGGGGATACGGACAGGTAAAGCCGAAGGAAGAGCCGATCCCCATGATGGAAGAGCCGCAGGTGATTTCATTCCCTGTCACCGAGGAGACGATCGTGATGACAGTTCAGGTCAAGGGCACCTCGGAGTATGGAAAGGAAACGAATGTATACGCCCCTTTCGAAGCGAAGGTGGAATCCTGGAACGTTGCGAACGGGCAGCAGATCAAGAAAGGCGACACGCTGTTCAATCTGGAGCAGAAGACCATTCACCAGCAGCTTCAGCAGAAGGAGGCCGAACGGAAGAAGCGGAAGCTGGAGCAGGAGCTGAAGGAGTTTACGCTCAATCAGGATTTGGACAATGCCCCGGTCGGAGCGACGGAAGCCGAGCGCTTGAAGCTGCTGGCCGATCAGGAGGCCGCCAAGCTGAGCAGTGAGCTGGACGGGGTCAACGAGCTGATCGAGGCTCAGACGATCGCGGAATTGAATGAGCGACTGAAGCAATCGACGTACCGGGCGCCCTCGGCGGGCATCTTTCTATTCGACAACTCACAGAAGCAGCCCCAGTCGGTGACGGCGAACCAGTACATCGGCAAAATCGTCGATCTGAACTCCCTTCGGTTCGCTGCCTATGTCGGGGAGAGCGAGGTATTCAGCATTAAGCCGGGGATGGAGGTTGAAGTGAAAATGCCTTCCATTAAAGACATGAAGCTGAAAGGAAAAGTGGAAGAGGTGGCCAAATTCGCGGAGACCACTTCCCAGGAAAAGCAGACGTCCCAAACGCCGCAATTCAAAGTGATCATCTCCCTGCCGAAAAACGACCGACTGATCGGCGGACTGACCTTGACCGGAGACATCGTCACCGAACGCAAGGAGAAGGCGGTTGTCGTGCCGAAGCTGGCTGTTATGACCGAAGGCGACATCTCTTACGTGATGGTCGATAAGGGCGGCGGCCAAATGGAGCGGCAGGATATCGAGACAGGCATGCAGACGCTGGATAAAATCGAAGTGCTGTCCGGACTGAAGCCGGGGGATACCGTGGTTCTTCAATAGGAGGAAAGAAATCATCACAGCAGGAAAAGCGGCAAGCCAGCGGAGAAATGATACGCGTGCGCAGCTTCTTCCACACATGCCAAGAGGCTGTTCCGGGTCTACCGACCTTTGGGACAGCCTCTTGTGTCTGTTTCTATATTAATGACTATCCATGTTTGATCACGGTGTCGTAAATATGCTCCAAATAAGAAATGGAAATGTGCTCGGCTTCTGATCTAGCGATGAAGGTATCCGAGGCTGGACGCAATCGGCGGTACATACCGATGGCGGTTTTCAGCGCATGGTAGCAGCTGTTGGCGTCATGAACAGGAAGGGTCCGTTTAAGCTCCTCCAATTCGCTCTTCGCATGCTCCTCCAGTTTTCGAACACCTCTGGGCAAATGGCCTGCTTGCATCAGGATCAACGGGCCTAATACCGTGCTGCGAATAAAGGTGATCAGGTCGATGGCCTCAAAAATCTCTCCTCTTCCGAGCTTTGCAGCGCCGTAATGGATCCATACCCAGAAGCGATCCTCCATCCATTGCGGATCTGCCGTTGGATACGAGGGGGAGGTCGCTTGAAGGATCGAGCGGATCTCTCCGGTTCGCTCCCATAGGATAAGCGGATTTTCAATCCGCGTTGTTAGCTCTGCCGGGGTGATGAATTTGAGATCGACATGAAGAGGCTGCGGTCCATATAAGCAGATAACCAGGCGAGGTTCGCCGACATGCTCTCCCGTGAAGGCCGACAGCAGATAGCCGAGCCCTTCTGCAATTCGGATCCGTTCCTCCATGATTGAACTACGGTAAGCTGCGTCATACACGATAACGAGGTCCAAATCGCTGTATTCATCCATCGTTCCCGTCATCATGGAGCCGCCGGCAAGCAGTCCCAGCATTCGATGGTCTTGGCTGAGCTTCGCTTTGGCTTGTTCCAAGAATTGTTCGTGTAAAGGCAATAGCATTGAAACCACTCCTTAAAATAAGACCCATTCCTTAAAATGGGTATTACGCCAATCTACCACCTCCCAGGATGGACTGTCAATTCTATCCTTCGATAAAAAGGGAGTTCATTTCCCTATCCGCTGCGTAAATCTTAATATCAAGCTAATCCTTTCCCTTGAATTTTTAACATGCTTTTAACAATAACAAGAAATTTTATCCAATCCACAAAATGTAAACGCTTCAAATAAAGCGCTTTCAGAAGAAAACTCGTGAATTTACGAGAAAGATGTGGTTTAATGGACAAGGAAACAGGATTTTCGGGTTTTTTGTAGTAAACATTAATGTCAGGTTTGCGTTAACGGAATACTTGTTCTTTGTAAACCGGGTAAACCGCATCATGCTAACGAAAAGGGAGATTTTGAAATGCATGTTCGTTCCTTTCAGTTGAGTGACTGTAACCCCGTAACCGAGCTATTACAGATTGCTTTATCGGAAGAATGCTACGAAAACACGATGGAGCCCTTCTCCAGGCAGCTTGCTTGGGACTCCGACCTGATCATGGTGGCGGAGGAAGACGGCGAGATTGTCGGTGTCCTAATCGGGACCATCGAGCGCAATCATGGCTGCTATTATCGCATTGCCATTCATCCTGATTACCGTAGAAGAGGGATTGGCAAAGCCCTGGTATCGGCTATGGAGCAGCGTTTCCAATCACGCAAAGTCAGCCGGATCCTGGTAGCCGGAGACGAGCATAACGCTGCAGCGATGCCTTTTTATGAAGCGATGGGCTACGGAGCCAGCAAGATTTTGCAATCGTTTCAGAAGCTCAGCATTGTGATGGGGCCCCGGTAAGAGCCTCTGGCGTCCTATGCGGGCACACGGCAGCCTAAGACCTCTACAGAGATAAATCATTAAATTTTTCCATAGTGTGAGATTTCAAAAAGCCAACTTTTCAGCGCGAATGAAGGCGAAGGGCCGTCAGAAGCTCAGCAGCGGCCATTGCAGAAACGGCTGGAGCAACAGCGATTTGCGAGCATGCATGCCGGATGCGCATAAGAATCCGCCGCCTGAACTTCTTCGTGATCAAAAGGGGACTTTTTGAATGACCTCTATATCAAGCATATCTTTCAGCCGTTGCAAATGGAGGGGAGATATGCTTTTCTATTAATGTACCCATTTTGAAGGTGCCGCCTGTCGAGGTTCGTAGGTGAAATCGAAGTAAAGTAGGTGTAGTATGGGACAAGTGATTCCTCCGGATTCAGCCGAGAACGGACAAAGCAGCGAGCCGCGCCAGCAGACTGGCGGTAAGAACGGCTGGGCCGCCGAACTGTGGGATTGGGTCAAGACGATCGCAATTGCCTTTGTTATTATGGTGCTTCTTAATATGTTTGTGTTTAACTTGTCGATGGTTAAGGGCGAATCCATGCAGCCGACGCTGACCGCATCGGAGCGGCTGTTTATCAATAAAGTGGTGTACCGCTTTGCAGAGCCTAAGCATGGTGACGTCATCGTGCTGAAGGACCCGAGCGACGGTCCGGATAAGAAAGAGTTTCTTGTAAAACGTATTGTCGGCGTGCCCGGGGATACCATTGAAGTAAAGAATCAGAAGCTGTATGTCAACGGCGTCCCGCAGGACGAGAAATATACGGACGTCCCGATCGAGGATCCGGGCTTTAAACCGGTGAAGCTGGAAGAGGGGCGGTATTTCGTGATGGGCGACAACCGCCACCTCGGAAAGAGCAAGGACAGCCGCATGTTCGGAAGCGTTAAGGAATCGGATATCGTGGGCAGAGCCGAATTCATATTCTGGCCGCTGTCGGAAATTAAAAAGCTGTAGCCAAAACTAAAAGCTTCAACCTGACGAAAGGAGGCGATGGAGATGACCTACACACTTGGCTCGTATGCTCCTCCGTCTTCGGTATGGGAGGAGCTTAAGCAGGAGCTGAAATCTGCTGCGCCGGAGCTGGGCATCGATGACATCGGGTTCGCTTCGGCGGAGCCGTTTGCATCGTTGCGGGGAATATTGCAGAACCATCGCGACAAGGGCTATGAATCGGGATTCGAGGAGCCGGATTTGGACAAGCGGGTCACGCCTGCCTTGCCGGGAACAGAACCCGCTTCGCTGATCGCCATCGCGGTGGCGTATCCCTCGAAGATGGAGAATCCGCCGAAATCCGAACCCGGCAAGTACCGGGGGATTATGGCCCGCTCAGCTTGGGGAAGAGACTACCACCATGTGCTTCGGGAGGCGATGAGCCGGCTGGAAGCTTTTATTCGGGAGCGGGTACCGGATGCGGTGCTGGAAAGCATGGTCGACACGGGAGCGCTTGTCGACAGGGCGGTTGCGGAGCGGGCCGGAATCGGCTTTAGCGCCAAGAACTGCGCCATCATCTCTCCCAAGTTCGGGTCGTGGATCTATCTTGGGGAGATGGTCACCAATATTCCGTTTCCGCCGGATCAGCCGGTTACGGAGGGCTGCGGCGAATGCACCAAATGCATCGATGCCTGTCCAACGGGCGCGCTGGTCGGGCCCGGACAGCTGAATGCCCAGCGCTGTGTCTCTTTCTTGACGCAGACCAAAGGGTTCCTTAGCGAAGAGGTGATGCGCAAGATTGGCAACCGTCTGTACGGCTGCGATACTTGTCAAATCGTTTGTCCGAAGAATCGGGGGAAGAACTGGACGCATCATGAGGAGCTTCAGCCTGATCCCGAAAAAGCCAAGCCGCTGCTCCTGCCGATTCTGGATATGAGCAACCGCGAATTCAAGGAAACATTCGGCGATACGGCTGCCGCGTGGAGAGGTCGAAAGCCGATCCAGCGCAATGCCGTCATTGCCCTTGGCAATTTTAAAGACATTTCGGCAGTACCGAAGCTGAGCGAGGTGCTGCTGAAGGATCCGCGCCCTGAGCTGCGGGGAACCGCCGCATGGGCTCTGGGCCGCATTGGAGGCGAAGAAGCGTTGAACAACTTAGAGAAAAGCATGAAAACCGAAGGGGATGCCCAAGTACGGGACATGCTGCAGCAAGCCTTAGCGAAACTTAATGCCGATGCAACATCGGAGAATACACGGATTGAGACGGCTCCTCCGGCTCCGGAGGCAGCGGAAGGACCGGGAACTGCAGGAGCGGCGGCCGGGAAAGCGTCAGGCGGGGAATCAGCCGCCGTGCCGGAGCAGCCGCGGCCTGCGATCCAGGGCGTAGAGCCGATGGCTGTTCCCGAGGGAGGGCCGGAGGTACTGTATTATGACGAGCTCCAATCCCCGATCGGCACGCTGACCGTCTGCGCGACCGAGAAGGGGCTGTGCCTTATCGAATTCGGGAGCTTCTATGTGAAGGAAGCGGTCATTCAGCAGTGGTGCCGCACCTGGTCCGGGAACGGCGGCTATGAGCGGGACGAAGCCCGCCTGGCTCCGGTAACCGATCAGCTGAAGCGATATTTTGCAGGAGAGCTGAAGGAATTCACCCTGCCGCTGGATATGCGGGGAACCTCGTTCCAGCTCCAGGTATGGGAGGCGCTGAAATCCATTCCTTACGGAACCGTATGCTCCTATAAAGATATCGCGGAATCGATCGGACGTCCGAAGGCGGTTCGGGCAGTTGGCGGGGCGAACAACAAAAATCCGGTTCCAATCGTCGTGCCGTGCCACCGCGTCGTCGGAGCGGACGGTGCGCTGATCGGCTACGCCGGCGGACCGGAAATCAAACGGACCTTGCTGGCGATCGAGGGCATTGCATTGGGCCGGTAAGCGCGTCATTCTTCCCGGAATGGCTCGGATGGCCGCCTCGCGCGTATCCGGATTTTTCATTTGCTGTCCTTCATGGGACATGCTATGATAAGTTCGTGTATGTGCCATGAAATGGTAAATATTAGCATGATTAAAGGTGGTCAAGCATGAATATCGTCATTCCGATTGTTACGCTGATCGTGGGTCTGGTTGCGGGCTTCTTTATCGGGGCATTCTATCTGCGTAAGCAGCTGGAGAAGATGCAGAACGATCCGGAAATGCTGCAAAAAATGGCAAAGCAAATGGGCTACAACCTGAACAGCAAGCAGATGCAGCGCGCTCAGCAAATGATGAAAAACCAGCCGATGCCCGGCAAAGGGCAAGGCCGCAAACGCAAAGGTTAATGAATAGGAGGGCCGCCTTCGTTGAGATCCATTCGACGGAGGGGGCGCTTCTATTTAGTGAAGACTGCTAACAGCGGTTATATGTGGCTGTTCATTCGATCGCTTTTCGGGAGCTGCCCGGCAGCGTAAGCATACGGATTGAACAAGCATAAAATACGGATACCGTTTACCTGGTTGTAGGCGGAAAGGGGGATGTACTTGTGGCAGGTGTAAAGGATTATGTTAACGATAAAGTAGTAGAAAACCGGGAGCAGATCGAATACCATATCGAGCAAATTTTGAAGCTGATCGGTGAGGATCCGCAGCGTGAAGGGCTGCTGGAGACACCGGCCCGTGTCACCCGGATGTATGAGGAGATTTTCGCGGGATATTCCGTGGATCCGAAGGATGTACTGGGAGTAACCTTTGATGAGCAGCATGAAGAGCTTGTCATCGTGAAGGATATCGTATATTACAGCCAGTGCGAGCATCATATGGCCCCATTCTTCGGCAAGGTTCATATCGGCTATGTGCCGAGCGGGAAGATCGCGGGACTGAGCAAGCTGGCTCGTCTGGTTGAGGCGGTTACGCGCCGTCTTCAGGTTCAGGAACGCATCACTTCGCAAATCGCGAACATTATTGTAGAGGAGCTTCAACCAAGCGGCGTAATGGTCGTTGTGGAAGGTGAGCATCTGTGCATGTGCGCCCGCGGCGTGAAGAAGCCGGGAAGCAAGACGGTGACCTCTGCCGTACGGGGAACGTTCCAAAGCGATGCTGCCCAGCGTTCGGAATTTCTGTCGCTGATTAAGGAATAAACCAAAGCGTATGGAACAACGGCTGGACCCGTAGAGGGTCCAGCCGTTGTTTTATTTCCACCGTTTAAGAAACCGGAAGGACCAAATGAGGGATGCTCCACTCTTCAAGTACGGCAGATCCATGCTCTCCAGGGATGCCTTGCCTAAAGGTTAATCCGATCATGGTCTGCTACCTGGAGCCATCCACCTGCTTCATATGCTGGACATACCGGACCAGCTCCGCTTTCTGCTGCTCCAGCTCATGAATTCGCCTGGACATCTCACTGAAGAAGAGCTCAATCTGATCCCGCAGCACATTAGCCGATTGTCCCCTCCAATCCGAGAGGCGGGCGTACATCGCCCGCGCTTCCTGCTCATCCTGCCGAAAGAGGGCAAGCAGTCTGGACAGCTCGCGTTCAGCCTGAAGCAAATCATCCAGCTCAAGCAATATTTCCTGACTCATCAACTGATCCCCCCAAGAGACTTATGAATAGGCTGTTATCCGCTGCGATCGGTTTGTTCGAACAGATCCGCCTTGAATTTAATGTACTGGACCATGTCGGTCGTATGCTGTATATGCCACTGGCTCAACGACATAATTGAAACATCCAGCTGCTGTACAATCGGCTGAAGCCGCCTGCTGTGGCTGGAATACATCGTTCTGGCAAGCCGCTGACGAATCCCCTCCAGCTCGCTTTGACTCTCCTGGGCATGAGCCCTCCACGTTTCCGCAACGCTGCGCAGCTCCGCCGGGGTTACCTCGATGGTCCCCGCTCCCGCCGATTGGCCCGCTATTGCGGCTGTCCCCAGAAGGGAGGACATGGAGCCATGCATGCCGGCCATCATTCCGTTCATCATCCCATGAAGCGATTGAAAGAACCCGCTGTCCGAAGGAACTCGGGGGGAATCGACAGGCTTTCCGGTTTCTCCGTCATAGAGCGGATTGGATATGTAGCCGTTCTCGAATTTATAGCGGTCGAGCTGGTGATAATTGGGTCCGCCGAAGGTGTTGCCGATCTTGTCCCACAGGCTGACCCCGTCGTTCGCATCCTTATAGTTGGAGTCGATGTAATAGGTTGATCCGACATGACCCTCATACCCGCCGAAGGTGCCGCTGGCAACGATGTCCCCCGGGTGGGCAAAGTTAATGATCTGGGAATCAAATTCGCCGTTCTCGGCCATTCTCCGGGCTTCCGGCGAAAGGCTCCCGATAACGGACGGGGCACTGAAGGTGACGGCCGGCATGCCGGTGTAGGCAGCCGCATACTGGGCGTTGGCGCCTCCAAGCGAGTGGCCGGTCAACGTGAAATTTAAGTCCGGGTGCCGCTCCTGCATATCCCTGGCATAATCTTCAGCCTGGAACATTTGGTTCGTGCCGAGCACATCGGCTTTTTTCAGAAGGCTTCTGGATTGTTCGCCGATCCAATCGTTCATGCCGGTGATTCCGACAGCGTCCTCGAACTTGGTGATCTGCTCATCGAACGGCCTTTCGATTTCCGCCTTTCGTCCAAGCTCGCCCAGACCGATTCCGATATCGTTCAGGAGGTCAGGACCGGAGGCGGATAGCTCGGCTTCTCCCTCGGTTCCACGGTAAGCAATGACAGCCTCACCGGTCTGACGATTCACGAACGTAACGGCATCAAATCCCGATACGGGATGACTCTTCGTATCCTCCAGCACTTCCCAATTGGGCAGATCCTCGATCTGAGCGCCTTCCTTTAAGTCCTTATAAGCTAACCGTGATAACGTATTATACGTTTCATCATCGACCATGACGCGTCCTCCATAATTGAAGATTACTTTTTCTTGTTGGCTTCAATGACTGCTTTCAGCTCCGGGCTCATCACAAAATTCTTGGTCTCGAACGTCTTGTAATTCACCGAAATATTAAATGTCTGATCCTTATGCCCTTTGACGTAGCCCTCGACATCGATCTCATCAGCAACATAGGAAGGCATCTTCTTCTGGCCGGTGACCTCGATCTCCAGACCGTATTGATCCTTGAAAAATTGAATGGCGGTCTCCTTCGTCTGGGACATGAGCTGATCCTCGCTCGCCGCAACCTCCGGATCGCCGGATTTACCGGATTTCATGCTTTGGCATCCTCCTATCATGAACGTGGCTAAAATAAAACAAATGAACAGGATCTTCCATCCGGAACGCATATTCATCCTCGTTTCATCCCTTCAGTAGACTCTTTGTTCCTCATGCCAAGGTTAAGGCCCAGTAAAATGCTTACTGTATTATCATAGACTGGGAGCCTGCAGCAAACAACCGATTAAATAACCAGAAACATGGTAAGAAAGTCCTGTCGGGCCGGCGCGGCGATACCTATTTTTGACGATCCCGATTAAAAAGAAGGTAGATAAAAGCCCTCCTTAAGCCTCGGTAACGAAGCCAGGAGGGCGGACTCTGAGATCAGTCTTCATTATGGCATGATGGTGGACTGCCATGAAGCGGTTAGGACCGGCTCATCGTTAAAACGGCTGCCATTTCAGCTTGCTTGCATGCTTGAAACGCTCGGCCACTTCGGGCCAATATACGACGTTCCACCAATCCCGGATGTAGTCTTTACGCTTGCTTTGATGCTTCAGGTAATAGGCATGCTCCCACACATCGAGAGCCAGGAGAGGGACCACATCCCACTGGGAGAGGTTCTGATGCTTCTCGGCCTGCAATATTTCCAGGCGATGGCTGCGCGGGCTCCAGACCAGAATGGCCCATCCGCCGCCCTCCACCTTCTCAGCCGCCTCACTAAACTGCCGCTTGAATCGTTCAAAGCTTCCAAAGTCCTTCTTGATCTGCTGCGCAAGCTCTCCATCCGGCATGCCGCCGCCCTTCGGGTTCATGATGCTCCAGAACAGGGTGTGCAGGTAATGCCCAGCCCCGTGGAAGGCGAGCTCGCGCTCCCAATGCTTCACCAGCTCGAAGTCACCGCTCTTGCGTGCGTCCTCAAGCTTTTTCTCGGCTTTGTTCAACCCGTCCACATAGCTTTGATGGTGAACATCGTGATGGACTCGCATCGTCGCCTCATCGATATACGGCTCAAGGGCATTGTACGGGTACGGGAGCGGAGGGAGGCGGTGGCCGCCGATCGGAACCGGCTTGCTGCCCGGAGCCGCCAGGCCTTGGACCGGGGCCTCGGAGGCCGAGGAAGCCGGTGAAGCCGGAGCTTCCCGTCCTTCTTGTTCTTCTCGTTCTTCTCGAGCCTCCCTATTCTCCGGGGGTGAAGGAGGCGTTGCCGCTTCCTCCATGAACCGTTCCAGCGCTCCAGGGGAATTCAAGGTATCCAGAACGCCGAGGAAGTACTCCGATTCCCGGATGATATGAAGCAATACCGTCTCCGCAAGCGGCACGTTTCGGACCGCACGACTGTTATCCTTCATCCCTTCCAGCTGGCGGATGAATTCCCTGGACTGCTCGAAGGAGACGCGCAGCAGATGCTCGACCTGTGCGATGAGCTCGGGCGACGGCGGGCCCGGATGACGGAGAACATATTGCAGCAGCGTGTCGGCAGCTTTTTGCGTATGATCGAATACGACGGCCCATTGGTCCAAAACGTTTACATAGGGCTCCTCAAGCCCCGGAACGATCGCTTTAATAACATCGGTATGCTCCATCTCCTGAAGCTTCCAGAAGGCGATCTCCTCCAGAATACGGGCCGGCAGCTTAGCGCCGTAAATATATAACATCCATTTCCCTCCCCAAATAGCATTCACCATAGTCACTATATTCCGGGCCGAGCTTGTATTATGTAAGGCAATGCAAAAACCCCGCCGCCAGTTTTGGCAGCAGGGCAGAAGGTCATTCACTATATAGCGCAGCGCTTATTGGGCTTGCAGTCCTTCCCGGCCCTCCAGTTTGCCAAGGAAGGTGGAGACCCTGCGAAGGTATTCCTTCGGATGCTCACGGAAAATGAGCTCGTGGTGCGCATCCTTCACAATCCATGAATCGGAATCTTCATGGGTCTGGTTCGCGGCGATTTTTTCGGCGATCGGGTAAGGCGCCTTATCGTCCTTCGTTCCGTGGATGAACAGGATCGGGAACGGATAATCTTGCTTTTTAACCTCATTATAAGGGATTTGATCGAGGCTCGTTCCGTTCAGCACCGGGAAGAGCAGCTCCAGAATCTCCAAGGAAGGATGCCTTGGAAGATCAATCTGGTTGTGAATATTGTGATAAAGCGTATCCGGCTCCAGCAAAAAGGTGCTGTCCAAAATCATCGCGTCAACATCCTTCGTCTCGAGCCCGGCCTGCAATGCGGTGCCCGCGCCCATCGAGAACCCCCAGACGACAATCTGCTTCGCCCCGCGGTGCTTCACATGCTCAATCGCGCCAAGCAGCTGACGCTTCTCCTCCTTACCCCCGGTGGCGACCTCCCGGCTGGTCTGGGATGCAAAGCCGTAGTCGAACATCAGCACATTATAATTCATGCTGTGCGCGTAATGAGCGATATCATACATCGGAACCCAGGTCTCCTCACGATTGGCTCCATATCCATGGCTGAGCACAATCGTCTTCTCGGAATCTTCCGCAGGAATATACCAGCCGTTCATATTTCGTTTGCCGTCAATAGAGTAGAAGGTGACGCTCTCGTAATCCATTTCCTTGGCAAGCTTCGGATTGGAGTAGAGG
Source organism: Paenibacillus ihbetae (assembly GCF_002741055.1). Lineage (NCBI taxonomy): Bacteria > Bacillati > Bacillota > Bacilli > Caryophanales > Paenibacillaceae > Paenibacillus > Paenibacillus ihbetae. The sequence goes on along the minus strand of NZ_CP016809.1, from coordinate 2,373,211 downwards.
GGAGCCACCGTCGGATTCGACAGCACCCAGGCAATATAGGCGTGCAGCGCGATAAAGCAGAAGATAAGAAAGAAGACGACGGATAATATTAAAGCTAGCAAAATATGCTTGAACCGTACCAAGCCTGTAGAAAGCTCAGCGTTGGCGTCATTGACTTGGGAGAGTGGGGCATTACGACCAGTTACCATGCTCATGGATGGCCCCTCCTTACCATAGTTTCATTGCGTGAACGTGAAAAAAGCTGATTTTAATAATAATCGTATGTCGGGATGCCTATTATGTCAATGTAAAGCTGGCAAATGGTTTACTTCTGCCGTAATTTTTCATATAATTCTTGTAACCAGGTTTCATGTGATGAAACATGAGAGGAGCAGGTCGGGATGGAAGACCGCAAATTAACCGTACGTGCCGTTGAAAGGGCTCTTGATATATTAATATGCTTTACGAAGAACAGTGAGCTCGCTCTGACCGAGATTTCTTCGCTGATCGGGCTGCATAAGAGCACGGTTCACCGCCTGCTGGCAACGCTGGAAGACAAGGGATTTGTGGTGCGGAATCCGGAGACGGAGAAATACAGGCTGGGTCTGAAAATATGGGAGCTGTCCATGCACTTGTCGCAAAGCGATGACCCGGCCATTCGGCTGCTGCCGGCAATGGAAGCGCTGCGGGATCGCCTCGGCGAAACGGTAAGCCTGTATTTGAGGGACGGAGCGGAGCGTCTGCGCATTCAGGCCGTGCAGAGCAACCAGGCCATCCGGCGGGTCGCCCAGGTAGGCGTGAGACTGCCGCTGTCCGTCGGCGCTTCCAGCAAAGTCCTGGTGGCGTTTGCGCCGCCGGAGGATCAGGAGGAGCTGCTGAACGCACCGGATTGGCCTGAGTCGGTAGACCGGGAAACGTACCGGAAGCAGCTGGCCGAAATATTGCAGAAGGGCTATGCGATCAGTATCGAGGAGCGCGAGCCGGGAGCGGCGGCGGTATCGGTGCCGATCTTCGACCGTTACGGCAAGGCGGCAGCGGCGCTGTCGATGTCGGGTCCGGTCACCCGCTTGTCAGCCGAGAAGCTGCGCGAGTATGCGCCGGTGCTGAAGGAAGCGGCGCGGGAAATGGGTATGATGATGTGATGGCTGTGCCGGTAAGCCTAGGCCTACGCTTATCGTTTAAGGTTTATGGCACGAAGCTTTTGTCCCGAGTGTGATATAGGACAGGGGAAAAGTACGGCTTGTACGCCAAATAAGGAGATGAACCGGACAATACATCCGGAGCATCTCCTTTTTTTAGTTTCAAGCGATGGATATTCAAAGAGTGATATCTGGCCTGAGATCAACGTTTCGCTTGGCGCCCTTTTGACGCTTCATTCATTTTCTGATTCAGGATCTCCTGAAAGGAAGCCGTCTTGTCATTCGTTCCAGCTTTGGGCGCGACTATCGGCTGCGGGCGTTGATATTGATATTGGAACGGGGTCATCGAATGGATTTTGATCATCGGTACAAACCTCCTGGATCCCGCGCGGATCCGCATTGTTTGTACCCATTAACCTTTCCGGCAGTAATTGAAACGAAGTTTCCAATAAACAGGAATATGGTACTGCAAATATGAAAATCCCCATCTTCCGAGTCCGGAAGATGGGGATTTATTCCTGAGACTTAAGTGCCTATAGAGAGCGTGTGTTACTGGTTCGATGCGATCATTTGACGAAGCACCGTTTGGAGGATACCGCCGTTATGGTAGTAGTCCACGTCAACCATGCTGTCAAGACGGGCGACTACCGGGAACTCGAACTTGGTGCCGTCTTCGCGAGTAGCGACAACGGTCAATTCCTGACCCGGCTTCACATCATTGCTAAGGCCGATAATATCGAACGTCTCACGCCCGTTCAGACCAAGGCTCTTCCAGCCGTGTCCCTCTTGGAACTGGAGCGGAAGCACGCCCATGCCCACAAGGTTAGAGCGGTGAATCCGTTCGAAGCTTTCAGCCAGAACGGCTTTGACGCCGAGGAGGTAGGTACCTTTAGCCGCCCAGTCGCGGGAGCTTCCCGTACCGTATTCCTTGCCTGCGATAACGATCAGGTTCTGACCGCCGGCTTGATAGTTCATCGAAGCGTCATAGATGGACATGACTTCGTCCGTAGGCAGGTACGTGGTCACGCCGCCCTCGGTACCCGGAGCTACCTGGTTGCGGATGCGGATGTTGGCGAACGTTCCGCGCATCATGACTTCATGGTTACCGCGGCGGGAGCCGTAGGAGTTGAAGTCTTTGCGCTCAACGCCACGCTCGCTCAGGTATTTGCCTGCCGGGCTGTTCGTTGCAATGTTGCCCGCCGGCGAAATATGGTCCGTCGTAACGGAGTCGCCCAGGAGAGCAAGCACGCGCGCTTCCTTGATGTCCTGAATGTCGCTCAGGCCGTTGCCCAGACCTTCGAAGAACGGCGGATTTTGAATGTACGTCGATTGATCGTCCCACTCATACAGCTCGCCTTCCGGAACAGGGATCTTGTTCCAGCGCTCGTTGGCTGTAAATACGTTCTCGTATTTCTTGCGGAAAGCATCCGCGCTGACGGACAGGCCGATCGCTTCGCGAATTTCGGCGCTCGTTGGCCAGATGTCCTTCAAATACACCGGCTCGTTGTTTGGATCGTAGCCGATCGGATCGTTCTGAAGGTCGATATTAACCGTTCCTGCAAGCGCGTAAGCCACGACGAGCGGCGGAGAAGCCAGGTAGTTGGCTTTGACCTGAGCGTGCACGCGGCCTTCGAAGTTCCGGTTACCGGACAGTACGGCCGCAACCGTCATGTCATTGTCGGCGATCGCTTCGCTGACTTCGTCAGGCAACGGACCGGAGTTACCGATACAAGTTGCGCAGCCGTAGCCCGCTACATAGAAGCCAAGGGACTCCAAGTAGTGCAGGAGGCCGGCCTTCTCCAGATAGTCGGTTACGACCAGGGAGCCCGGAGTCAAGCTGCTCTTCACATAGCCCGGCTTCTTGAGGCCGCGTTCCACGGCTTTCTTCGCCAGCAGGCCTGCGCCGAGCATAACGCTTGGGTTGGAGGTGTTCGTGCAGCTTGTGATAGCCGCGATAACAACCGCCCCGGTTCCCATTTCGCTAGTGGAGCCGTCTTTATGCTTGACGGTTACGGTCTGCTCGATCTTCTCGTCGCTGAGGCCGTATCCGCCCTTGTCGATCGGCGTGCGGATAATATCGTTGAAGTTCTGCTTCATCGCAGTCAGCTCGATGCGGTCTTGCGGACGCTTCGGACCGGCAAGGCTCGGCACGACGGAAGCGAGGTCGAGCTCGATCACGTCGGAGAACTCAGGATCCGGCGTATCGGCCGTACGGAACATGTTCTGCGCTTTGTAGTAGCTCTCAACGAGTGCAACCTGCTCATCGGTCCGACCGGTGTTGCGGAGGTACGCAAGCGTCTCGTCGTCAACAGGGAAGAAGCCGATGGTTGCGCCGTATTCCGGAGCCATGTTAGCTACGGTTGCACGGTCAGCCAAGCTGATGTTGGCAAGGCCAGGGCCGTAGAATTCCACGAATTTGCCGACAACGCCTTTTTTACGGAGGAGCTCGGTTACGGTAAGGGCAAGGTCGGTTGCCGTTGCGCCTTCAGCCAGGCTGCCCGTCAATTTGAAGCCGATAACCTCAGGCGTTACGAAATAGAGCGGCTGGCCGAGCATGCCGGCTTCCGCCTCGATGCCGCCGACGCCCCAGCCTACGACGCCAAGACCGTTGATCATGGTCGTATGGGAGTCGGTGCCGACGAGGGAATCCGGGAATACGAGCGTTTCGCCGTCTACCGTCTTCGTGGCTGCCACGGAAGCAAGGTATTCCAGGTTAACCTGGTGAACGATACCGGTTCCAGGAGGAACCGCACGGAAGTTATTGAACGCGGTTTGAGCCCAGCGAAGGAAGCGATAGCGCTCTTCGTTGCGCTCGAACTCGACTTTCATGTTATATTCAAGGGCTTGATCCGTACCGAAAGCATCAACCATTACGGAGTGGTCGATAACGAGGTCGACCGGTACGAGCGGGTTGATCTGCTTCGGATCTCCGCCGGATTTCTTTACGGTGTCGCGCATGGCTGCAAGATCCACGACAACCGGTACGCCGGTGAAATCCTGCAATACGATGCGTGCAGGGATGAACGGAATTTCCTTGTTGTTGTCACGTCCTTCGTTCCACTTGGACAACAGCTTTACATGATCTTCTGTAATGGCGCGTCCGTCGAATTGGCGAACGGCGGCCTCAAGCAGCACACGAATCGAGAACGGAAGCTTGGACACGCTGCCGTATCCCTGCTCTTCGAGCGCCTGCAGGCTGAAATAACGATAGCTTTTACCGCCCACCTCGAGGTTGCGCGAGATGGAGAATTGATCCTTTACTGGCATACCTGAACCTCCTTGAGTCATTTCTGAGTTCAACCGTCAGTTGTTTCATTAGATGAAACCCAATTTCATAAATCACACACTCTAAGTATAACGATTTCAAGCCGCTACGTAAAGCATTTTTTATAGAAGAAAAGGATTTCAAAACGGTGAGATTCCGCCTGTTTTCAGCATGCCGGCAAGCATCTGCCGAAGCGGTTAGGCCGGGCTGTTCTTGGAGCGGGTTCATAGCCCGCCGCCTTGCCTCATATAGTTGTGATAGGGAACCGTGCGTTAGGCCAGGTTAGAGGAGGAGAGAGGTATGAGCAGTTTGCAGCAAGCGGAGAAGCCTTGGAAGCAAGCCTTATATATTTATGTCAATCAATACAACCAAAACCGGGTTGACTATTCTTCAGGCCTCAAAGAGCAAATTGTAGCGGATTTGAATTACTTGGTAGAGAGAGGCGAGAGGCAGTTCAGGCTCCAGGCGTGGTACGAAGAACGTGAGGTTGTGCCGCTTAAGAGCGAGACCCGGGCCCGGCTTCAGCGCATCCTAAGGGAGACTGAGGATGACGTCGTTGCCGATGTGAGGCTCAGCAGCGTCTTTTATTATGAAAAAAGAGGGATGACGCATCGGGAGGATATCGTTACGCGCGAGCGCCTTACCTTGATCCGCGACGGCGACGCCTGGCTGATCGTCGGGATCGAGCGGCTGGAGGACGAACGCCATCCACAGCAGGCCGGGATTCTGGATGCCGATTCGTCCGCGGCCGGCCGCGAGCCATCGCTTCCGTTCATGAACGGCCGTGTATATGCGGCGGGAATGAGCCCGAGATCGGGCAGGTATGACCGGGAGGCAGCCGCAGCTTATGCGGACCGCTGGTGGGATTCCGGAAATCCGGAGTTCGCCGAATTCGATGTGGATTGCACGAATTATATATCCCAGTGCCTCTTTGCAGGCAAAGCCCCAATCCACTATACTGGTAAAAGAGAATCGGGATGGTGGTACAAGGGATATGTGGGCGGCCGAGAATGGTGGAGCTACAGCTGGGCGGTTTCGAACAGCTTCGCGAATTACTTGTACGCCAGCACGACGGGTCTGCGGGGCGAATTGGTCGAACGGCCGGAGCAGCTGATGCTCGGCGATGTGATCGTGTACGACTGGGACGGCGACGGCGCCTTCCAGCACAGCACAATCGTCACGGCGTTTGATGCAGGCGGCATGCCGCTGGTGAATGCCCATACGGTGTCCAGTCGTCACCGGTACTGGGACTATCGCGATTCGTATGCGTGGAATGAGAAGACCAAGTACCGGTTCTATCATATCCCCGATTATTTTTAAGGCGTGCGCGCATCATGCTGCAAAACGTACAAGAGAGAGGTTATTCATGGGACAGGATAAATTAACGGTCGGCTTGGTATACGGAGGGAAATCGGGAGAGCATGAGGTGTCGCTGTCGACAGCCTTCGCCGTCATGAACGCTTTTGATTTCGACAAGTATGATATCATGCCATTTTATATTTCGAAGCAGGGAGCATGGCGGATCGGCACGAAGCTGACGGCGCCGTTCTCCGATCAGGAGGAGCTCAAGCTCGCCGAGGGAGAAGGCACCCGTACCGCTCTGAATGCGGTGTTCAGCAGACTGTACGGCAGTGAAGAGCCGGTAGTCGACATCATGTTTCCGCTGCTGCACGGAACGTTCGGTGAGGACGGAACGATTCAGGGCCTGTTCGAAATGGCGGATATTCCTTATGTCGGAACCGGGGTGCTTGCCTCTGCTGCAGGCATGGATAAAGTCGTCATGAAAAAGCTGTTCGCCCAGGCGGGACTGCCGCAGTGCGAATACTGCAGCTTCACCAGATCCCAGTGGGAGCGACATGAGCATGAGCTGCTTCAAGGGATCGAGGACAAACTGGGCTTCCCGAGCTTCGTCAAGCCGGCCAATCTGGGCTCCAGCGTCGGCATATCCAAAGCGAAGGACCGGGAGCAGCTGAAAGCCGCGATTGAAACCGCGCTTCGCTTCGACAACAAGATCATTGTTGAAGAATTCGTGGATGCCCGTGAGGTGGAGGTCAGCGTGCTCGGCAACGATGAGCCGATGGCGTCGGTCCCGGGTGAAATCGTCTCTTCGAGTGAATACTATGACTATGCGGCAAAATATATCAGCGGACAGTCCAAGATGCAGATCCCTGCCGATATCGATCCGGATACGGCCGACCGCCTGCGCGAGCTGGCCATATCGGCATTCAAGGCGATCGAGGGCAGCGGCATTACCCGTGCGGACTTCTTCCTGCGCCGGTCGGACGGCGCGATTCTGATCAATGAGGTCAATACGATGCCGGGCTTTACGCCGTTCAGCATGTATCCGCTCTTGTGGCGGGAGACGGGCATGTCGTACCGCGAGCTGCTTGACCGGATGATCGAGCTCGGTCTGGAGCGTTACAACCGCAAGCAGGCGCTGATTTACGAGAATCAGGCCTAAGGCCTACAATCGGATAGGAATAGCCAGGGGGAGTCCGCGAACAACAGATCACGGCTCCCCTTGAGTCTAATATTTAAGCAGGAAAGGAAGAGATCTTATGGGATTTCAAACCGAGTTTAACTCCGTCTGCAAATTTAAGAGCGAGCAGGAGCTATACGAGCTGCTGGAATACGGACGAGGCAAGATGCTGAAGGACGGGCTTCGGGTGTTTCCGACCGGACAGAAGGTAATTGCCTACACGCCGGATAACCGGGCGGTGGCCATCGTGCTGATTACGGCATGCGTATCCGAGATCAATTTCCAAGGACGCGAGGTCACTTCCGTCGAGCTGCAGCTGATCCGCAAGCTGACGGATGAGGAATCCCGCGTCCAGACGGCGCTGGCTCACGAAATGTTCTTTGGGGAGCATGCATGATCGTAAGATTCGGTTATGTAGCCATGTCCACGGTCGTTCAGAATGCTTCTCCCTCCAAGACCATGACGATGAAGAGTTTTCTGAAGCTGAATGACCGCGAGGCTGCCTTACATAAGCTGGAGCGGATCGCGAATGAAAATCTTCATAATACGCTTCGCCTGCTGAAGCACAATGCAGCGCATGATATTATGGTGTACCGCTTTTCCTCCAAGCTGATCCCGCTGGCAACCCATAACGATATGCAGGACTGGGATCCCTTCCCTGCCTTGCAGGAGGGCTTTCGGGCGATCGGAGACTATGTGAAAAAGCACGGCATGAGGGTGTCCTTTCACCCGGACCATTTTACGGTGCTCAGTACGCCCCGGCCGGAGGTGCTGGCTAATTCCATACGGGATCTAAACGCCCATGTCGGTATGCTTGAAGCGATGGGGCTGCCGGCGGCGATGAAAAACAACATCCATATCGGAGGCGCTTATGGGGACAAGCCATCGGCCGCCTCCCGGTTCATCGAGCACTTCCATGATCTTGACCAGCGTATCAAGGAGCGTCTGACGCTGGAGAACGACGATAAGACCTTTACGGCACAGGAGACGCTGTCGGTATCCAAAGCGACGGGGGTTCCGATGGTCCTCGACATTCATCACCAATGGGTGAATAATGACGGCGAAGCGCCATGGGAGCTGTGGCCCGACATTCTTCGCACCTGGGAGACCCCGCTCGCCCAGGCCGGTTCGGATCCTGCGCAGCCGCTGCCTCCGAAGATCCATGTGTCCAGTCCGAAAAGCCCGGCGGACATCCGCAGCCATGCCGATGGGGTGGATGTGGTGCCGCTGCTGGCCTTTCTACGGAACATTGCGGAACAGACGCCGCGAGTGGACGTCATGATCGAGGCAAAGATGAAGGACGGCGCTCTGTTCGGGCTTATGAAGGAGCTGGCGGATTACAAGAATGAGGGCGTCACCATCTTGAACGGGGCCTCTGTAGAGATCCGTCCATAGAACGCGCGGAGGGTCCTCTTGCATCCGGAGGGATTTTAAGGTACGGTGAAAGCGGAAGACAAGGATGATTCCCACGACATACACGCAGAAAGTTCGTTCTCGCCAGGCATTCACTGCTCCGCAAGGAACGGACTTTTGTTGAAATAGGCGAAATTTTGAGAAACGCTGCCCGCTCCTGTTTCGTAATACCGGAATAGGATAAAGGGATGTGAACAATCAATAGATTGATATAGAAAGTAGAGTGAGCGCTTTGAACGAGAATGACAAGACTCCTTATGTAGTCAGCAGTAAGAGTTACACTGCCGTTGCGATTAATTGTGCCGCGAAGGCGGGGGAGTGGATTAAGAGCAAACTCGGGTCCGTGAAACAGCTGAGCACCAAAACATCGCCTCAGGATATTGTCACGGAGGTGGACAAAGGTGCCGAGCAGATGATCCGGAAGCTGATCCTCACTCACTTCCCGGACCATGCCATTCTGGGAGAGGAAGGGGTTGAGCCTGGGGCCGAGGCTGCCGCACGGGCGCTGCAGGCGGCCCAGGAGGAAGAGTATCTCTGGATTATCGACCCGGTTGACGGGACGACGAATTATGTCCATGGTTTTCCGTTCTATTCCGTCTCCATCGCGCTAGCCCACCGCGGCGAAGTGATCGTCGGGGTCATTTACGATCCTTCGCGGGACGAGTTATTTGTGGCCGAGAAGGGCAAAGGGGCTTATGTTCACGGCAATCCGACGTATGTATCCAAGGAGAGCCAGCTGTCGGAGAGCTTGCTTGCGACCGGATTCCCGATTGACAGCAAGGTTAATTTGCCGCTGAACATGGCCGAGCTCCACGCCCTCTTGCCGAAGGTGCGCAATATAAGGGCCGGGGGCTCCGCCGCTCTTCATCTGGCGTATGTTGCCGCCGGACGCTTAAGCGGATACTGGGAGCACGGGCTGAGCGCCTGGGATATCGCCGCAGGGGCCCTGCTGGTTCAGGAATCCGGCGGAGCGGTGACGGACACCGACGGCCGTCCGTTCGATCTGTCCGTACGGAATATAGCGGCGACCAACGGCTTGATCCACCAAGGCTTGCTGGATACGCTCAAGGAAGCGGGCGAGGGCTCCGTTCGTTAAGACTGACTTGGCTTAGGCAATATGCAGAAGATCAGGTGGAAATGACGAAGAGCCGGATAAGATACCGGCAGTTGAGGGTAATGTAAGATAGAAGTATCAAGATGGCAGCGTCTACAACAGCTTGTTAAAGGAGTTATGCGTGAGATGAATGAGAAATCAGATCAGGATTTGGAACGCCGGCTTAGCGAGATGTTGATTGAAGGCGAGATGGAGAGGAAGGACCGGGAGCAGGAAGAGCGCCGTCAGGTGTCTCCGAAATACGAGATCCGGATTCAGACGCAGCTCGATCCCATCGTCGAAGAAACACTGAAATACCGGAGCATCGCGAAGGAAATCGATAGCCGTTACGACAAATACATGGAGCAGGCAGGCAAAAGCAACGAGCCGAAGGCCGAGCTGGAGAAGGGCCGCAAGGAGCAAGGGGATGCGTCCTCTTAATGAATGGAGTGAGGCTCTGCCCGGTTAGCGGCCGCCTGCACGGCAAGCAACTGCATAAGCATTACAGGAATGGACAGCGCGTTTAAGGAGGCTGTCCATTTTCTTTTTTTTATAAATTAGCCCGTTGTGATTATGCGAAACTTCGGAGGGCGTTAAAGCATATACATGTTCTCCAGGAGCGAAATGCAGATAAAGGCTCAAGGGTATGAATGATGAATAGGAGGCTTGATGATGCGAGGGCTGCGGATGTTTCATATCGCGGGTGCCGTATCGGGCATCGGCTCCATGTTGTTGTGGTGCATCCTTATATTCTTCAATCCGTATACGGATACGGTGAATGCCGATGCGGCGCGGAACACCTTTATTATGCTCTTCCTTCCCGGGACGGTCGCACTCATTTCGCTGTTCGGACCGCGGAAAACGTTCATGCTGATCGCCTTCTTGTGGTCGCTGCTGCCTAGTCTGTATTTGGCTGGGACGCCAGGCATATTTGCATTGTTCGGCGTGACGTCCGCTGGTTATTTGGTGGCCTATTTGCTCATGAGGGGAACAGGTAAGGATCGTTCTGCTAGGGAGGGCTTTATACCCAATCGAGGACGCAGGTGGTAAAATAAGGAGGTCGTCGAATAAATATAGGGAGAGTGAAGGCATGTTCAAACAATGGAAGAAGAGGCTGGCAGCGGTAACCGGATTTCTGATGCTGGCCGTAACGCTGCTAGGCCCGGGTGCAGCTACGGTGGTTGCCGATGAGGGCAGCGTTAAGGAGGATCATACATACCGCATTGTAACGCTGGGAGACTCCCTAACGGTCGGTTATGAGCCGGGGGTGGACTTGAATAAGCTGTATGGCTTCGTCGACCGCTTATATGAACAGGGACTTTTCTACGGAAGAACCGAAGTGACGAACCTGGGGATAGCCGGCTTGAAGACGGATGGACTTGATCATTACATCCAGGCTATCGCGGATGGACGTTCTCTCACAGCCGAGGAGCTGCAGGCCGGTCTGGCGGACCCGCGCGCGAAGCAAATCGGAGCGGATGCACCCAAAGCGAAAGCCGCAATCGCCGAAGCGGACCTGATTACCATCACCATCGGCGGCAATGATATGATGAGTCTGGTCGGCACGATTGATAAGCTGAGCGAGGAGCAGCTCGCAGCCAAGCTGCAGGAGCTCTTTGCGCAGTACACCGAGAACGTCACCGCCGTCATCGGCAATCTGCGGCTTATGAATCCGGATGCGACCATCGTTATCGCGGACCAATATAATCCGATTCCTAAACTGGCGGGCGAGGCTGCTTACGCGAAGCTGCTGGAAGCGGCCGGCCATTTCACCAAGCTCGTGGAGGACATCGCTGCCGGCTTCGCGGACCAAGGCGCGGATATCAAGGTAGCGCAAGTAGCCGAAGCCTTCGTGGGATCCGAGATTACGATGACGCATATCCTCAAGGATGATATCCATCCGAACCAATACGGGTACGAGACGATGGCAACCGTATTCGCGAAGACGATCTGGGGCAGCTATAAACAGCCGCCGGTGCAGGAGCAGGGTCAGCCGATGCGTATCGTCGTCAAAGGACAGGAGCTCAATACACCTTATAAGCCGATTCTGCGCGACAATCTGAACTACGTGGCGATTCAGGATATCGTCAATGCGGTGGGGGCGACGAGCAAGTGGGAGAACAAAACCTCCAGCGCCACCATCACATACGGCGATAAAACGGTTGTAGTTACGATCGGCAAGAAGTTCGTAAAAGTGAACGGCACGAACGTTCCGATCGACACGCCTGCTTTTCTGCATAAGGTAGGCAAGGAAGACAAGACCTACGTCCCGCTTGCCGTTATTGCATCGGGTCTTGGCTTTGATGTTCAGTACAGCGCCAAACAGCGTGCCGCATTCATTAACCTATAACTACATCTGATTTATGATTGGTTGGAATCATAACTGCGAAGCCAAAGAGAGACGCCGAACCGGCGTCTCACTTTGGCCTTTTTCATATTCTTGATGATCGCGGTTGTCTCCGCCTGGGCCGGCTTCGAGCACGGCGCCTGCTTCATGTCCCGATGCCCGGGCCGCCGCGTTTTTTTCTCTATATCTATATAGGTGTAGTTCGTACGGTGCTTCCTGAAGGGAGGAGCTGGATTAGTATAACGATTCGCTTAAGCAGCGCCTATGATTTTAAGGTGACGAGTAACATATATACGCTGTCTGCTTACTTGGAAGCCGCCTTCGGAATGATCGTTTCGGCGATGCGGATCAGTTCTTCGGCCGGGACATCTCCCTCCATGGAGCTGAGCGTATACATGTAGCGGTGTCCGGTACTTGGATCCTCATAAGCCCAGTCCAGCTGCGCCGTGCTTCCGTCGTTCCATGTTTTTTGCAGCACGTCCTGTCCGTTGATCTTGATCTTCCGGTTGATCATATCCGTACTTTCGTCCCAATAGGAGGTCACGCTGCCGTGGTCCCCGTTATTCAGAATGGTCAGGGACACCTCCTTGTTACCGCTGGTGTAATAGACGGTTGATAACCAGAAGTTGTCCGTAAACTGTATCGGCATCAGGGCGTAATCCTTGCCCGAGGCTTTGGCCTTCGCCAGCAGCTTCTTCGCGATGTCGGCTTTTTCCTGCTCGGTCAGCGGCTTTGCGTCAGTCTCGCGCTCCATGTGCACGCTGGCGTTTTTGAACGAATATTTGTCTGAACCGGAGAGCTCCCTGGCCAGCGGCACGCCCGGCACGTTCACCATGCTTGTCAGCTTGTCAAAATCCTTGACGGCGTGCGGGGTGGATTTGATATCGATGACGTGGTTCGGATTATTCGGGACAATATAAATGGCGGCGGCTTCGCCCGGCTTGATCTGCTCATCCCAGACGATGTTCATCAGATGGATGCGATCCAGTTCCTCTTTGGAATAGTCCTTAAGCGGAGGAGCCTCTGCGTTTGATTTCTCCTCATAGACGACTTCTCCCTTGCCGTTGGTTAAAGCGTGGTACTTGACTGCCGCGAAGCCGGTCGACGCGGTGAGCAGCATGCCGGTGATGAAGAGAATGCTTACTTTGTTTTTCATGAAAAATCGCTCCTTTTGAATGGATTCTTCCCGAATTTGGTGCATAACGCGTTTCTGGAGGGCTGTCCCGGGCGGCTCAACCCTTTGAAAGAGTGGTTTCAGGTCTTTGTCGCTGTCCATGCTCATTCGTCTCCTCCCCCTCTGCCATAGCGTAAAATTTGCGGAACTTGGCGGCGGCCCGCTCGAACTTTTTCCTGAGATAGATCGTGCCTTGCTGCAAAATAAGACTGATCTCATGATAGCTCTTATCCTCGACGCAGCGCAGGATGAGCAGGCTCCGTTCCTCGGCGGTCAGCCTGGCCAGCGCCCGGAGCACGGACGGATTGTAATATTTGTGCTCGATGACCTGATCGACATGCCGGTTATCCTGGTCCTTCTGGTAGAGAAAAGGGAGGTACCGGTACAGCTTTCGCTTCCGCAGCAGATCGATGCATTGGTTGGAGGCGATGCGGTACAGCCAGGCCTCGAAGGGCTTGTCCGCTTCATATTTGGACAAATGGCGGTACGCCTTCAAGAAAACCTCCTGCGTGCAATCCTCGGCTTCGGCATAATCGCCAAGCATGTGGTAGCAGTAATTGAAGATGGCATTGTTGCAGCGGTTCATGATCAGCTCATACTGGTCGATCTCTCCCTTCAAAACATCAGCAACAATCTGATGGAATGCTGGTTCATCCAAGTGGTTTCACCCCTTTACAATCTGTATTACGTACGGGCAGGGCGCGAATGTGACAAAACGGACTCTCCCAAACTTTTATTTGGCAGAAGAACGGATTGATCCATATCGGGCCGAGGCAGGCTGAGCATAGGTCTCAAGAGCCATCAAGTAAACAGCAGTATGCAAAATAAAAGAGAGACGCCGTGACTGGCGTCTCTCTTTACTGCTTCGCATTCGACTTATGGAGCGGGGAAACGGTCTTCCCGGTCTTCCCTGGCGTGGAGGACTGCTGCCTGATCCGATGAACGGAATGAAGAGCAGAGCAGCTCCTACGCTGATTTTAATAGATTTCCTTAGCGTCCCGCGGCAGCTGGCGGACATGGTGCAGGAAGCCGGTAACGCGCTCGTCCTGTCCCATGTCATACGTGTAGCCGAGCTGTTCGCCGACGTGCAGCGCCGTCTTGCGGAAAAGTGCGCCGGCGGCGAAGAGGGCGTCCCAGACCTGGTCATAGGTTCCCCCCGGGTAGGTGTCCATCAGCTGGCTCCAGCTGTCCTCCGGCAAGTATCGCTTCAAATACTTGGCATTCTTGCCGACGCTAAGCGAGAAGCCGGTCTGGATTCCCGCCTGCCATTCCAGCATTTTGATCAGCATCGGCCGAACGAAATTGTTCAGGTGATCCTGGGCATACAGAATTTCCTCTCTCCACAATCCCTTGGCAACATAAGTGGTCACCCACCAGAATTCGTTGCTGCAGTCCGCAAAGAATTCGGCAGACGGACGTTTGACGCGGTAATCCTCATCCGTCGGCTCCGGAATTGCGGGAAACGTCCCGTCTTTGTCCAATAGGACCTTGATCAGCTTGTCGTGCTGGCTGTAGGATTCCTTTTCCTCGATGGGAATCAGGGTCATATCGATCCGGTTCCCGTCCGTAAACAGCATTAGATAGGAGAACCAGTTCCCCAGATCGGGAGGGAACATCGCCATAGCTTCGGGCATTTGCAATATGATCCGTTCCCCGAAGACGTCTATCCAGCCCGGATCTTGAATGAAGCTGTCCATGTCGGTGACATGGAAGCTGATATCGTAGTCCTGAAATACATCCTTTGGCACATTAGGGTTCGTTCTTGAGCCTTCCAGGGTCACGGCGCGAACACGCTCATCACGCTTAGCCACGCCCAGAATTAAATCCATCATTTCTTGCTCGCTTCTCACGTCTTTCCCGCCTTTCGTTTTCATTGGATTGGGTCAAAATAATATGAACCGTTCAGGCAGGAGGTCCGCGGATGCGAACCGTTGAAGCAGGATACGACGCAGCATGTTATAACTTGTTCAGCAGCTTCTTCATATTCCGGTTCTCCTTTCCAGAATTTAAGTCAAACGAAATATCAACGTCATTAACCTTTCATGGCTTGAAATGATGCTTCTGCGGCTTCCAGCGTTGCATCGATGTCCGCTTCCGTATGGGCAGTCGTCATAAACCATGCTTCGTATTTTGAAGGGGCCAGATTAATGCCGCGGTCCAGCATATGACGGAAGAAGGAAGCGAAGGCCTCGCCGTCCGTATCCTGGGCTTCATCATAGTTAGTCACCGGATGATCGCAGAAATGGGTGGAGAAGGAGCCGCGAATCCGGTTGATCGTGAGAGGAATTCCGTGGCGGTCCGCCGAGCACTTCAGCCCTTCGGTCAGCTTGATCGTCAGACGTTCCATTTCCTCGTACACGCCTTCGCCTTGCAGCACTTCCAAGCAGGCGATCCCTGCAGCGATGGACGCCGGGTTGCCGGCCATCGTTCCTGCTTGATATGCAGGTCCGAGCGGGGCAACCTGCTCCATAACGTGCTTCCGGCCACCGTAAGCGCCGATCGGAAGACCGCCGCCGATGATTTTGCCGAGAGCGGTCAGATCCGGCTGAATGGCTTCGTGATTCGCCAGACCCGCGTATGTCTGGGAAGAGCCATAGTGGAAGCGGAAGGCGCTGATGACCTCGTCATAGATGACGAGCGAGCCGTTATCATGAGCCATCTTGCACAATCCTTCCAGGAAGCCGGGCTTTGGCATCACCATGCCGAAATTGCCGACAATCGGCTCGACCATCACCGCAGCCACGTCATCGCCCCAGCGCTCCAAGGCTTCACGCAGGCTGTCAAGGTCGTTAAACGGAACCGTTATGACCTCGTGGGCAATGCTTGTTGGAATTCCGGCGCTGTCCGGAATGCCGAGGGTGGACGGTCCGGAACCTGCGGCGACAAGCACGAGGTCGGAGTGACCGTGGTAGCAGCCGGCGAATTTGATGATTTTATTGCGCTTCGTATATGCGCGAGCAACGCGGATCGTCGTCATGACGGCTTCGGTGCCGGAATTGACGAAGCGCACCTTGTCCAAGGAAGGGATGGCATCCTTCAGCATTTTGGCAAGCTTGATTTCAAGCTCGGTCGGCGTTCCGTACAGCGTGCCGTTCTGGGCTGCCGCCGTAATGGCTGCCGTAATATGCGGATGGGCATGGCCGGTAATAATCGGTCCGTAGGCCGCCAGGTAATCGATGTAACGATTGCCGTCCTCATCCCAGAAATAGGCGCCGCTGGCGCGTTTCATGAAGACGGGGGCGCCGCCGCCGACCGCTTTGAACGAGCGGGAGGGGCTGTTGACACCGCCGACAATATGCTGAAGTGCTTCCTGGTATAAGGCTTCGGAACGGGTTCTGGATGTGTTCATCGTGTACAAACTTCCTTTCTTCATGAAGCAGGACAGGCCGCCAAGATCCCAAGCTGCCTGTCCTGCATGCTGTATAGTGTGCTAAGTTAGTTGCGGTCTGTCTCTGTGGCTGCAGACGTGGACGTCGATGCAGAAGGATTGCTTTCTTTGCCGGCAGGATCGCTCTCCTTGCCTTCGCTTTGGCCTTCTTCGGTCTCCGGATCAGGGTCCGGCGGGTTCATGATATCCTGAATGTACTGCTTTAAGGTGTCCGGATTGCCGACCGTCAAGACAGCTGCGCCGCCGATCGATTCTTCCTTCAGCAGCTTCATCGGAGGGATCTGCTCGCTGCCGCTCATGCTGCTCTTATATGCCACGGTGGCCAGCTTCCACATGTCCTCAACCTCGAGATTCGTGTCGATGTAAGGGCTGACGGCTCTCAAAATATCCGGCAGCTTCATAATCGACGTGGTCGTCTGCATTTTCTTGGCGACCGCTTTAATCAGCTCGCGCTGCCGCTCGGTACGGGTAAAGTCCCCCATAGCGTCGTAACGGAAACGGACGTACTGGAGCGCGGCGTTGCCGTCAAGATGCTGCATGCCTTCCTTCAGATTGATGTCATATTCATTCTTGTCCGCTTTGCTGGAATAATTCATATCCTTCTCGACGTAAAAATCAACGCCGCCGACGGAATCCACCAGCTTAATAAATCCTTGGAAGTCGGTGTAGACATAGTATTGGATCGGAATGCCGAGCAGATCGCCGACCGCCTTCATCGCGGTATTGGGGCCATGGGTGATCGCCGTGTTGATCCGGTTCCGGTCATGCCCGGGTATGTCCGTGTACGTATCGCGCAGAATAGAGAACAGGTACATTTTTTTCTTTACCGGGTCGATGGAGGCTACCATCATGCTGTCCGAGCGGGGAATTTCCCCTTCCTCGAAGCCGCGGGCATCGACGCCCATCAGCAGGATGTTGACCGGCTCGGTGCCTTCCCATTCGGGAGGCGCAGGGGCTTTGGCATCCACTTTCTCGATTTCACGGAAAGGGGAGGACTCACCGCTTTTGTTCAAGCTTTGCAGGCCGTCATAGAATGATACTGCATAATAAGTGCCGTAGGCGACGACTGCCGCAAGAACGACGCATATGCTCCATATAATCGTCTTCTTTGTTTTTTTGGTCATTGTGTTCTTCCTTTCGGATTACGCTGGTGAATAAAATCGATAGAACATTTGAACATTCGACATTCACTCTATTATAATTTTTTTCGAAAAGACAATCAATTTTACGGGTCTAAGGTCCCGTTCAGCAGGAGGAGCTTAATCGTGAAACCATCACATGTTGAAGTTGGGAGCCCGGTCCCGGATTTTACCCTCGCGGCTTCAAGCGGAGAGAATGTATCCTTGAGCGACTTTCGCGGACGCAAGGTCGTGCTTTTTTTCTATCCCAAAAATATGACGCCCACATGCACCGAGGAGGCCTGCAGCTTCCGCGATCACTACGGCGCATTAAAGGAAGCGGGAGCGGTCGTCATCGGCATCAGCCCTGATCCATTGAAATCCCATGCCAAATTTATCGATAAGCATAGCCTGCCCTATTTGCTTCTGGCTGATGAAGAGCATAAGGTGAGCGAGCTGTTCGGGGTATGGCAGATGAAGAAGATGTTTGGCCGCGAGTATATGGGGATCGTGCGCTCCACCTTCCTGATCGATGAGAAGGGGAAGCTCGCCCGCGAATGGCGCAAGGTCAAGGTGAAGGGCCATGTGGAAGCGGTCCTCGAAGCTGTGCTGTCATAAGCTATATGAAGATCAGTCCCTCCGCATGCCTGGACAGGCTTGCTGCGAGGGGCTGTTTTTGTTCGCCGGCTCATTCTCTCGCAACTCTCGCTAAAATATATATCGGCTGCTAGTCTTTTTTCGAAAATACCTCCATATAATCTACCAGAAAGCCGAACTCATAGAAATGATGGAGGTAGAAAACATGAAAATTGTAGCGAGAGTTGCATCCATTGCCTTGTTTTTTGGTGTGCTGGCGTTAATGATAACGGCCTGGGCCGGATTTCCCGGGGGGAAACCGAAGCCGGCCGATGTGAAGGTATATATGGAGCAGGCGCTGTTGGCTCCGGCATCCGCCGCCGGGGTTCAGACGAAGGAGCAGCTAGGCCAAAGCGGTGAAACGCCGATCAAGCAGGCGGTTTATGCCGCGGGAGCAGGCAAGCAAGCGACATCCGCCGCCGCAGCGCAAGCCCAGGCCCCGAAAGCTGAGAAGAAGGTATATCTTACCTTCGACGACGGCCCTTCCGATTTGACGCTGGAAGTGCTGGACATATTGCGGAAGGAAGGCATTAAGGGCACGTTCTTCGTGCTGGGGGAGCAGGCAGAAGCACGCCCGGAAATTATCAACCGCATATATGAAGAAGGACACGTGATCGGCAATCATACATATGATCATCGCTATGACAAGCTTTACGGGCATTTTCAAGATTTCTGGACCCAGATCAAGAAGACGGAAGAGGTGATCCGTTTGATTACAGGCGAACGTCCGCAGCTCGTCAGGGCGCCGGGCGGGACAGCCGGACATTTTGACCAGGCATATTTCGATTTGATGGAGCAGGGGGGATATCGCGTATTCGATTGGAACGTCGACAGCGGGGATTCGAAGCGCCGGGGGGTTCCGGCCAAGGAGATCGTGAAAGGCGCAACAGCGAAGGTCAGCGGAAGCGAGGCGGTTGTGCTGCTGCATGACAGCAACGGCCACGAGGAGAGCGTAAAGGCGCTGCCGGAGATCATCGCTTATTATAAAAAGCAGGGCTATGCGTTCGATGTGCTTACGCCGGATATGCAGCCGGTCCAGTTCAAGGCGCAGCAAAGCGCGGTTAAGGCCTCGCAGCCTTCCCGCCAATGGATCGAGGATCATGTTGCGGCCAATGCCAAACTATTCGAGACGGGCCGAACGCTTGCGCTCGAGTTCGGGGCCATGGAGACCGCCTTCGAGCCGGGCGAGTACAAAATGGAGGGCGGGCGTTTGCTGGTTCCTCTGCGCTCCTTGACCGAGCGGCTCGGAGGGGAGGTCTCCTGGAAGGGTCACAGCAAGACCGTCAGCGTGTCCCTTGGAGGGAAACGCTGGGAAGCGGACCCGCTGAGACGCACGATAAGCCCGGCTGAATCCTGGGGAAGGCCGCTTCCGTCCGATGTGCACCTGATCGGCGGCACGGCCTGGATTCCGCTCCGTGACGCCCTTGCTGCATCCGGGCACCCTGTTACAAGAGTGACATATGAAGATGCGGAAATTCGGATCATAACTTTGTAGAGGATGTTCAAAATTCGCCTTTTGATCACGAAGTGAATCAAGAAGTAACTCGGCGTCGAATCTTGAATTCAGCCGGGCCTTCCTGTGCTCACGTACCTAGAACAGCAGATGCTTTCGAAGGCGTTTTCTGCGAAAACGTGTAGCTCCGCTCCTCACTCCCTAACTTCATCCAACCTTCTCGGTGCTGAAAAACCGAATTTTTGAACTCACATTTGTAGTCGAAATTTGTATTTTATGTTTGTAATTATGCGGCACAAGTTATAGACTAGTACTTAGAGATAATAATCACAATCCCTGAGAACGTTATTCGTAAAGGAGGGGGGAGCCATCCCCCTGCCTTTATTTTGGCGCGAGTGAGTCACCTTGAAGTTCACACTTTATGTCAGTGATGCATAATAGATACCGGTTATCCCGAAATTAAAGCTAACCGGTTCGATCGTCGCCAAGTTCATCTTGGGAGTTCACTTAAAGAAAAGGAGGCAATTCTCAATGACAGAAACATCTAACCCGCAACCGTCCGAAACACCGGATAACGTTGCAGGAAACCAGGCCAGCCGTCCTGATGTGCTGCTCGAACAATTGCTAAAGCCTGAGGTACAGGAATCGCTGACTACGCTCGTGGATAACCTGCCTAAGCTTACAGAAATGCTCACATTCTTCACGAAGGCTTATGATTTCGGCAAGTCCGTAGCTACTGATCCGGTGCTGGCGGAAGACACCATGGCTTCTCTCGCAGGATTCACGAAGCCTGTTACAGACAAGGCAAAAGCGATTGCGTCTGCCGCGATCGAAGCGGGCGACCGTATCCATGCACAGGGCGATCAAGCGCAAATCGGCGTATTCGGTCTGATGAAAATGCTGAAGGATCCTCAAGTTCAAAAGGGTCTTCGCTATGCTCAGGCTTTTCTTGACGTTCTGAACGAGCGCGACCAACAGAACAAGCGTTAATTCCATATATCTTAAGAAGAACGGAGGATGGTCATGTCTAAACATATTTTAATTTTGGGCGGGGGCTACGGCGGCTTGCTGAGCGCACTTTCTGCACGCGAGCATTTTGGCGTCAACGACGCGAAAATTACGCTGGTCAACCGTTTCCCAACACACCAGATCATTACAGAACTGCATCGACTGGCAGCAGGCAACATCTCAGAGAAAGCAGTGGCCCTGCCGCTGGATAAATTGCTTCGCAACGCCAACGTGGATCTGCGCATTGGCAACGTCAAGGAGATCAAGCCTGACGAACGCACCGTATCCTTGGATGACGGCGGAAACTTTACTTATGATGTTCTCGTTATCGCGCTTGGCAGCGAAACTGCATTCTTCGGCATTCCGGGACTTCAAGAGAACAGCTTCATTCTGAAGTCGGTAAACGACGCGAATCGTCTGCGTGCCCATGTGGAAGCCCGCATCGCGGAATATGCAAAAACGAAGAACAAGGCCGATGCAACGATCGTTGTCGGCGGCGGCGGCTTGACCGGCGTCGAGCTTGTCGGCGAGTATGCGGATATGCGCAGCGAGCTTGCACGCAAGCACGGGATCGATCCACAGGAAATTACGCTCTACTGCGTAGAAGCGGCTCCTTCCATTCTGCCAGGCTTCCCGGCAGAGCTGGTTGACCGTGCGACGACAAGCTTGCAGAAGCGCGGCGTGAACTTCCTCACCGGCTTGCCGATCACGAAGATGGACGGAACGACCGTGGAGCTGAAAGACGGCAGCACCATCGAAACCAGCACGCTGGTATGGACCGGCGGCGTACAGGGTAACTCGGTTGTAGCGAACTGCGGTATCGAAGTGAACCGCGGTCGTGCGGTCGTTAACGAGTACCTGCAATCCGCTTCCCATCCTGACGTGTATGTCGCTGGCGACAGCGCGGTTGTTATGGGACCGGAAGGCCGTCCATACCCGCCGACAGCACAGCTGGCATGGCAGATGGGCGAGCTGATCGGCTACAACATCTTCGCGAATCTGAACGGCGGCGCACAAGCTTCCTTCGAGCCGGTATTCTCCGGTACGCTGGGCAGCTTGGGACGCAAGGATGCCATCGGAACCATCGGCGCGAACAAAACGCAATTGAAAGGTTTGCCTGCAACGCTGATGAAGGAAGCGAGCAACATGCGCTACCTCTCTCACATCAACGGATTGTTTACGCTGGCATACTAAGCCGAAGGCTTGCATGAACATGAATATAAATCAAGAGATGGGCCCTGATATTGGGGTCCATCTCTTTTTTGCGTTTCCCGGAGAGGGAGGCACAAAACATAAGAAGATGGACATAGGGACAATCTCTGCCAAACATATTACGATGAATACACTCCGGACGGCCCTCCCCTAGAGGCTAATGCTTTGCGGGGGGCGTGAAGGAGACCGGAGCGGGAAGAGGATGGCCGGAGAGGAAAGGGGAGCAGAGCAGGAGCAGGAGTAAGAGCAGGAGCAGGAGCAGGTAGGAGTGGGAGTGGGAGTAGGAGTAGGAGTAGGAGCAGGTAGGAGTGGGAGTGGGAGTAGGAGTAGGAGTAGGAGTAGGAGCAGCCGGAAGCCGGAAGCGATCGCGCGGAAGGAAAGGCAAGACAAAAAAACAGGACAGAAAGGGAGGCGAGGAAGGTAAAGAAAGGAGGGACTGAAGGGAACCAATAGCACAAGGTGCAGATACGTCGAGGAGCTTGTCGACAGATGTACAAGGATACAAAAGCAACTTTGGTTGTAAGCGCTGTCAAATAAACATTGCCAATTCATGTTCTGATCTGGTAGAGGAGGGAGTTTGCATATGCGGGGATACCGCCGTCTTCATTCGATCGTAACGCAGCTGTTTTTGTTCTTTTTCATCGGTACGACATTGCCGGTTCTGATGATGGGCTTCCTCTCCTTCCACAAGTCGGCATCCATCGTGGAGGAGCAGGTGGGCAAGGTGGCGTCGCTGACGATTACGCAGGTCAGTGACAAGCTGAACATGTTCTTCAAGAAGCTGGACGATTCCTCGATGATGGTGCTGAACAGCAAGGTCGTCCACGGGATTTTGGAGGACCCGGACCTCAGCCAATATGACTTGAACCTTAAGGTTAAAGAAGGCAAGGATCTGCTGACCTCCATTATGATCAACTCGCCGGAAATTATCGACGTGTACGTCTTTGATATCAAGCGGAACAATTCCGTCCTCAGCGCGGACTCGCTGATGTCCATTCCGAGTCAATGGGAATCGGCGTGGTTTCAGTCGATCCTGGAGGCCCGCGGGCAGACGGTGTGGTTCGGTCTGTCCGACACCTCTTATCTGAAGCAGACAAGCATGGGGTTTCCGGTCTTTGGGCTCGGAAGGGCGATCCGCAGCTGGGATACGGGGGAAATCGTCGGCGTCATGTTCTTCGAGATCATGGGAGATGTGCTTATCGACGAGCTGAACCACGTTCAGTTCGGGGATACGGGTTACATGTATGTCGCCAACGACGAGAACCGCTTCTTCTACCATCCCGATCCGGCCATGTACGGGAAGCGCTCCCCTGTTGAGCTGCCGACAGGGCCGACGGAATACGAGTGGAACAACAAGAAGACGCTTATGATCCCTTCCAGGCTGAACAACGGCTGGCATGTCGTGGGAATGGTTCCGCTCAAGGAGCTGACGGCCGATTCGGCCAGCATCCGCAGCTTTACGGTATGGATCGTGCTCGGCTCGATGCTGGCGGCCATCGGGATCGGCTATTACATGACACGGAAGATCGGCAATCCTCTTGTTCATTTAAGCCGATTGATGCGCCGAAGCGAAGCCGGGGACTTGAGCGTGCGCTGCCGGAATGTCGGTCCAAGCGAAATCGGCCAGCTCGGCAGAAGCTTTAACAAAATGATCGAGCAGATTGATCTGTTGATCCAGCGGATCGCCGCAGAGGAATCGGAGAAGAAGAAGGCAGAAATTCGGGCCCTTCGTTATCAGATCAATCCGCATTTTTTATATAACACGCTGAACTCGATCCGATGGATGGCCAAGCTGAACCGCACCAATGATGTCGATAAGGCCGTAGCGGCGTTTGTGCATCTCCTTGAAGGCAGCCTTGGGCGCAGCGGGGTCTTTATACGGCTTGGCGATGAGCTGGAGCTCCTCCGCCAATACATGATCATCCAGAAATACCGCTATGACCATCCGATCGAGCTGGTCGTCGACTGTCCGGCGGGCATGGAAGACGTGCAAATTCCACGCATGCTGCTGCAGCCGATCGTGGAAAATGCGATTTTCCATGGGATTGCGCCCCTGGACGACAAGGGAGTGATCCGGGTTGTCATCCGGCGGCAGCAGGAGGATGCCATGATCCACATCGAGGACAACGGCATCGGAATCGAGCCGGAGAAGCTGGCCGGCCTGCTCGATTATGAGCGCAACCGCTCCAAGCAGGGAATGACCCACATCGGACTGTCGCATGTCCATCAAACCGTGAGGCTGTATTACGGCAGCCGTTACGGCTTGAACGTCGAGCGGAAGGAAGAGGGAGGCACGCGGGTGACCATCTTGATTCCGGCGAACGGAGGGGATATTCATGTACAAAGTGCTGCTCGTTGATGACGAAGCGATTGCCCGCACAGGGCTCCGAACGACTTTTGACTGGGAGGGATACGGCTATCGCTTGGTCGGGGAGGCATCGAACGGTCAAAAGGCTTTGAAGTGGATCGAGGCGGGAGAGGTCGACATTCTGATTACGGACATCGCGATGCCGGTCATGGACGGGCTTGAGCTTACCCGCCGGACAAGGCAGCTATGCCCATGGGTGAAAGTGCTGCTGCTCAGCTGCCACAGCGATTTTGAATACGTCCGGGAAGGCATTCGGCTCGGCGCGGCCGATTACATTCTGAAGCCGACGCTCGATTCAGCGTCGCTGAAGGATGTGCTGGAACGGATGCGGCAGAAGCTGGAGGAAGAGAAGCGCCTTGAGCGTATCGTAACCGAGCATGAACGGCAGCAGCGGGAGCGGCGGAAACGGGCCGATGAGAAGACGCTGTATATGGCATTGCACGGCGAAGCTGCCGCCATGGAGAACTTGGCCGGGTTCCAGAGTGACGGCCAATTCGTCGTCGCAGTCTGCCGACTGGACGGAGGGCCGAGACCGGACGGCTTCGGAGCAGCCCCGTTGGACGGAGAAGAAGAAATGGAACGACTCAAGAGCTGTTTGTATGAGCAGCTGCCGGATGCGCTTGCGGTCCGGATAGGACCGGACCTCCTGGCGGCCTGGGTGCCCGTTGACGGGATGGAGCGTGCAGAGGATCCCCGCTGCGATCATCTCCTCCGTCCGCTTGCCGCCTCCGCTACCATTGGGCTCAGCCGCCGGTATGCCGGGCCGAAGCGGCTCGCCGAGGCCTACGTAGAGGCGGGCGCAAGCCTGGAAGCCTCCTTCTTTGACCAGGAGGCGCGCATCTTTCATGCGGAGGATATCGTTGCCCCGGAGGGCCGTGAAGGACCGGAGCAGGCCAAGCCGGAGCTGCAGGCCTTGAGGGCTGCGCTGGCCGTCGGAAACCTGCCGAGGTGCGAAGTGCTATTGCAGTCGGTAATGGAGCGATGGATCCCATCCCGAATGGGGAAGCAGGATGTGCTCGCGGAAGCGGAGGAGCTGCTTGGCATGCTGTCGACGTACAGCCTGTCGGTCCTGCCGATTTTGTCTCCGGCGTATGAGCTAACCCGGCTTCGGTCGGCCGAAGAGGTGCGAAGCGTCATGCTTGACGCGTTTCAGGCGGTCCGGGACGAGCCGAATCGCGGTCCGCTTCCGGAAGCCACGCTGCACGAGCGGATCGTCCTTCAGGCCATTTCCTATATCAACGCCCATTACACGGAGCCGATCTCCCTTCAGGAGGTCGCCGATGAAGTCGCCGTAAGCCGCAATTACTTCAGCGAGCTGTTCAAGCGGGTGACGGGGAGCAATTTTATCGACTATGTGATCGATCTGCGGGTAAAGCGCGCCAAAGAGCTGCTGGCTGCAACCTCGCTCAGGGTGTATGAGGTGGCGGAGCTTTCAGGATTTAACGATGTGAAGTATTTCAGCAAGCTGTTCAAGAAGC
Organism: Paenibacillus ihbetae; assembly: GCF_002741055.1. NCBI lineage: Bacteria > Bacillati > Bacillota > Bacilli > Caryophanales > Paenibacillaceae > Paenibacillus > Paenibacillus ihbetae. The sequence continues at coordinate 2,347,661 of NZ_CP016809.1, read as the reverse complement.
TGGTCGGGATGACGCCGGCCGAGTATCAGGGATTGAACCGCAAATGACAAGGGGGAGGCAGGGTTCTTGCAGGATCGGAAAAGAAGCCACTTATTCGGAACATAATCCGTTCAAAAGCTTTTTGCCAAAATTTTATAATTAAAGCGTTTACAAAAGTCTTTTCAGGTTAGTCCAAATCGGTCGGAAACGGAGGAAATGAAAATGACAAGAACGCGTAAAAGAGGGGCATTGCTTGCTGTCATTCTTCTGCTGTCCATGCTGCTTCAAGCATGCGGGGGCGGTGAATCGGACGGGGGCGGCCAGGCAAGCGGCGAGAAGGTCAAGATCAAATGGGCAACTTGGGGCAACCCCGGGGAGCTCACCCGATTTCAGGAGATGACGAAGGACTTTAACAAGCGGCATCCGGAGATCGAAGTGGAGTTTATTCCGATTCCCGGCGAGTATGACCAGAAGATTTTGACACAGCTGACGGGCGGAACGGCACCGGATATTTTCTATGCCGGCGACGGCCTGATCGTCAAGCTGATCGAAAACCAGAGCATCGAGAACCTGACCCCGTACATGGAGGCTCCGGACAGCCTCATCAAGAAAGAGGACTATTTCGAAGGACTATGGGGAGCTGCGGTCCGGGACGGACAGACGTACGGGGTTCCGGTGGATTGCAACCCGATGGTGCTTTGGTACAACAAGAAGGTGCTGAAAGACGCGGGCATTACCGAGATGCCGGCGGAGCTGCAGGCTAGCGGGCAATGGACCTGGGACAAGTTCAAGGAGATGACCGACAAGATCCGGGCGAGCAACAAGTACGGCTACGTGCTGGATAACTCCTGGAACAGCTATCACAGCTGGGTTACCTCCAACGGCGGCCGGGTGTATGACGAGAACGGAAACTTCGTCGCGGCCGACGATCCGAAGGCGAAGGAAGCGTTCCAGTTCCTGTATGACAACGTGAAGTCGAAGAATATCACGTTCTCCGGCACGCTGCCGAAAGGACAGGGCGGGGATGCGATGTTCATGTCCAATCAGGTAGGCTTTGTCGGTGCCGGGCGCTGGTATCTTCCATTGTTCAAGAAAAATGAGAGCCTTGAATACGACGTCGTTACCTGGCCGACCAATACGGGCAACAAAATCGAGCCGGCCGGCATTCCTACGGCATATCTGGTGATGAATAAAGCCTCGAAGAATAAAGAGGCCGCGTATACGTTCTTCTCCGAATATTTGAATAAAGACGGGCAGCGTTTCCGTCTCCAGGGCGGCGGCAATGCGGTTCCGTCCGTAGCAGGCACCGATGAAGTCGTGCTCGAGGGCAACCTGCCGGAGCATGCCCAGCTGTTCCTCGACGCGCGCGAGGTTGGCTATGCGCTGACGCCGTTCGAGGCCGGCATCCCGGGGCTGAGCCAGGACATTACCTCGAAATTCGAAGCGTTATGGCTGAAGAATCAGGAGCTTGATAGCTCGCTTAAAGATATACAGACTATGGCCAACCAGAAGATCCAGGATTACAAGAACAGCAAAAAATAATCCAGCTCCGAGAGGAAGGGTGAGTAGACATGAACGTGCAGCCTGCAGGAAGCCCGGGAGCCGCCCCTTCTCCGGAGCGGCTCCCGGAGAGAAGGGGCTCTTCCCTGAGCAGCAAAACATCCGAAGGATTGTGGGGCTATTTGTTCATCTTCCCGCAACTGCTAGGACTGGTCGCTTTTTCATTAATTCCGCTCGTCTCGGCCTTCGTGATCAGCATGATGAATTGGGACGGGATGGGGACGAAGCAGTTCGTCGGCTTTCAGAACTTCATCGGCCAGCTGCGGGACGAGGAGTTTCGCATTGCGCTCGTCAATACGGTATACTATACCGTTCTGTCCGTGCCGACAGGGATCGTGCTGGCGATGCTCGTAGCCGTGGGCTTGAATCGGGTTCGCGGAAAAATCCTTTACCGGCTGATCTATTTCATGCCGAACATCACGATGTCGGTAGCGGTCGCCGTCGTATTCATGTGGCTGTTCAACGCCGACTTCGGGCTGATCAACATGTATCTGAAGCAGTGGTTCGGCATTACGGGACCGTCATGGCTGACCGATTCGAGATACGTCATGCCTTCGATCGCCATGCTAAGCGTGTGGATGGGGCTTGGGGGCAATATGGTGCTGTTCCTGGCCGGCCTTCAGGGAATCTCGAGAAGCTATTACGAAGCGGCTGAGATCGACGGCGCCGGCAAATGGCAGCAGCTCATCCACATTACGATTCCGCTGCTGTCGCCGACCACCTTTTTCGTGACCATTATGTCGATTATCGGCTCCTTCCAGGTGTTCGACCAATCCTTCGTCATGACGTCCGGCGGTCCGGCGAAAGCCAGCTATACCCTTGTCTATCACATTTATGAAACGGCCTTTGCGGACTTCACCTTCGGCAAGAGCACGGCGGCGGCAGTCATCCTGTTCTTGATGATTCTGTCCCTGACCCTGTTCCAGATGAAGATGTCCAGGCGCTGGGTTCATTACGAGGATTAATGGACGCAAGAGGAAGGAGGAGAAGCTACATGCCGTACCGAGGATTGCGGGCGTCGACCGTCCTGCTGCACACCGTCCTGATCATCGGCGCCTGCATCATGGCCTTGCCGTTCGTATGGATGGTGCTCAGCTCGCTCAAGGATTTATCCCAGGTGTTCGTCGTTCCGCCCAAATGGATTCCGGACCCGTTCGTCTGGTCCAACTACAAGGACTCCCTGACGGCGCTGCCCTTCGGGAGAGCTTATCTGAACAGCTTTTATATCAACGTTATCGTGGTGGTATCGCAGCTCGTAACTTGTTCGATGGCCGCCTATGCTTTTGCCAAAATATCGTTTCCCTTCCGGGAGCCGCTGTTTATCCTGTTCCTGGCCACGATGATGGTCCCGGGGCAGGTCACGATCATACCGCTGTATCTCATCATGAAAAATATCGGATGGCTGGACACGCATCTGGCGATCATCGTTCCCTCCGCCCTGCTCAACGCCTTCGGCGTGTTTCTGCTCAGGCAGTTCTTCAGAGGGATACCGAAGGAGATGGAGGAGGCGGCCATCGTGGATGGTGCGAACCGATGGACCATCTATGCGCGAATCATGCTGCCGCTCATTAAGCCGGCCTTGTCGGCGCTGGGGATCTTCACGTTTCTCGGGATGTGGAACAACTTCTTCAACCCGCTCATATTTCTCAGCAGCACGGACAAATTTACGGTGCCGATGATGCTGAACCTGTACCGTGGCATGTATTCCACGGACTGGACGCTGATGATGGCGGGTGCTTCCATCGCGCTGATCCCGGTGTTGATCGTATATATCATCGGACAGAAATACATCATTGAAGGCGTAACGCTGTCCGGAATTAAGGGGTAGATCCCGCAAAAGGTTCACGAAAGAAAAAACGAATGCACGAGCCGCAGCAGGCCCGTAAGAGGAAGCCATAGCCGCTTTCTTCTTGCGGGCTTTCTTACGTCCGCTAACCGCCAATAAGTACCGGGTTATGCTCCTGGGGCACGATCGTTCTCATAGCAGCAAGCCTTATTCGGGCTCCCTGAATATCCTGCCTCTACCGCTTTTCGCCCATAACCGATGTCTATCTTGGAGTCATCTTGGAAAACCTATTCATAGATTCATAACTAAGGCTATCAACTATGTTTTGTTCTATGAATATGGAAGGTTGGAGGGTGATGTTCTTGCTGCGTTCATCCATGATGGAAGAGGAGCGAATGGATCCCGAGTGGGCTCCGGACCTGCTCGGTAAAGTTAGAAGCCGGATCGGCAGCGTCATTGTCGGGCACGAAGAACAGATTTCGCTTACTATGATCGCACTGCTGGCTGGTGGGCATGTGCTGCTGGAGGATGTGCCGGGCGTCGGGAAGACGATGCTGGTCAAAACGGTGGCTGCGTTGATCGGCTGTGAGTTCAACCGGATTCAGTTTACGTACGATTTGATGCCGGGGGATATTACCGGAGCCTCCGTCTATTATCCCCATTCGGGGGAATTTGTCTTTCGCCCCGGCCCCCTCATGGCGAACATTGTGCTCGCCGATGAAATTAACCGCGCATCCCCCAGGGCGCAGTCCGCGCTGCTGGAAGCGATGGAGGAAGGCAGGGTCACCGTCGACGGCCGGACTTACCCGCTGCCCGCCCCATTCTTCCTGCTCGCAACCCAAAATCCTTATGAATATGAGGGGACGAGCCGTTTGCCGGAAGCCCAGCTCGACCGCTTCCTCATGAGAATGTCGCTGGGTTATCCCGATATGGAAGGCGAGATGGCGCTCCTGGAGCGCAGGGGCGGCAGCGCCACGCCGGATAGCTTGAAGCCGTTGCTGGCAGGCTCCGAGCTGATTGCGATGCAGCAGGCGGCGGCGCGCGTGTTCGTTGATGACAGCATCAAACGCTATATGGTCAGCGTAGCGGATGCATCCCGCAGGCAGCGGGGAGTGGCGCTCGGCATCAGCCCGAGGGGAACCTTGGCCTGGTACCGGGCGTCCCAAGCATCAGCCTATATGGACGGGAGAATGTACGTTATTCCGGATGACTGCCTTCGCGTAGCTGTTCCGGTGCTTGCCCACCGGATTCATATGAACCATGAAGGACGGGCAGCGGGATTGACTCAGCAGGAGATGGTGGACGCCATCCTTGCCCAATTCGAGCTTCCGCGCCAGCGCAGCCGGAAAGGCGGCTCGCGGTGAAGCGGGAGCAGGCGGATTGGATGAGAGCCCTCGCCATATGGCTCGCAGCGCTGGGTCTTTATGTGTGGCTGGGGGGCGAAGCTCTCCGGCTGTTGTGGCTCGCGTGCACGCTCGTGCTGATCGGAGGGGCCGCGCTCAGGCTGCTCGGACCGTCCCGGATTACCGTCAGCCGGACATGCGCTCCGGCATGGATCTACAGGGGGGACTCCGCTCAAGTTACGGTTCGGATTGCTTATCAAACCGTGCTGCCGGTGCCTTGGATGATGGTTCATGATACGATCGGGGGCTGCTCGCATCGGAAATTGTTGTTTCCCGGTTTTCGCAAAAATCTCACTTACAGCTATCAGCTTGATCATCTTCCCCGCGGCATCTGGTCGGAGGCCACCAGCGAGATGGCTTGGGGCGACCTGTTCGGATGGTTCCGGTTCAGCCGTCAGCTGACCGGTGAAATGACCGGAATCTCCGTTCTTCCCCGGCCGGCGGCGGGCCCTGAGCTTCAAGTCGTCCCCCGCGGCGGGTCAGCCGATCGGGAGGATGAACGGACCTTCGCGAAGAGGCGGACGGACATTCGGGGCAGCGGCCTGCGGGATTATATTCCCGGGGATCCGATGAACCGGATTCACTGGAAAAATTCCGCCAAGCTGGGGCGTCTGCAATCGTTCCTGCCCCAGGAAGGGAGCGGTATCCGCCAGTGCATTGCGCTGGATACGATGCGCCAAGGGCTCTTTGGAAGAGACGGAGGCAGCAAGCACGATGAGATCTTCGAGCAGACGGTTGCTGCCGCAGCCGGGTTCCTCTGTCAGCTTCATGACCGCCGAGTGCCTTACAAGCTGTGGACAAGCGCGTACCAATCCCTGACGCCTGTGTCTGAATATAGAGGCGATAACGCTGCGCAGAGGCGGGATATTCTCCTTCCGCTGGCATCTGTCCGGATATCGGGCGGGGTTGAAGCGGCTGATCCTCATGAGGAATACGCGCGGATGTCGACGGATGTATTGGAGAGGGATACGGCTTGGACGATTATAACCGGGACCATGAATGAGCAAGCGGCCTTGCTTGGAATCAAACTGCTGAATAGCGGTATTCGGGACGTTACGATATGCTGCTTGCGCAGCGGGCAGCAGCGGACAGCCATGCGCATTTCCGGGGATGGCGGGCATCCGTTTCGTTCGACGGGACAGGAGCGGGCCGAGGAATTTTACCGCCTGGGAGGAAGGCTGGTTATCGCAGGCGGAATACCTGAAGCTCCGGCAGATGGTTCGTTGAAGGGAGGGAATGGAAATGGATCCGGTCAGCTTGCATGGTAAAGCGGAAGAACGCGTTGGGCCCGGGAGCCATCCCGCCGGGCCTATCCGTTCTTCCCTCGTTTCCAGAACGTTTCCCGGGACCGTCCTTCAGCGCGCGCTCATTACCCTGCCGGTAGCAGGACTGCTGTCGGAGTGGCTGCTCCCGCTGCAGGCCGTTAACGGGGCGGGCGGGGACCTGATTCTGCAAGCACTGGCTCTTCTTGCGGCGATTCTTCTCCTTCAAGGCCTGACCGCCTGGCGTGAATGGGTGTGGCTGCCGCCGAACGCTTTGCTGGTCATTTGGCTGTGTGCCCAATTGTTTAACTATGCCAATCCGCTGGAATGGCTGCACGAATATGCTTCGGTCATCCTTCCAGGGGATGCGGCGGCCGTCATAAACACGCGGGCGTTTACCGCGCTCAGCGAGGAGAGCAGAACGATGGTTCTCTTGATCGGCTGGGGCATCATGGTATCGGCCGTTCATATGCTGTCCCTTTACCGCCTGTCCGTCTGGCTGTTCGGAGGCTCGACGCTGGTTTATTTGGCCGTGCTTGCCTCCGTGTCGGAGCGAAGCCTGTATTCCGATATGGGGCTGGCTTTGCTCTATCTTCTGATGGCTCAAGGGCTGATGCATATTGTGAGGCTGGGCCGGGAAGCCTCAGATGATGAAGCAAGACAGGGACCGTTCGCGGACCAAGGCCGATCTTCGGCACTGCTGACGCTTCGCTGGAGTACGGCCGTGATCGTGACGGCGGTACTTGCCATCGGGGCAGCCCGTCTTGGCGGATCCTTCAACGAGCCTTATGAAGGCGCCGGCTTGACGTTAACGGATCTAGCTGAGCGGATCTCGGGAATAGGGGAGCACGTCCGGGATGCGGCGGAGGATGCGCTGCCTGCCGCCCGAATGACCGGATACTCGCCTGTGATGGGCGAGCTTGGCGGTCCGTTATCGATGAGCGATGAGGTGTTTTTCACGGCAAAATCACCGATTCCGACCTATTGGCGCGGCGAAGCCTACAGCTTGTACGACGGCCGGAAATGGGGCCAGGATCACGCCATCCGAACGACAGCCAAGCTGACGGAGAGCCTAAGGGATAAGCTCCCCTTCTGGGAGCGGTCCCAAGGACAAACATTGGTGCAGACCCTCGAGTTTGAAGAGCCATCCCAAGTAAAGCCGCTGCTGGCCGGGGGAATTATTTCCCGGGTGTCCGATGTACAAACGGCCGGAGGGAAGCGAGAGCCGGCACTTTCGGTGGAACGGATGTCCGAGACCGTATCCATGCAAGGGGATGCGGCGCTGTCCCGCTATACCGTGGAATCCCTATATATCCGGCATGATATGCAAAGTCTTCGTGCATCAGCCGGCGATCCGACGTATATGAAAGAGCTGTATCTGCAGCTTCCCGATTCCCTCCCCGGCAGGGTCCGTGATTTGGCAAAGACGGTTACGTCGGGTGCCTCGAACAGGTATGAAATGGTCAAGGCAATCGAATCCTATTTGGAGCGGAACTACACGTATACGCTGCAGACAGCCATCCCCCCGGAGGGCAGCGACTTTGCCGATCAGTTTCTGTTTGAGTCGAGAGAAGGGTACTGCGCGCATTTTGCAACGGCGATGACCGTCATGCTGCGAAGCGAAGGAATCCCCGCCCGTTACGTGACCGGATTTGCACCGGGTGAACCGGTGGAGGGGAAGAAGCATACGTACCGCATTGCCGAAAAGAACGCCCATGCCTGGGTGGAGGTATTTTTCCCGGGAACCGGCTGGGTGATGTTCGACCCTACCCCTGGATTCGGCACCGAGCCTTCCACGCCTCCGGCGACAGCGGACGAGATTACGGCTTCGCATCTGCCGTGGTCCGGCTTATGGGATCGTGTGCTGGATGCCGCCGCCAACGTGCTGATGCTGATCTCTACCCTTGGGCCTGTTTCTTTTGCAGCAGGACTTTTGATTCTCGCTCCTGCGGCAGCGGCAGCGATCTACTGCCTTCCGTCCATTCGGGAGAGGCTTTTCTTCCTGATGCTGTCAAGCCGGATCGCGGTCTCTCCAAGGGAAGGGCTTGTCTCGGCCTCGGCTCCCGTATGGGAGAAAATCCAGCGCAGGTTCGGAGCGTTCGAGAGGGGCCAGACTGTACGTCAATATATTACGTCGTTATCGGTTACGGATGAGGCTTTGAGGCTTGAATTAATGCAGTTTGCATGGCGCTGGGAAAGGGCGGCTTTTCAAAATGAACCGTGGACCCGGACGGAAAAGGTACACTTTTTACGCCAGTGTCTTCGAATTGTCAAAAAACTGGCATGAAAACGAAGGGGCCTCTTTCTTGACGGTATGAATTCGGGTTGCGTATAATTAATTTCATTAATCAAGGGAGGCCCGGTAATGAATAAGCCTAATGAAATCATCGTTGTTTTGGACTTCGGTGGACAGTATAACCAACTTATAGCACGACGGATCCGCGATCTTGGCGTATATAGCGAGCTTTTGCCTTACAATACGTCCGTGGAGAAGATTAAGGAATTGGCACCGCGCGGGATTGTTTTTTCGGGAGGCCCTATGAGCGTTTATTCCGAAAATGCCCCGCATGTCGATCCTGCCATTTATGACCTGGGTGTTCCGATTTTCGGCATTTGCTACGGCATGCAGTTGATGGCCCACCAGCTGGACGGTAAAGTAGAGCGTGCTTCCAAGCGCGAGTACGGAAAGGCTGAGCTGGAATTTAATCCAAACACCACGCTCGTTAAGGGTCTGGAGCAGAAGCAGACCGTATGGATGAGCCACGGCGATCATGTGGTATCACTGCCAACCGGCTTCAAGCTGGATGCAGGTACGGAATCCGCTCCGATTGCTGCGATGAGCAACGAAGAGAAGAAGCTGTACGCCGTGCAGTTCCATCCTGAAGTACGCCACTCCGTGTACGGGAATGAAATGATCAAAAACTTCCTTTACGAAGTATGTCAGTGCGAAGGCAACTGGAGCATGGAGACCTTTATCGACGACCAGGTTCGCGAAATCCGCGAAGTTGTCGGAGACCAGAAGGTGCTGTGCGCCCTGAGCGGCGGCGTTGACTCTTCCGTTGTGGCCATGCTGATTCATAAAGCGATCGGCGATCAGCTGACCTGCATGTTCATTGACCACGGCTTGCTGCGCAAGGGCGAGGCTGAGAGCGTGATGGATACCTTCGTCGGCAAGTTCGATATGAAGGTCGTCAAGATCGATGCGCGCGACCGTTTTATGTCCAAGCTTAAGGGCGTGGATGATCCGGAGAAGAAGCGTAAAATTATCGGCAACGAGTTTATTTACGTATTTGACGAGGAATCCAGCAAATTCGACGATTTTGCATTCCTCGCTCAAGGCACGCTGTATACCGATATCGTTGAGAGCGGAACGGATACGGCGCATACCATCAAGTCCCACCATAACGTAGGCGGACTTCCTGAAGACATGAAGTTCAAACTCATCGAGCCGCTGAAGGCCCTGTTTAAGGACGAGGTCCGCAAAGTCGGCGAGGAGCTTGGCCTGCCGGACGAGATCGTACACCGTCAGCCGTTCCCGGGACCAGGACTCGCGATCCGCGTTCTTGGCGAAGTGACCGAGGAGAAGCTGAAGATTGTGCGGGATTCCGATTACATCCTGCGTGAAGAGATCGCGAAAGCCGGACTGGACCGCGAAATCTGGCAATATTTCACCGCGCTTCCGAACATGAAGAGCGTTGGCGTTATGGGCGACGCCCGTACGTATTCCTATACGGTCGGCATTCGTGCCGTAACCTCCATCGACGGCATGACGGCTGACTGGGCCCGCATTCCTTGGGATGTGCTCGAGAAGATTTCGGTGCGCATCGTCAACGAAGTGGAGAACGTCAACCGGATCGTGTATGACGTTACGTCCAAGCCGCCTGCAACGATCGAGTGGGAGTAGGAGTAGTCCGGGAGATCGAACGATATAAACCGATTCGTTGAAGTCGAGAGACGAAAAGGATGAACGTGAACACCTCTGCTACCGGGGATATCAGGTTATGATATGCCTTGATGGCAGGGGTGTTTTTTACAAATAGTTCTGTCGACCTACAATGGGCAGGGGTTTGCTCTTAAATCCCGAACATTACTTTAAATTAACAAGTGTAATATTCGTTTTTGTTGTTGACAAGCTTGGGCATCTCGTCCTAGAATATGAGTAGAAATCGACACGACAATAACAAATAACGAGCTTTTTCGTATAATCCCGGGAATGGGCCCGGGAGTCTCTACAGGTCACCGTAATGATCTTGCTACGAAAAGAGGAGCGGCAATATAATGCGGACGCCTACTGCGTTTCTGCAGCCGGCTGGCACTGTCAGGGAAGAAGCTTCCCGCAGTCCTGCCCCGGTTTTCACGAAACGTCATTAGCCTGTGTTCCGACGGCTATTGTTTTGCGGCTCTTTTTTCCAAGCAGCGGCCCTGGGGATTTATCCTTAGGGTCTATTTGTTGTTGCCTGTCATTAATTTTAAGGGGGATATCTCTATAATGGAGCGTTTCTTTAAGCTAAAGGAACACGGAACAACAGTAAGAACCGAGATTATCGCTGGCCTTACGACGTTTATGACGATGGCTTACATCCTGCTTGTTAACAACCTGTTTCTCGGTCCTAACGGGGCAGGCATTCCGCAGGAGGGCGTCTTCTTCGCGACTGCGGTCGGTGCGGGACTTGTAACGATGGCGATGGGCTTCTTCGTTAATATTCCGGTTGCGCTGGCGCCGGGTATGGGTTTGAATGCGTATTTCATGACCGTCGTGCTGAGCTCGAACGGAGCCATTACATGGCAGGCTGCACTCGGAGCCGTATTTATTTCCGGTATCGTCTTCATCATTCTGACGGTAACGAAGGTTCGCCAAATGCTGCTGACGGCCGTTCCGAATAACCTTAAAATTGCCATTACGGTCGGGATTGGCTTGTTTATCACCATTGTCGGCTTGAAGCTCGGCAATCTGGTTACCGTGTCGATCAATCCGGGGACGGATGTTAGCCAGCCGGTACCGGGAGGCGCGTTTAATATGGGCCTTGGGAACTTCGTTGAGCACAAGGATACGCTGCTGGCTCTGATCGGGCTGTTCCTGATTGCGATTCTGATGGTGATGAAGCTGAAGGGCGCTTTGCTGATCGGTATCGTGCTGACGACATTGATCGGTATTCCGATGGGCGTCACCGACCTGTCCAGTCTTAGCACCGCAAGCTGGATTCCATCCTTCGATAATTTGGCCGTCGGCCAAATGGATCTGAAAGGCGCGCTCGGAATCGGGCTCATCGAGGTCATCTTTATCTTCACGTTCGTTGAGCTGTTTGATACCTTCGGTACATTAGTCGGTACTGCGGGTCGTGCCGGATTGCTCAAGAATAAAGAAGAAGGCGAGAAAAAGCTGGGTAAAGCGATGCTCGTCGATGCGGGCGGCGTGAGTGCCGGCGCATTTCTCGGTACAAGTACGATTACGGCATTCGTAGAGAGCACCTCCGGTGTTGCCGAAGGCGGACGTACCGGTCTGACGGCCGTAACGACAGGCGTGTTGTTCATTCTTGCACTGTTCCTGGCTCCGCTTGCTCTGGTCGTTCCTTCTGCTGCTACGGCTCCGGCGCTTGTCGTTGTCGGCGTGCTGATGATGAGCCAGGTTCGTGATATTGAATGGGATGATTTCATGCAAGCCTTCCCTGCATTCCTCACGATCATCCTGATGCCGTTCACAGGCGGAATCGCCAACGGGATTTCGGCGGGGATCATTGCTTACGTGGTGCTTGCCGTATTCGGTAAGCTGACAGGGCGCACCGACACGAAGGTGCACTGGCTGATGTGGATCCTGTTCGTGATCATCTTGGTCCGTTACGCGTTCCTCGGGGCCGAATAATCATTCGTCAATTACGCATAATAAAACCGTCTCTTATTTATATAGAGGCGGTTTTTGTTTGTATGCTTTTCAATAAATGTCATCAGGACCGGTTGCTTCTGCACACGTTTATTAATTAGCAGCGGTTCGAATTCTAAACGTTTGTTTTGCCGAGACATCACCATACGTTGGCTCTGTCCCCGATCCCGTTCATCATTTAAATAGAAGCTTAGCTGGTGGATGTGCGAACAAATCTTACTATAATGTACGAACGAATCTTAATGTAGGGATCAAGCTATATTATATGCCTTATAATGAAGCGAAACATACTGTATGATGAAGCGGGGACGATCATTGATGATCGTCCGTAGCTCAGTTGACGGATTACTTTGTATCGGTATCGGTGTATTGGAGCATTAGTATAATTATTTTAAAAAATGCTTGCATTCTATCTTGAAGATGTGTTATATTCTAATTCCGGCCGAGAAAAAGGCAGGGACAACATTTGAATCACAAGCTGAAATGAATGAACGAAAAAATAAATTCAAAAAAAGCTTGCAAAACTCAAATGGATGTGATATATTATAAGAGTTGCTGATGCGAACGAGCTTCGCCGGTAACGAAAAGGTTGATCTTTGAAAACTGAACAACGAGTGAGTAAAAACGAACCGCTTCGGCGGGGAGTTACAATAGAGAATTGAACAAATTCTCGTCAGTTTTTCTAATGAGCTACAAACTCAACGGTTGGATATTTTCTTGGAGTGATCCAGGAAGTATCCACTCGAAAAATCCTTATTGGAGAGTTTGATCCTGGCTCAGGACGAACGCTGGCGGCGTGCCTAATACATGCAAGTCGAGCGGAGCAACGGTTTCCTTCGGGAAACCGTTAGCTTAGCGGCGGACGGGTGAGTAACACGTAGGCAACCTGCCCTCAAGACTGGGATAACTACCGGAAACGGTAGCTAATACCGGATAATTAAACCTGCTGCATGGCAGGGTTATGAAAGGCGGAGCAATCTGTCACTTGAGGATGGGCCTGCGGCGCATTAGCTAGTTGGTGGGGTAACGGCTCACCAAGGCGACGATGCGTAGCCGACCTGAGAGGGTGAACGGCCACACTGGGACTGAGACACGGCCCAGACTCCTACGGGAGGCAGCAGTAGGGAATCTTCCGCAATGGGCGAAAGCCTGACGGAGCAACGCCGCGTGAGTGATGAAGGTTTTCGGATCGTAAAGCTCTGTTGCCAGGGAAGAACGTCTCATAGAGTAACTGCTATGAGAGTGACGGTACCTGAGAAGAAAGCCCCGGCTAACTACGTGCCAGCAGCCGCGGTAATACGTAGGGGGCAAGCGTTGTCCGGAATTATTGGGCGTAAAGCGCGCGCAGGCGGTTCTTTAAGTCTGGTGTTTAAACCCGAGGCTCAACTTCGGGACGCACTGGAAACTGGGGAACTTGAGTGCAGAAGAGGAGAGTGGAATTCCACGTGTAGCGGTGAAATGCGTAGATATGTGGAGGAACACCAGTGGCGAAGGCGACTCTCTGGGCTGTAACTGACGCTGAGGCGCGAAAGCGTGGGGAGCGAACAGGATTAGATACCCTGGTAGTCCACGCCGTAAACGATGAATGCTAGGTGTTAGGGGTTTCGATACCCTTGGTGCCGAAGTTAACACATTAAGCATTCCGCCTGGGGAGTACGGTCGCAAGACTGAAACTCAAAGGAATTGACGGGGACCCGCACAAGCAGTGGAGTATGTGGTTTAATTCGAAGCAACGCGAAGAACCTTACCAAGTCTTGACATCCCTCTGAATCCTCTAGAGATAGGGGCGGCCTTCGGGACAGAGGAGACAGGTGGTGCATGGTTGTCGTCAGCTCGTGTCGTGAGATGTTGGGTTAAGTCCCGCAACGAGCGCAACCCTTGATCTTAGTTGCCAGCACTTTGGGTGGGCACTCTAAGGTGACTGCCGGTGACAAACCGGAGGAAGGTGGGGATGACGTCAAATCATCATGCCCCTTATGACTTGGGCTACACACGTACTACAATGGCTGGTACAACGGGAAGCGAAGGAGCGATCTGGAGCCAATCCTAAAAAGCCAGTCTCAGTTCGGATTGCAGGCTGCAACTCGCCTGCATGAAGTCGGAATTGCTAGTAATCGCGGATCAGCATGCCGCGGTGAATACGTTCCCGGGTCTTGTACACACCGCCCGTCACACCACGAGAGTTTACAACACCCGAAGTCGGTGGGGTAACCCTTACGGGAGCCAGCCGCCGAAGGTGGGGTAGATGATTGGGGTGAAGTCGTAACAAGGTAGCCGTATCGGAAGGTGCGGCTGGATCACCTCCTTTCTATGGAGTACCTCGCTTCCGTAGCGAAGCGGTACAAATACGGTCAGCGCAAGCTGCCGGATAAATAGGCTTTACGAAGTAAAGTCGACCTACTCACTCGTTGGTCAGTTTTGAGAGTTCAACCTCTCAAACTTGTTGATTCCAGATCTTTCTTGTAGACAAGAACGCTGAGAATTGATAAGATATTCTTCCGGTCGCTAAATGACCGAAGGAATTTGATCCTTGAAAACTAGATAACGAAACGAATTTGCGTTTTAGAAATATCCTTTTAGCTGAACTTGTGTCAAAACAAGTTTCAATAAAAGTAGCACGCGAAGGTTTTGGGATCATCGATCCTTTGGAAGCTTGTTTCACCATTGAGTGGTTTTATCCATTCAGGAAACAAGCGAACAACAGAGCACATGGCACGAAGCTGGAGCGACATGGTTAAGCTACTAAGAGCACACGGAGGATGCCTAGGCGCTAGGAGCCGATGAAGGACGTGGCGAACAACGATACTGCCTCGGGGAGCTGTAAGCAAGCTTCGATCCGGGGATGTCCGAATGGGGAAACCCAGCTGGTGTAATAGCCAGTTACCCGTATCTGAATACATAGGATGCGAGGAGGCATACCCAGGGAACTGAAACATCTAAGTACCTGGAGGAAGAGAAAACAAGAGTGATTCCGTCAGTAGCGGCGAGCGAACGCGGAACAGCCTAAACCAGAGAGCTTGCTCTCTGGGGTTGTGGGACGTCTCACATGGAGTTACAAAGGTTTAGATTAGACGAACAGGTCTGGAAAGGCCGGCCATAGAAGGTAAAAGCCCTGTAATCGAAAATGTGAACCCTCCGAGACGGATCCCGAGTAGTGCGGGGCACGTGAAACCCCGTATGAATCCAGCAGGACCATCTGCTAAGGCTAAATACTCCCTAGCGACCGATAGTGAAGCAGTACCGTGAGGGAAAGGTGAAAAGCACCCCGGAAGGGGAGTGAAATAGAACCTGAAACCGTGTGCTTACAAGAAGTCAGAGCCCGATCTATGGGTGATGGCGTGCCTTTTGTAGAATGAACCGGCGAGTTACGTTCCCATGCAAGGTTAAGGCGAGAAGCCGTAGCCGCAGCGAAAGCGAGTCTGAATAGGGCGATTTTAGTATGTGGACGTAGACCCGAAACCGTGTGATCTACCCCTGTCCAGGGTGAAGGTGCGGTAACACGCACTGGAGGCCCGAACCCACGTACGTTGAAAAGTGCGGGGATGAGGTGGGGGTAGCGGAGAAATTCCAATCGAACTCGGAGATAGCTGGTTCTCCCCGAAATAGCTTTAGGGCTAGCCTCGGAATGAAGAGTCGTGGAGGTAGAGCACTGATTGGGTGCGGGGCCCGCAAGGGTTACCAAGCTCAGTCAAACTCCGAATGCCATAGACTTATGTCCGGGAGTCAGACAGTGAGTGCTAAGATCCATTGTCAAAAGGGAAACAGCCCAGACCATCAGCTAAGGTCCCCAAGTGTGTGTTAAGTGGGAAAGGATGTGGAGTTGCACAGACAACCAGGATGTTGGCTTAGAAGCAGCCACCATTTAAAGAGTGCGTAATAGCTCACTGGTCGAGTGACTCTGCGCCGAAAATGTAACGGGGCTAAACACACCACCGAAGCTATGGCTTGAATCGACTTCACTGCTTCTTTGAGGTAGTGAGCCTGAGATGAACATTTATGTCAGACTTGAGATGAAATCAAGGATGACCAAATGCTCTCAGGGGTTAAACACACTTCGAAGGCGGAGTGAAGTCGATTCAGGGGTAGGGGAGCGTTGTATGCAGGTTGAAGGTGTACCGTAAGGAGCGCTGGACAGCATACAAGTGAGAATGCCGGTATGAGTAACGAAAAGATCAGTGAGAATCTGATCCGCCGAAAGCCCAAGGTTTCCTGAGGAAGGCTCGTCCGCTCAGGGTAAGTCGGGACCTAAGGCGAGGCCGAAAGGCGTAGTCGAAGGACAACAGGTTGAAATTCCTGTACCACCGTAAACCGTTATGAACGATGGGGTGACGCAGGAGGGTAGTGACGCGGACTGATGGATGTCCGTCCAAGCAGTGAGGCTGATGTGTAGGCAAATCCGCACATCGTAAGGCTGGGCTGTGATGGGGAGTGAAAATTACAGTAGCGAAGGTCATGATCTCACACTGCCAAGAAAAGCCTCTAGTCAGGTGAAGGTGCCCGTACCGCAAACCGACACAGGTAGGCGAGAAGAGAATTCTAAGGCGCGCGGAAGAACTCTCGTTAAGGAACTCGGCAAAATGACCCCGTAACTTCGGGAGAAGGGGTGCCTCGGTAGGGTGAATAGCCCGAGGGGGCCGCAGTGAAAAGGCCCAAGCGACTGTTTAGCAAAAACACAGGTCTGTGCGAAGCCGCAAGGCGAAGTATACGGGCTGACGCCTGCCCGGTGCTGGAAGGTTAAGGGGAGCGGTTAGGAGGCAACTCCGAAGCTGTGAACCGAAGCCCCAGTAAACGGCGGCCGTAACTATAACGGTCCTAAGGTAGCGAAATTCCTTGTCAGGTAAATTCTGACCCGCACGAATGGCGTAACGACTTGGGCGCTGTCTCAACGAGAGATCCGGTGAAATTTTAATACCTGTGAAGATGCAGGTTACCCGCGACAAGACGGAAAGACCCCATGGAGCTTTACTGCAGCTTGATATTGGATTTGGGTACGATCTGTACAGGATAGGTGGGAGCCTAAGAAGCATGAGCGCCAGCTTGTGTGGAGGCGACGTTGGGATACCACCCTGATCGTATCTAGGTTCTAACCTGGTACCGTGATCCGGTACGGGGACAGTGTCAGGCGGGCAGTTTGACTGGGGCGGTCGCCTCCTAAAGAGTAACGGAGGCGCCCCAAGGTTCCCTCAGAATGGTTGGAAATCATTCGAAGAGTGCAAAGGCATAAGGGAGCTTGACTGCGAGACCTACAAGTCGAGCAGGGACGAAAGTCGGGCTTAGTGATCCGGTGGTACCGCATGGAAGGGCCATCGCTCAACGGATAAAAGCTACCCTGGGGATAACAGGCTTATCTCCCCCAAGAGTCCACATCGACGGGGAGGTTTGGCACCTCGATGTCGGCTCATCGCATCCTGGGGCTGAAGTAGGTCCCAAGGGTTGGGCTGTTCGCCCATTAAAGCGGTACGCGAGCTGGGTTCAGAACGTCGTGAGACAGTTCGGTCCCTATCTGTCGTGGGCGTAGGAAATTTGAGAGGAGCTGTCCTTAGTACGAGAGGACCGGGATGGACGTACCGCTGGTGCACCAGTTGTTCCGCCAGGAGCATGGCTGGGTAGCTACGTACGGACGGGATAAGCGCTGAAAGCATCTAAGCGTGAAGCCCCCCTCAAGATGAGATTTCCCAGTATGTAAGACCCCTTGAAGACGACGAGGTAGATAGGTTGGAGGTGGAAGTGCAGCAATGCATGGAGCTGACCAATACTAATCGGTCGAGGGCTTATCCTACAAGCTTTCTGAAAGAAAGCTCGCTACGGAAGCATAGACAAAAACCCACCAAAGTGAAGAAGAGCTTCGCAGCTGATTCCGATTACTTTGGCGGGGCCCGGAAAGATCTGAGGATCTGAAGGGACAATGCTACGGATTCTAATCAACGCAAAGACGTTTCGTATCTAGTTTTCAAGGTTCAACAAATCTTGAAACGATTTTAAAGCTGCATGCCTTTTCTAAGGCTTGATATTTTGCTGATGAGCCATCATTGAAGCAAACGCAGCGCAAAAATCATGTTTGGTGGCGATGGCGGAAGGGTTCCACGCGTTCCCATACCGAACACGACCGTTAAGCCTTCCAGCGCCGATGGTACTTGGACCGAAGGGTCCCGGGAGAGTAGGACGCCGCCAAGCACAACCAACAAGCCCGTTATCGACATATCGATAAACGGGCTTGTTTTTTTATATGGTTACACGCATAATCGGAGGTTTGCGATTCCTGCCACGGCCAAAAAACTGTCTGAATGTGCAAAACATTCATGGCACGTTCAGTTGAGCAGTGGCGTCTACCCGCCCACAATTGGAGCTGCGAGCCGTCATGGAGCCTTCAGGCCACCATATCGGAGCTGCAGGGGATGACGTATCGAAGACAGGACCGGATTAGGGCTTAGCTTTGTCCCGGTCCTGTTTTTTATTTTTTCGGTGAATCTCAGCGTATTTCATCATTCCAAACGATCAAGAGCATTGCGGGAAACGTGAAATGGCTTAGAATGAAAGGGTAAACAAAATCAAAATCTGAACCTTTGAAAGGGGAGGGATATAAATGGCATCAGCGGACGAAAATAAAGGGTGGCACACGGCGGAGGACCGGGAGCCGAGGATCCAGGAAGATGCATGGCCTGAAGCGTACGATGAAAAGAAGATGAAGCTGCTGCACTACCAGAAGCTCAATCGATTGGCCCGGAAAGGCCAGGTGGTAATGGTGGGCTCATCGCTGATGGAATTTTTCCCGATCAATGAGCTGCAGCAGACGCTGGCACTCCCGTATTGTATCTACAATCGCGGGATTGCGGGCTATGTCACTGAGGAATTATTAGCGTCGATGGAAACTTGTGTTTTTGACCTTGAGCCCTCCAACATCTTCATCAACATCGGGACCAATGATATCAGCGCGCCTGATTATAAGCTGGAGCGCCTGCTTGCAAACTACGACGAGATTTTGACCCGCACCGCTACAAGGCTGCCCGATTGCCGGGTATTTGTCATGGCCTACTATCCCGTAAATGCCAAAGACGACTTTCCGTTTGTGTCCAGAGCTTCGATGGAGGAGATTTTTCAGAGAAGAACGAATGAGGCGATTCGGGAAGCAAACGATGCGATCAAGCAGTTGGCGGCCAAGCACGGGTATACCTTTATTGACGTAAATGACGGATTGATGGATGCCGAGGGTCATTTGAACAAGGAGTTTGCCATTGACGGTATACACATGTTTCCTGACGGATACGCGGTCGTGTTACATAATTTGAAGAAATATCTTGAACGTCTCGACGTCTCAAAGGACAACTGACGCACTCACGGATAACCTTGGTTTTCAGGAAGGGAGAGTTGGGCTGTCCAAATGGCGCCTATCCTAATAAATTAGTACCAAGTCCTAATACTTGGTGTTATAATAGACGTAAATAAAAATGGAGGTGTCATCATGAATCAATCCAAGTCAAAAATAACGGCCATCGGGACGTATGTTCCCGACCGCGTCCTGAGCAATGCGGATTTAGAAAAGATGGTGGATACGAGCGACGAATGGATCATTCAGCGGACGGGGATGAGAGAGCGCCGCATCGCTGCGGAGGATCAATTTGTATCCGATCTGGCAATCAAGGCCGTGGAAGATATGGTCAATCGATACGGTGTTACCGTGAAGGATGCGGATATGATTCTTGTGGCAACCAGCACGCCGGAGTATTCCTTCCCGAGCACGGCTTCGAGGGTTCAGTCCAAGCTTGGCATCGTCAGCACGGGCGCCCTTGATGTGAATGCGGCATGCGCCGGCTTCGTCTATGCGCTGCAAATGGCTGACGGGCTTATATCCGGCGGAGCCTACTCGAAAATTTTGGTCATTGGCGCCGAGACGCTCTCCAAAATTACGGATTACACCGACCGAACGACATGTGTCCTGTTCGGTGACGGGGCCGGCGCGGTGCTGCTGGAAGCGGATGAGAATCGGCCGGGCATTCTGGCGTCCACGTCCGGCACCTTCGGTGAAGGGGGTATTCATCTATATAAAACCGCCCTGTCCGAGAAGATGGACGGTGAGGAGCTAAAGAGCGGCTGCCTCGTGCAGAACGGCCGCGAAATTTATAAATGGGCCGTCCGCAATATTCCGGACGGCGTCCGCGAGCTTCTGGATAAAGGAGGCATGTCGCCGGAAGACATCGACTGGTTCGTCCCGCATAGCGCCAATCTCCGAATGATCGAAGCGATATGCGAACGCGGGCCGATTCCGCTCGACCGGACGCTGACGAGCGTCGAATACCGCGGGAATACATCGGCTGCATCCATTCCGTTGGCGCTGCAGCTGGCCATTGATGAAGGCCGGCTGAAGAGCGGGGACAACGCGCTGCTCTACGGCTTTGGCGGCGGCATGACTTTTGCGGGATCCATCATTCGATGGATGATCTAAGGCGATGGCTGGCAAGTGGGTTATTTATTCGAGAAACGTAGAGTTAAAAAGCTAGAGCTTTCCATAAATCTGTTAAGAAAATCAAGTCAGGACGATTCGGTCCTGGCTTGTTTTTTTATTTGTCCGACCCCATGTTTACCTTGGCTTTACATAATTATTACACGGCATTGACCCTTGCGACCCAGCAACAAGCTAGACTGATTTCATATAGGGAAGTTGGGGAACAAGTGTATTCGCAGCTGTGAATACAGCACGTATTATCCGGTTTGGATGCATGGCAGACCATCGACCGGTGGTCCCCGAGAGGAGATGGTTTGATGAAGAAGATTTGGCTGCTCATGATCTCGCTGGTTGTGCTGGTGGCAGCAGCAGGCTGCGGAACGAATGGCGGAGCGTTACACGTAGCCGGGGCAGGGGCTGGCCCAAAATCAGAGGGCACGATAACCATCGCCTGGCTTCAAGGCGAATCCGGGGCCGTGGTGAAGGAAGCCCGAGATGAGCTGGGCAAAGTGATCGAGAAAGCGACGGGTAAACAAGTCGAGCATACCATCTTGACGGAGGATATGGATGCCATCGATGCGATTGCGAACGGACAAGCCGATCTGGCATTCATCGGAACAGAGGGCTATGTCAGAGCGAACGCCGCAAATCCGAAGGTGCAGCCGCTGGTCGTCGCAAGCGGAGAAACCGGAACGCTCGAAGACGCTTTCTATTTCAGCTGGGTGAGCGTGCGTCAAGGCGAGGAGGGGGCGTATGAACGCGGACCCGGTTATGCTTTGGAGCCTATCGCCGGTAAAAAAATATCATTTGTGTCCGATTCCTCCATGTCCGGGTTTAAGGTGCCTGCCCATGAATTGATCGGAGCTTTGGGCAGGTTGGACAAGCATCCGGATTTGACGACAGATGACTTGCTTCAAGGCGGGAAGGATCGGATTTTTCACGACGTGCTGTACGGGGGAACGCATCCGGGCTCGCTTGCAAATTTGTTGACAGGTAAAGCTGATGTGGCGGCCTTCTGCGATCTATGTCTATCCGACGATATCGAGCTGTCATCCGGAACGGCGAAAATGCCCGGCGCCGTCTATAAGGTCAAGGCAGATGCCGCAGAGCCGCTTCATGCACTGGCCGGCAAAGCCTTTACGATTATATCGGTCACACCGGTGCTGAACCCGCCCTTTGCGATCAATACGGATACCGTTAGCGGTGAGGATCAGCAAAAATTGCTGGATGCCTTTACTTCCGATGAAGTCAGCGGGAATCCGCACATTTTCCTGCCGGAGGACGCGGAGGGATCGGGCCTGTTCAAGCAAACATCCGGAATGGAGCGATTTCTTCCCGTCGATGATGCATGGTTCCACCCGATTCGGGAGCTAATCGATTAAGGGAGGGTATAGCCGCCCCGATTAGAGCGGGCGGTATTAGCAGTTGAAACAAGAAACCCAATTAAGACGTTATGCCCCTAAAGTGCATAAGGTCTTTTTGTCGTGGATGAATTTCTTCCGGTTGCCGATGCCCCGAATCGTAATAAATTCAACCTGAATTCGGAAGTTTGCCTCCTCAAAATGTTGCCCGTCTCCCATTAGACTAAAAAAGAAAATAAGTTACATGAGAGGGGTAAAAGCATGAGCAGATTCAAAACATGGAGCGCCTTGCTCCTGAGCATTATCATGGTCTTCTCACTGGCTGCCTGCGGCGGCGGTGGCGGCAACTCCGCTGATTCGCCGGGAGGCGGTGCTAAGCAGGAGGGAGGAGGCAGCACGAACGAAGGCGGCTCGAACGAAGGAAACTCGAATGAGGGCGGCTCTACAGAGAAAATCGAGCTCTCCTTCTGGTCGCTGGGTACGACCAACTATGAGGATTTGGCCAAGGAGTATACGAAGGAGCATCCGAACATCACCGTGAAGTTCCAGAACACGTCCGATCAGACGGCCCATCATAACAACCTGACGACAGCATTGTCCGCCGGCTCGGGCGCGCCTGACATTTTCATGCTTGAAATCGCCTTCATGGAGCGCTTCATTAACAACCAGGACAAGTTCCACAACCTCTATGATCTCGGCGCGAAAGACATTGAAGGCAACTATCTCGACTGGAAATGGAAGCAGGCAACATCCGTGGACGGCTCCTTCCAGCTCGGCCTTCCAACGGATATCGGCCCTACGGTCGTGTATTACCGTACGGATCTGGCTGAGCAAGCGGGGCTGCCGACGGATCCGGAAGCCTTCAGTGCCGCAATCGATACGTGGGATAAGTTTGCAACCGTGGCGAAGCAGTTCAAGGACAAAACGGGCAAGCCGTTTGCCGACCTGACGGATCTGGTATATAACGGCGTTCGCGACCAGTCGCCGGATCAAATCTATTTCAATAAAGAAGACGGCAGCTTTATCGGCGAGACCAACCCGCAAGTGAAGAAGGCTTATGATTTCACCGTCAAGGGGATCCAGGAAGGCTGGATCGGCAACTGGATTCTGTGGTCTCCGGAATGGCAGAAAGCGATTAATGACGGCGATTTCGGGGTCATGCTCGGCCCGGCTTGGATCGCAGGCACCATTCGCAATGCTGAGGACAGCGCAGGCAAGTGGAAAATCGCCCAATTGCCTGAAGGCGCAGGCAACTGGGGCGGCTCGTTCCTGACGCTGCCGAAGGAAGGGAAGCATCCGAAGGAAGCCTACGAATTCATCTCTTGGCTCGTCAGCAAAGAGAACCAGCTGAAATCGTTTAAAGACAGCGGATTGTTCCCATCGATTCCGGCCGTTTACGACGAACCGACGTTCAAGGAAGATCAGGACGAATTTTTCGGCGGCCAGGTGATTGCGGAAGCCTATGCCCAATCCGCGGAGCGCGTCAAGCCGGTATACTACGGACCGCTGCATGACCAGACCGACACGATTATTAAAAATGCGCTTAAAAACGTGCTCGAGAAGAAGGCCGACCCGCAAAAAGAATGGGAGAGCGCGATGCAGCAAATCAAAACATTGGTTGAGCGCAGTTAGGGCAGCGGGAGGGCCAGCCACTCCCGACCATGACAACCATATGAAACTTAAAACGTCCGAATTCGAGAGGGGATCTTCTGAAGCATCCTCTCCCGGATTCGGATTTATCACTTACTTCCTGGAGGTGCATCCATGGCGGATACCGCTACAGCCGAACGGCCGCAGCCGCTGCCGCAAAAAAGGCGGTTTTTGACCGAGACCCGGCGCAGCCGTTTTACGGCGTATACATTCATTTCACCGTTCTTTATTTTGTTCTCCATCTTTGGATTGTATCCCATCGTGTTTACCATCTATTTGTCGTTCTATAAGTGGGACGCGCTGGGTCCGATGAAATACGTCGGCCTCAAAAACTACGAGTTCGTCACCGGGGATCCGACGTTCTGGATCGCATTCGGCAACACGCTCATTATGGCGCTTATGGGTACCGTCCCGCAGCTCATCGTGGCCTTGTTCGTAGCGGTCATGCTGAATTCTGCGCTGAACAAGTTCAAGAATACGTTCCGCGTCCTATATTTCATGCCGAATATTACGTCCATTGTAGCCGTTACGCTTGTCTTCAGCACGATGTTCGGCAACAACGGGATGGTCAACTGGATGCTGAACACGTTCGGCATGGAAAGCGTTCCGTTCAATTCCGGCTGGTGGGGCGTCAAAATCGCCATTTCGACCATGGTCATGTGGCGCTGGATGGGGTATAACGCCATTATTTTCTTGTCCGGACTGCAAAGCATCCCGACCGACATTTATGAAGCCGCGAAGATCGACGGGGCCAGCCGCCGCCAGCAGTTTATATACATTACCATGCCGCTGCTTCGTCCGTTTATTCTGTTCGTCACCCTGGTGTCCACGATCGGCGCGCTGCAGCTGTTCACGGAGCCGTATGTGTTCCTGGGGCAATCAGGTACAGGCTCCACGAGGCAGGAAGGGGTCACGATGGTCACCTATTTATACAATGAGGCGTTCAAGAACGGCTTCTTCGGAACCGCAGCCGCTACGGCCGTCCTCTTGTTTATCGCAACGATTGTGTTCTCCGTCCTGAATATGATGCTGTCGAGCCGGATGGGCGGAGATACGGGGAGGAAAAAAGCATGAGCACACTTTCAGTCACCCGCAAAAAGCCGGATGAACCCGGTATCGTCGCCAAGACGTTATTTTACGTATTCCTGATCCTCGGCGCCCTGGTTTCGATATTTCCGTTCTACTGGATGTTCGTCGTCGCAACCAACGGCAAAGATGCGGCCTTTCAAATTCCGCCGCTGCTTACGCCGGGAACTGCCTTTTTCGATAACTTCGCACGCGTGCTGGAGCGGACCGAGTTCTTCCGGGCGCTGCTCAACTCGGTCGTCGTCTCGACGGCGGTTACCCTTTCGGTCGTATTTCTGTGCACGCTGGCCGGATATGCCTTTGCCAAATATGAGTTTCCGCTGAAAAAAACGCTGTTCGTATTCGTCATCGCGACCATGCTTGTGCCTGCCCAGCTCGGCGTCCTGCCGCAATATGTCATCATGGCCAAGCTGCAGTGGATCGACAGCTATAAAGCGCTGATCGTGCCCGCCATGGTCAACGCCTTCGGAATCTTCTGGATGCGGCAGTATATCGCCTCGGCGGTCCATACCGAGCTGATCGAGGCGGGCCGGATCGATGGCGGCGGCCATTTCCGCATCTTCTGGAACATTGCTATTCCGGTCGTTACGCCGGCGATGGCAACGCTCGGCATTCTGAACTTCATGAACGTGTGGAACGACTTCTTCTGGCCGCTCGTCGTGCTCAAGAACCGGGAAAACTATACGATCCA
Organism: Paenibacillus ihbetae; assembly: GCF_002741055.1. NCBI lineage: Bacteria > Bacillati > Bacillota > Bacilli > Caryophanales > Paenibacillaceae > Paenibacillus > Paenibacillus ihbetae. The sequence continues at coordinate 2,322,565 of NZ_CP016809.1, read as the reverse complement.
GATCGCGCTTCAGCAATTGTTCACGAACAAGGACGGCCTTGATTTTGGGATGATCATGTCCGCGACCTTCACGGCAACGCTGCCGCTGCTGATCGTGTTCCTGCTGTTCAGCCGCTGGGTTATCGCCGGCCTGACATCAGGCGCCATAAAAAGTTAATCGACAAGAGCGCATTCGACAAGGAATGCCGCCCGGCGCGAAGAATAATAGAGATAGAGATTGGGGGGAGAACCGGCCATGAAGCTCCGCCGAAAAATATTGCTGGCTATTATTCTGCTTGTCTTCATCCCCGTCATTGCGCTGGGCGGTGTATCCTATTACAGCTTCTCCGCAGCCATGGAGAAGAAGTCGAACGATTTCTATTCGATATCGCTCTTGGAAACGGACAGCAAGCTGAAATTCGCATTAAGCGAGATTACGACGATTTCCAATTCGGCGATAACCCAGCAGACCGTTCAGCAGATGCTGAAGCAGCCGGATTATCCGATCACATACGAGCGGCGGCAGGAGATCAATAACCTCGTCAATCATCCGATGATTGCGTCGTTTGCGCTGTATTCGAACGAACAGCTTGTCTATCATACAAGCGGAGGCATGCCGCTTGCCGAGCTGAGAGGGGAGGATTGGTATAAGGCGGTCGGGGAGGCGGAAGGGCGCCCGCTGTGGGTCGGGCCCGGCGAGAACGGCTCGGCCGAATCGGGTGCCCCGGTCTTGATCCAGGCCAGGATGGTCAAAGACTATTACTCGCTGGAGGATATCGGAGCCTTCGTGATTTACGTGAAGCCGGATCTGCTGGATCAGGTGTTCTGGGAAGCGGCAACGCTGAAGCAGGGGGACATCCTGCTGGTTAACAAGCAGGGCCGGATCGTGTTTAACAAGTCCGGGGAGCATATCGGGGAACGGGCGGAGTTTCCTTTTCTGGCCGAAGAGGGCGTGAACGGCAAAGGGCATTACGTCGACCGCTACTTAGGGGAGAAGTCGCTGATCACGTATATGCCTTCCCACAATAAGGACTGGTTTCTGGTCGCGATTACGCCGAGCAAGCTGATCGCCGCCGAATCGGTGTCCATCCGCAACCTTGCGCTGATCCTGGGACTGATTTCATTGGTATCGGCTTTTTTATTCGACCGTTTTTTTGTCCGGCGCATGGTCCGAAGCATCATCAGCGCGGTGAACGGCATGAAGCGGGTGAAGCAGGGGATTTTCGTCCCGATTCCGCCGCATCATGGTGCGCAAGACGAGACGGGGCTCTTGATTGACGGCTTCAACCGGATGAGCACGCAGATTCAGGAGCTGCTGGCTCAAGTGGAGACCGAGCAGGCACGGAAGAAGGAAGCGGAGCTGCAGGCGCTGGTGGCGCAGATCAATCCGCATTTTATATACAACTCGCTGGAGTCGATTAACTCGATGGCCGTTCTGCAAGGAAACAAGGATATCAGCAAAATGGTGATCTCGCTCGGCAAGCTGCTGCGCATCAGCATCAGCGAGCATCATGAGCTCATTCCGCTCAGCATGGAGCTGGAGCATGTCCGGCATTATATGCGGATCCAGAAGTTCCGGTTTGAGGAGAAATTCGATTACGAGATCGAGCTTCCGGATTCGCTCAGGCACTTTGTCACCCAGAAGCTGATCGTGCAGCCGATTGTCGAGAACGCGCTGTATCACGGCATTGAGCCGATGGAGGAAAGCGGCTATATCAGCATCAAGGTATCCGAGCAGCGGGACGATATCGTCATTGATGTCACGGATAACGGACCGGGCTTCGACCCGGAAACGCTGATCGAGCTGTGGAACAAAGACCAGGGGCAGCTGAAAAAATACCGCGAGAACGGCGTCGGGCTCAAGAATGTCCACGAACGGCTCCGCATTCGGTTCGGAAGCCGATACGGCCTCATGATCTGCTCTTCGGCCGGTTACGGATCGATGATTCGTATTCGGATTCCGAAAATACTCACATGAAGGGGGAGCTCCACTTGAGATGGTTTTGGAATTGGGGCTGGATTGTTGTATACGCCTCTCTTTTGGCGCTCTCCGTCGTGTGGATTACGTTGCGGCAGCATGAGCCGGCACAGGAAGCCGCACCCGAGAAAATAACGCTGACGTTCCGCCACTTCTGGAACAAGGAGCATGACAAGCCGGTTCTGGATATTTTCGAATCCATCGTGCGCACGTATGAGAAAGCGCATCCAAACGTGAAAATAAACTTCGAGAGCATCGATCAGACGATCCACCGCGAGCAGAAGCTGAAGAGCGAGATGGTGACGGGAACGCCGCCGGATATGTTCGTGCTGTTCGGAGGCGCGGAGATCATCCCTTACGCGAGATCGAACCGGCTGATGGATTTGACGGACTTTTTGAAGGAGAACGGCCTCGCGAATCAATTTAAGGATCTTCATCACTGGACGCTGGACGGCAGGGTGTACGGTCTGCCGTTTGAAGGCCATGCGGAGCCGATTTATTACAACAGGACGTTGTTTCGGAAGCTGGAGCTTGAGCCTCCGGAAACGATGAGCGATTTGAGCGAGGCGATCCGGGTGCTGAGGGAGAACGGCCTGATTCCGTTTGCGCTAGGGAACGAGGACCGCTGGCCGGCCGGGATATTCGCGCAATATTTCATGGATCGCCATGCGGGTCCCGGGCTGATCGGCAGGCTGGTCGAGGGACAAGATGGGGTGAGCTTTCATAACGAGCCCTATCTTCAGGCGTTCCATGACCTTGAATCGTGGATCGGGCAAGGCGCTTTCAGCGAAGGAGCCAATGATCTTTCCACGGAAGAGGCGATCGCTTTGTTTACCGAAGGAAAGGCGGCGATGTATTTGAACGGCAGCTGGGACATCACGCTGTTTCAGAATGAGGACCGCCCTGAATTTCAGCAGGAGGTCGGCGTCATTCCGTTTCCGTCCCTCCGCCCGGGCGAAGCCCGCTCCTTGGCCGGCGGATATACGATCGGAATCGGTCTGTCCTCTAATCTGGATGAGCTGAAGAAGCAGGCAGCGCTGGAGCTGCTGCAGATGTTCTATACGCCGGAGGTCCAGACCCGCCTAGTTTATGAGGGACTGCGCGTTCCTTCGATGAAAATTACGTTTGATGCCAACGAGACGGGGCCGGTCTTCGCCCAGGTGATCGAGCTGATGGAGCAGTCGCCCAGCACCTTCATACCTTACGACAATCAGCTGTCGCCGGAGGTTACGCGAACCTTTCTTAAAGTGGTCGAGGAGATGATCGGCGGACGGATGGATGCTGCGGCAGCGCTGGAGGAAATTCAGGCGTCCTCGGTGCGGTATTGGCAGCTGCGAAGAAATGCGGTAATCGAATAATAGAGGGAAAGGGGGGACGGCTGTGGGAGGGTCGGACGGAAAATTCAGAGTGATGCTGGTCGACGATGAACCGATGATACTGCGCAGCCTGAAGGCGGCGATTCCTTGGGATGAGCTCGACCTCGAGGTCGTTGGGGAAGCGAAGAGCGGTGACAGTGCGCTGAAGCTCGCGCGCGACCTTTCGCCGCATTTGGTCATCAGCGATATCCGCATGCCGGGCATGGACGGGATTACGCTGATGAAAGAGCTGAAGGCCGACCAATCCAGGCGCCTCATTATCTTCATCAGCGGTTACGGCGAGTTCGAATATGCAAGGGAAGCGCTCCGTGAGGGCGCCTTCGATTACTTGCTGAAGCCGATCGATCATGAGGAGCTGACCGAGACGATTGCCAGGGCCGCCAAGACGCTGGAGCGGCAAATGGCCGACGACCGGATGCTGCATTCGGTTAAGGTTCTGTCCTTGCTTGCCCGCGAGCGGATGCTGACGGAATTCATCGAGGGCAGCCGAAGCCCGCTCCAGCATATGCAGTGGCTCGAAGACAGCGAGCTCGAGGACGGGTATACGATGGCCGTGATTCAGCTGGATCACTATCCGCGACTGAACCAGCAGTGGTCCATGGACGAGAAGCGGCTGTGGCTGTTCGCCGTACGCAATGTGCTGGAGGATTGGTCGCTGATGAATGGAGGGCTTACGGTATTTCCGTTCCGCAGCGGGGAGTGGGTGCTGCTGCTCCCAAGCTTGACCCGCGACCGGCAGGAAGCAATCGGGCGCGATCTGGTCGGGCTGATCAAGCGATATACGAAGCTGTCCTGCTCCGTCGGCTTCAGCGGCGGCATGACCGGTATCGACCGGCTCGGCGTGGCGTACGAAACGGCGGTGAGGGCTTTGTACCGGCGTTTTTATACGGGAGCGGAGGGCGTGTTCCCGGGAGGAGGGGAATCCGCAGCGGAGCAGTCTGGCGGATTGAAATATCCCAAGCAGCTGGAGTCGCTCATGGTGGAAAGCATCCGTACGCTCAACAAGGAGCGTCTGCTTGAGCTCTTGGACGAAACCAAGGCGTATATCGGCGAGCATGCTATCAGCCGGAAAATGGCGGAGCGTCTGCTGTTTGAGCTGAGTGTCGTGCTGTATCGGCAATTCGAGCATATGAAGGTGACGTTCGAATGGTCTCTGGAGGAACTGCTGCAGCAGTTCCAATCATCCGAGACGCTGCAGGAGCTGATGGATGTCATGAAATCGCGTTTCGGCCAATGGATGACCGACAGCCGAACCGGCCACTCCCGGGACAACATCCAGGCCGTCATCGGCAAAGCCAAGGCGTACATTGCCGAGCATTACCAGAAGGATCTCAGCATCGAGGAAGTATCCGAGCTGTCCGATTTGAGCATCGGCCATTTTTGTACGCTGTTCAAGCAGACGACGGGATATACCTTCCTGGAGTATTTGACGGAGTGCCGGATCGAGAAGGCCAAGAGCATTCTGCGCAATACCCAAGTCAAGGTGTACCAGGTTGCGCCGCTTGTCGGTTATCAGGATCCGCGGTATTTTACGCAGGTGTTCAAGAAAATAACGGGTAAGACGCCTTCCGAATACCGGGAGGAGGCAGCAACGCCCATGTAGGGCGGGGCTTCAAGCAGCAGTAACGAAGTATGATATCAAGAAGTATGAAGAAGTGCGGTATGAAATAGAATGCGAGAGTGCATAACAGGTGTGTTTTTCCTAACGATAAGGGAGGGACACCTGTTTTGATGGTTATGTTGTTACTATGGATGCCTGTCTCCGAATATATCTTTATTCAATAAATCTTAAAATTGAGACTTGACGATCGTTCCGTTTGGGTCTAAACTGATTCCACAAGCACCCCGAATAAGAGCAAGGCGCTGTTTCGACGGAGCCGGGCGTCAATTATACAACGGCATCGTTACGAGTCAAGGAGTCGTTCCGTCCCGCCGAACGGCAAAGCTGAACGAACAGGAGAGCCGCTGCACCTGTCCCGGAGTCACGGCAATCAAGATCAAGCCAGATCACCCAAGGAGGTAATCATCATGGAGTTTAAAGGCATTCACCATGTTTCCGCACTGACCGCATCGGCTTCCAATAATTTTGATTTTTATACTGAAGTTATGGGAATGAGGCTCGTCAAGAAGACGGTCAATCAGGACGACGTGTCGGTATACCATTTATTTTACGGCGATGAGAAGGGGAATCCCGGAACAGAGCTTACCTTCTTCGAAATTCCGATGGCGGGGCGGACGCGTGAGGGAAACAACAGCATATCCGCCACTTCGCTGCGGGTGCCGAGCGATCATGCGCTGACCTACTGGGCGGAGCGTCTGGACCGGCACGGCGTTGAGCGCGAGGACGTGAAGGAACGCGCCGGGAGGCTTACCTTGGCGTTCAGGGACTTTGAGGGACAGCGGATCAACCTCGTGTCCGATGAGAATAACGAAGGCGTAGCCGGGGGCCGTCCGTGGGCAAATGGGCCGGTGCCGCCGGAATACGCGATTATCGGCCTGGGTCCCGTTCAGCTGACCGTGCCGAACGCGCAGCCAACGGTGCAGGTGCTCACGGAGCTGATGGGCTTCCGGCGCAAAGGCCAGTACGCTTCGCCGGTGGAGGGTCAGCCGGACATTGCCGTATTCGAGACCGGAGAAGGGGGGACCGGTGCCGAGGTTCATGTGGAAGAGCGGACCGACCTCCCTCGGGAGCGCCTCGGACGCGGGGGCGTTCACCACGTAGCCTTCCGGGTAGAGAATGAGGAGGAGCTGAAGGCATGGATTCAGCAGATCGGCGCCGTCGGATTCCCGAATTCGGGATTTGTCGACCGGTACTACTTCCGTTCCCTGTATTTCAGGGAGCCGAACGGCATATTGTTTGAGGTGGCCACCGACGGCCCGGGATTCGATACCGATGAGCATATCGACCACCTGGGGGAAACTCTCGCGCTGCCGCCGTTCCTCGAAGGGAAGCGTGAAGCCATCGAAGCGAATTTAAAGCCATTAAACACCAAACGGTAAATTCATATTCTGAAATATATACTCCATTAAAAAATTCCCATAATGCGCCGGCCGCTCTCGTTCTATCCGAGAGTTGGCCGGCGTTGTTGCCGTGCCCGTATGCTACTCATACAGCCGGCAGATCGCTTTTGCGGCCGAGCCTACATGGTCACGGAGCTCCTGAGGGGCAAGCACTTTAATCTCCGCTCCGCAGCTTAACAGGAAAGCCGAAGCGGATTCCAGCGTTTCAAGCTCCAGATCGGCTTCGATCCAGCCTTCCTTGGCGCTGGGCTCCTGGCTGAGAATTTTGACATACCGTTCCCTTTCGAAGCGCTTGATCAGGGACTGCGTCATCTCGACCCGTGCGATGTAGCTGGGTAAATTTCGCTTAAAGCTCGCGATCGACTCTTCCCAGTAACGACCGAGATCGAAGCCCTCCGGACGTATGAAGGTATCCTCGAGCACCAAGGCATCGGCAATTCTTGAGACGCGGTATGTCCGGAGTCCCTCTGGCGTCTCGGCCGCAAGATACCAGGTGTTTCGTTTGGCGACAAGGCCGAGCGGATGCACGATGCGCTCCACTGGTTCGTCTCCCTTCATATAATGAATCCGCAGCTTGCGGTTCTCCCACAGCGCCTCTTGAATGACCGTCAAGTACGGATGCGATTGCTTGAAGGCATGCCAGCCAACGCCATCGATATGGATTTTCTCCCGAATCATCTCGGCGTCCTGCCGAATGGACCGCGGAGAAGATGCGAGCAGCTTCTGATAGGCGGCATCAAATTGCTTGCCGATCTCCAGATCGCCGATCAGCGGGCTGTGGCTTGATATGAGAAGCGAGATCAGCTCCTCCCGCGTCATCCCCGTCAGATTCGTCCGATAGCTTTCCTCGAGCATCCAGCCCCCAGCCTGGCCCCGCTCGGCGTATACCGGAATGCCGGCTGCGCTGAGGCTCTCCATATCGCGGATGATGGTCCGCTCCGAAACCTCCAGCTGCTCGGCCAGATAACGCGTATTCTTTTTACCCCCGTTCTGTAGCATCAGCATGATCGACAGCAGACGGTCTGCTCGCATGAAGGCGTCACCTCGACTTCGATTTCAATTTTTTCATTCATTGTAGCATGGATATAAGACAATGGATGTCATATATGAAGGATAAAATAATGGCCGTAAGAATGCGAATTTCGAAATCTAAGATGTGGGAGGTACTATCCATGGAAACCTTGGAATCGAAGCCATTGAAGGGGAAGGTTGCGGTCGTAGCAGGCTCAACCCGGGGAGCGGGCCGGGCGATTGCGGTTATGCTCGGAGCAGCGGGAGCGACCGTCTATTGCACCGGCCGCAGCGTCCGCGGGCAAAAATCGGATATAAATCGTCCCGAGACCATTGAGGATACGGCGGACATGGTGATTGAGCGAGGTGGCGTCGGCATTCCGGTTAAATGCGACCATACGGTCGAGGCACAGGTGAAGGCCTTGTTTGAGCGCGTGAACGATGAACAAAAGGGGCAATTGGACATCCTTGTAAATGATGTATGGGGCGGCGAGCATTTGACGCATTGGAACGTTCCCTTCTGGGAGCAGTTCCTGTCGGATGGCATGCTTATGCAGGAACGGGCGGTTACCTCCCATCTCATGACCAGTTATTACGGCGTGCCGCTTATGGTCCAGCAAGGGAGCGGACTTGTCATTGAAATCACGGACGGCTCCACCTATCGTTACCGGGGCAATCTATATTACAGCCTTGCGAAAATATCGGGCATCCACCTGGCGGAAGCAATGGCGGCTGAGCTTCGGCCCTATAACGTGACCGCGTTGTCCGTTACGCCGGGGTTCCTCCGATCCGAGCAAATGCTTGCGCATTTCGGTGTCAGCGAGGACAATTGGCAGGATGCCGTGGCGAAAGATCCGCATTTCATTGAGTCGGAGACGCCCTACCTGATCGGACAGGCGGTGGCGGCGCTTGCCGCAGATCCGAAGGTGTCGGAGAAGAGCGGAAGAGCGCTGACCAGCTGGGATTTATCGGACGAATATGGCTTCTCCGATATCGATGGCCGCAAGCCCCACTGGGGGAACTATGCCAAGAAACACGGATTGCCCCTCCCCTAAAGGAGTGGACTTCAATCGCAGCAAAACAGGGTGCCAAGCAAGCTGAAGGCTTGCTTGGCACCCTGTTTTTGCATCTTTTAACGTATACCCAATATTAAAGGGCTGGAGCTATTCATTGGTTCCTTATGTTTGCACGCAAGGGGAACGTCCTCCAGCCCCGCGCCAATGGGGTTCAACCCGAGGCAAAGATTACGAACGGTTACGTCTCATCGAGCCCATGATCAGGCTGACGATAAAGACGAGCACCACGGCACCGATCAATGCAGGTACGATGAAGAAGCCGCCCATTTCAGGCCCCCACTCGCCCAGCAGCAGGCCGCCGAGCCATGCACCGACAAACCCGGCGATGATGTTACCGATAATGCCGCCCGGGATGTCTCTTCCCATAATCAAGCCCGCGATCCATCCGATAATACCGCCTACGATTAATGACCACAGAAAACTCATGTTTATCACCTCGTATAAGTTATAGTTGTTTGTGCCTTACTATTAACCAAAGAAGCGACTTTTAAACCGGGTAACCCCAAAACTCGAATGTATTACTTTATTTCCAGCACCCTCAACCTTTGGGAGAACTGCTTTGAAAAACGGACGGGAATTGATATCCTTGAAATGTTGCGAGGGCGGCTTAGGCTAATAAAAAGGAGATGGAGTTAAGGCTATGGCAGAGAAATGGACCGAGACGTATACGATTCAATCCGTGGATTCGGATTTCAGGGGAGACTGCCGCTGGTCGTCGCTGCTGAGCATTATGCAAAGAGCGGCGGACAAGCATATCGAGGCGCTGGGAATCGACCGCGAGGAAATGATTGAGCGGGGACTCGGCTGGATGCTTATTACGCTTGAAGCTGATATGGCAAGCATTCCGCGCGACATGGAAACCATTCATGTGGAGACATGGAGCCGCGGCTCCAAAGGGGTTCTCTGGCACCGGGATTACCGGATTATGGACGATCGCGGGGAGCAGGTTGGCGGCGCCCGTTCGGTATGGACCCTGGTGGATATTCAGAAACGAAAAATTTTGCGACCGTCCATGTTTCCTTATGACGTTCCCATCGGGCAGGATTCCGTAGGAGAACTGCCAAGCAAGGCGGTAATGCCTGAAGGCATCGAGCTCGAGGAGGCCTATACCACCGTGGTCAGATACAGCGGAATCGACGTGAACGGTCATATGAATAACGCACGCTATGCCGACTTGTGCATGGATGTGCTGGATGAGCCGGAGCTGCAAGGGGATAAGGTGACCGGATTCAAAATTACCTACAACCACGAGGCAAGGCTGAAGGATACGATCATCGTCCGGCGCTCCGACGAAACCGGGGGCCGGATTTATGTGCAGGGCGTTTCCCCGGAGGGAACAAACTTTTTCGAAGCCGCGCTCGTTAAAGGGGAACAGTAAAAGACGAGGCGAAGCGATATTTACCGTTTCCGGCCTTGCATGCCATGAGGGGGAAGAATGATGTACAAAATCATGATCGTGGAGGATGATCCGAAGCTGGCGGGTTTGCTTGAATCGCAGATCGCTAGGTACGGAAACGAAGGCATCATCATCCGGGAGTTCGATCATGTGCTTGAGCGGTTCCGGGAAATCAAGCCGCATCTCGTGTTGCTGGATGTGAATCTGCCCAGCTATGACGGCTATTTCTGGTGCCGCCAGATCCGGTCGATGTCCACGTGCCCGATTATATTTATATCCGCAAGAAACGGAACCCCCGACCAGCTGCGGGCGCTGGAGAACGGAGCCGACGATTACATTACGAAGCCGTTCGCATACGACATCGTCATTGCCAAGATCCACAGCCAGCTGCGGCGGGTATACGGCGACTACGCCCCCGGCTCCGGCGAACGAACGGTGGAGAAGGAAGGGCTGGTTTTGTATCCGGAGCGGATGGAGCTTCAGCTGAACGAACAAACGACGCCGCTTACGAAGAAGGAAACGATCCTGCTGGAGACGCTGCTGGCCCGCAGCCCGCGCCTTGTCACCCGCGAGACGATCCTGGAGAAGCTGTGGGACGATACATTCGTGGATGACAATACGCTCAGCGTAAACATTAACCGGGTACGGAAACGGCTGATGGAGCTGGGCATCGAAGGCGCGCTGGAAACGGTACGGGGCTCCGGTTACAGGCTGCATCCCGTCTGGCAGAGGCCGCAATGAAGCGGCTCTTCTGGCGCGAGCATCTGGCGCTGATCCTGTTTACGGCAGCGGAGCTGCTCGTTGTGCTCCTCGTATTCTGGTACGACGGCTATGATCATCCCGTGACGGCCTCGTACGCGGTGCTGCTGGGGCTTTCCGTGATGGGGGGATATTTGGCATTCCGATTTTATACCCATCGGGATTTTTACGAGCGGCTGTCACAGCCTCTTGCCTCGCTTGAGGAATCCATCAAGCACAATGAATCGGCCCCATTGCCGACCGCTCTCAGCGAGCTGATGGAGGAGCAATACCGCCAATACCGGAACCAGATGGAGGAATGGGAGCGACGGCGGCGGGAGCATCTCATCTTCATGAATCAATGGGTGCATCAGATGAAGACGCCGCTGTCCGTCATCGAGATGATTACTCAGGAGGACGACAACGACGGCTACAGGAGCATCTCCGAGGAATCCGACCGCATTCGTCGCGGCCTGGATATGGTGCTGTACATGTCCAGGCTGGAAACCTTCGAACAGGATTTCAGCGTGGAGCCGGTTAAGCTTCATCAGGCTGCGGTGGACGCAGTGCATGAGAACAAGCGCTATTTCATTCACAGCCATGTCTACCCTGAGGTAGTCATCGATCCAGCTCTCACTGTCCAGACGGATGCAAAATGGCTCCGCTTCATCCTCATGCAGCTGCTGTCCAATGCCATCAAATATTCGTCCGGTTCCGGGCTCAAGGTTACGGTCCGGGCGTACTGCTCCGAGGATCGGCGCCAAGTGGCGCTGGAGGTGATGGACCGTGGGATGGGGATTCCGAAATCCGATACCAAGCGGGTCTTCGATCCGTTCTATACGGGGGAGAACGGCAGGAAGCTGAAGGAGTCGACCGGGATGGGCCTTTACCTGGTCAGCGAGGTCGTTCGGAGAATGAACCATCGGATCGAGCTGGAATCCGAGCCCGGGCATGGGACAACCGTAAGGCTCTTATTCCTGCAGTGATTCGATCTATAACGCGGAAGAAAGATCCGACAACGAACCTTATTCCGAGAATCAAGATGAGCCTCCCGAGGGCAGCTTGAAGCTGGGATAAGGTTCTTTTGCGTCGGCTAGGCATTTTCGATATGTTGTGTCAGGAGTGGGCAGGGTTATAATAGGCGAATCTTACACCGATGTAAGATTCGTGAAAGACGGATCGATAGGAGCTAAGAGGGGCATGCGCTACACTAGCCTTACAAGCAAAAGCCAATTTTGAAAGCGAGGTTTACATCATGGACATTTTATCCGTGCGCAATCTGGGCAAAGTCTATAAGGCGGCCGTGTCCCACGAAGCGCTGTCGAATATTAATCTAAGCATCGAGGAAGGGGAATTCGTCGGCATCATGGGGCCGTCGGGCAGCGGGAAAACGACCCTGCTCAACATGATCTCGACGATCGACCGGCCAACCTCCGGAGAGATCCGGATCGGCGGAGAAGATCCGTTCCGGCTGTCGCAGGATCAGCTGGCGATGTTCCGCCGCCGCGAACTCGGTTTTGTCTTTCAGTCCTTCAATCTGCTCAATACGCTCACGGTGAAGGAGAACATCGTGCTCCCGCTTGCGCTTGACGGTATCGGACTTGAGGAAATGAACCGCCGTGTCGAAGCGCTGGCCGACAAGCTCGGGATTACCTCCATCCTGAACAAACGGACCTACGAGATTTCGGGCGGCCAGGCGCAGCGGACGGCCGTCGCCCGTGCGATGATCCACGTGCCGAAGCTGGTGCTCGCGGATGAGCCGACCGGCAACCTGGATTCCAAGTCGGCGCGGGACGTGATGGAGATTATGGACCGCCGTAACAAGGAGGACAAGGTCACGATGCTCCTGGTCACACATGACCCGGTAGCGGCGAGCTACTGCAATCGGGTCATTTTTATCAAGGACGGCCAGCTGTACAACGAGATTACGAGCGGGGACAACCAGTCCGCCTTTTATCAGAAAATCATAAATGTGCTGTCACTGCTGGGAGGTTCGGGACATGAATTTTCGCCAGTTCGCCATTAATAACGTCCTGCGGAGCAAGCGGACCTATATTGCGCATTTTCTGAGCAGCGCCTTCTCCGTGATGATCTTCTTCACCTATGGCCTCCTAGCGTTCCACCCGGAGCTCAAAGATGGCATCGTCTCCTCCAGCGGAACGATGAGCGAGCTCGGAACGATAGGGATGACGGTGTCGCAATATATCGTATTCATCTTTTCCTTCTTCTTCCTGCTGTATTCCGTCGGGGCATTCATTAAGGTCCGCAAGCGGGAGTTCGGGATTCTGCTGATCCTGGGCATGTCCCGGAAGCAGCTCAACCGGATGCTGTTTATCGAGAACCTCCTGATCGGGTCGGCAGCGATCGTGGCGGGCATCGGAGCAGGCGTGCTGTTCTCCAAGCTCATCCTGTTGATCAGCGCCAAGGTGCTGGCGGTGGATAACGGGCTGCCGTTTTATTTTCCGCTGAAGGCGCTCCTGCTGACGGCGGCGGCTTATGCGGTGCTGTTCCTTCTGATCGCCCTGTTTTCTTCCGTGATGCTTCGAAAGGGCACGCTGCTTGCATTGGTTAAGGCGGAGGAGAGCCCGAAGCCGCAGCCAAAGGCTTCGCCTTGGCTGGCCGTCCTGGCGGTGCTGCTGATCGGTGCAGGCTACGGCGTGGTCATGGCGTTTGCCGTGCTGCAAATCTTCAACTTCCTGCTCCTGTTCGGAGGGGTGGCGCTGGTCATTCTGGGAACGTATTTCCTCTTCACGCAGTTCAGCGTTTATTTTATGCGGTATCTGCAGAGGAAGGAGAGGTTTTTCTTCCGCAAGACCAATCTGCTCACCCTTTCCGAGCTGATGTACCGGATCAAGGATAACGCCGTCATGTTCTTCCTCGTGTCGATCATCTCGGCTTCGGCCTTTACGGGGATCGGAACAACGCTAGCGATCGGGGATCCGGGACTGTCGGCCATGGAAAATCCTTATGCTTATACGTATCCCTACTTCGAGGAGGAAGCGGAACTAGGGAATCAGCATCTGTCGATCATCAGAGAGGAGCTGAAGAAGGGCGGATTCGACTACAAGGAGACGTCGGTACAGCCGATTTTCTCGGCGAACGGGATGAAGCTGGTCAAGCTTAGCGAGTACAATGAGCTGGCCCAGTCTCTTGGGTATCCGGCCGAGACTCTGGGTGAGGATGAGGCGATTCTGACGCCCAGCACGGTTACGGAAAAAAACAGCTACAGAATCCATGGGCCAGCTTATGAGGAGATCGAGCTTGAGACCGGTAAAGAGGCGGTCACGCTTCGGATAGCCAAAGCGGAAACGTTTATCGCCGTGCCTCAGGGCTATGGCGAGCAGTTTGTCGTATCGGACAGCCTGTACGAGAAGGTGAAAAAAACACAGGAGGAGCAGGGGGAGTACGGCTTCGTCATCTTCCATGCGTTTTACGTTAAAAACTGGAAGGATACCGGGGATGCGACAAGAGCAATGGCGGAGCGGTTCAATGAAAGCGGCGAATACAGCTATTACCTGAACTCCTTGTACATTGATTGGAAAAGCGCCCAGCAGAAAAACGGCATTCTGCTGATGGTCAGCGGCCTGGTCGGCATCGTCTTCTTCACCTTTGCGGCAAGCTTCGTATATTTCCGTCTGTACGCCGATCTGGCCCGGGACGAGCAGCAGTATCAAATGATCGCGAAGGTGGGATTGAGCCGGAAGGAGCTTGGCACCATCGTGACCCGGCAGTTATTGATCATGTTTTTCCTGCCGTTGCTCATCGCGCTTATACACAGCGGGGTAGCGTTCGTCGCGCTTCAGCAGCTCGTCGACTTCTCGATTGTGGGCCACAGCATCAAGATCTTCTTGTTCTTCCTGACCGTCCAGATCGTGTATTTCTTCATAACGCGCTGGCGTTATCTGGAACGATTGAACAAAATCATTCAATAGCCGCCCCCTACTCACGTTGAAATGCGCGAAAACGGGTATGTTATAACCAAGAGCGCATTAACGGGAAAAAGGAGGCGTTAGAAGCATGAACGAACACAGCATGCTGAATACAGGAGCGGTGGATACCGAAGAGGTGCTGCCCGATCTTATCAACCTTCGCACGATGATCGTCAATCTTCAGATGGTCGGCTCGCCCGGCACGGGCGATTGGGTACTGGTGGATACCGGCATCGGGAATTTTGAAGGCTCGATTGCCGAGACGGCGGAGAAGCGGTTTGGGCGGCCGCCGGTGGGCATCGTGCTGACGCACGGCCATTTCGATCATGTCGGCAATGTGAAGGAGCTTTCGGACCGCTGGGGGGTGCCCGTCTATGCCCACGAGCTGGAGCTGCCGTATTTGACGGGGCGAGAGGATTATCCTCCCGGCGATCCGAGCGTGGGCGGCGGCATGATGGCACGTTTAGCGCCGGTGTATCCGAACCGGGCGATCGACCTCGGCTCGCGCATTCACCCGCTGCCGATGGACGGAACGGTGCCGGGCTTGCCGGAATGGCGCTGGATTCCGACGCCGGGGCACAGCCGGGGGCATATCTCGCTGTTTCGCGAACGGGACCGGACGCTCATTGCGGGAGACGCGATCATTACGGTCCAGCAGGAATCGGCGCTGGCGGTGATCAGCCAGGAGAAGGAGCTTCACGGTCCGCCGATGTATTTTACGCCGGACTGGGATGCGGCAAGGGAATCGGTGCGCCGGCTGGAAGCGCTGAATCCTGCGCTAGCGGTGACGGGGCACGGGGTGCCGATGTCGGGCGAAGAGCTGGCGGTGTCGCTGAAGCGCCTGGCCCGGGATTTTGACGAGCTGGCCGTGCCGGAGCAAGGGCGTTACGTGGAAGATGACAAGAACCAGTAGCGGAGCAGGCAGGACGAAAGAATCATCCTAACCTAAACGCTTCATGGTTCATCGTTAACGGGCAATATTGGCCGGGTTGGATTGCTGCCAGAGTGTCTCCTTGCGATCCATCGATATGAAGATTTTGGGATTCCCGAAAGTACCGAATGAGTGATCAGAGGCCGTTTTGCTGCCGCCATGGGGTGGAGGAAAGCGTGCCTCTTTTTTTGTGGAAAATACGGGGAGGAGGTTATAATAGGGATACAGAGGAAGGGGAGAGCTATGAAAGTATTGGTATTGGCGGAGAAGCCGTCCGTGGCGAAGGAAATCGCCCGGGTGATGGGCAGCCGCGAGAAGCATAAGAGCTATTTCGAAGGACCGAAATACGTCGTTACCTGGGCGCTCGGGCACTTGATCGGCCTGGCGGAGCCCGAGGACTATGATAAGAAGTACCAGACCTGGGCGCTGGAGGATTTGCCGATCCTGCCGGACTCCATGCGGCTTAAAGTGCTTAGAGAGACGAGCCATCAATTCAAGAACGTGCAGCATCTGATGAAGCGTCAGGATGTCGGCGAGCTGATCATTGCGACCGATGCCGCCCGCGAAGGCGAGCTGCTGGCGCGCTGGATTCTGAAGATGGCGAAGTGGAACAAGCCCTTCAAGCGGCTGTGGATCTCGTCCCAGACGGATAAAGCGATCAAGGAGGGCTTCGCTTCCCTGAAGCCGGGCCAGCAGTTCGACCGCCTGTACGAGTCGGCGCGGTGCCGGGCGGAGGCGGATTGGATGGTCGGGCTGAACGTGACGCGGGCGCTGACCACGAAGTTCAATGCCCAGCTCTCGGCAGGCCGGGTTCAGACGCCGACGCTCGGCATGATTATGGACCGGGAGAAGGAAATCATGAACTTCCGTTCCCAGGAGTATGAGACGCTGCAGGTCGATCTCGGCAGCTTCGAGGCTTCCTGGCGCGCCGCGGGCGGCGACGGCCGTCTGTTCGAGAAGGAGCGCGCGGCGAAGCTCAAGCAGAAGCTGGAGGGAGCCTCGGGCAAGATCGTCAGCGTGAAAAAGAGCGAGAAGAACGAGCCGCATCCGCTGGCGTACGATCTGACCGAGCTGCAGCGGGATGCGAACCGCCGGTTCGGCTTCTCGGCCAAGCAGACGTCGAACGTCCTGCAGCGGCTGTATGAGCAGCATAAGCTCGTGACTTATCCGCGTACGGACAGCCGGTATCTGACCTCCGACATGGTAGGTACGCTGAAGGAGCGGCTGTCGAGCGTCGCGGTAGGGCCGTATGCATCACTGGCCCGTCCGCTGCTCCGCAAGAGCCTGTCACCGGGCAAGCGGGTCGTAGACGACAGCAAGGTAACGGATCACCATGCGATTATCCCGACCGAGCAGACGGTGCTGCTGAACCAGCTGACGGCCGACGAGCGCAAGCTGTATGATCTCATCGTCCGCCGCTTCATCAGCCTGTTCTATCCGCCGGCACGGTATGATCAAGTCGCCGTCACCGTTCAGATCGAAGGCGAGACGTTCCATGCGAAAGGGACGACGGTCAAGGACAGCGGATGGCGCGAGGTGTACGGCGGCGATTATGACGACGACGCCGATGGCGAGGATGACGAGGGACAAGGGTCAGCTCCAGAAGGCAAGCTGCTGCCCGAGCTGAAGGAAGGCCAGCCGGTGAAGGTTGCCCGCTGCATCCTGAAGCCGGGACGCACCCAGCCGCCGAAGCGCTACACGGAAGCGGCTCTCCTGTCGCAGATGGAGAAGCACGGCCTCGGAACGCCGGCGACGCGGGCGGATATCATTGAGAAGCTGGTCAGCTCGGATACGATCGAACGCCAGGGCTCGTCCCTGCATCCGACCGGCAAGGGCAAGCAGCTGATCGAGCTGGTGGCTCCTGAGCTGCGGACGCCGGAGCTGACCGCCCGCTGGGAAGCCGAGCTGGAGCGGATCGCGAAGGGGCAGGGCAAGCCTGAGCCGTTCCTGCGGGGCATCCGGGATATGACGCAGAAGCTGGTGACCGAGGTCAAGGGAAGCGACGTGGAATACAAGCCGCATAACGTCTCGAACAGCCACTGCCCGGACTGCGGCACCCGTCTGCTCGAGAAGAAGACGAAGCGCGGCAAGCTGCTCGTCTGCCCGAGCGAGGACTGCGGCTACAAGCGCTCCGGCGAGAAACGGCTGTCGAACCGGCGCTGCCCGCAGTGCCACAAGAAGATGGAGCTGAAGGAAGGCAAGGCCGGCATGTACGTGCAGTGCCTCGGCTGCGGCATAACCGAGACGCTCAAGAAGGACGCGAAGCATGTGAACAAGCGCGAGGAACGCAAGCTGCTCCAGCAATACAGCAAGCCGGAATCGATCGGTTCGAATCTCGGCGAGCTGCTGAAGGCTGCGCTTGAGCAGAAGGGCAAGGAATAGGCGCAAGAGCGCAAAGCCCGGTATAAATGCATTTCGTTATTCTTTCCTCCTGTCCGCATAACCTCCGTGACAATAGCCCATTCTACGGACAGGAGGTGAAGGGCATGCCGAACCATAAAGCAAGAAAAACGGAGAATCAGCAAAACAAGGCAAGCATTCTCGAAGAGAGCAAAACCTTGAAGCCGAAGAAGGCTGCGGACTATGTTCCGAGCCTGAATGAGATTCCGAAGGGCGAATCGTAAGCTTGGGGACGGGACAGACCCTTTAATCATTCTTTTTGGCCGTCTTGTAAGAAGGGCCCGGCGATTCATTCGGCCGGCGTCGCTCTTATGGGCGGCTTCTTACGCTTTTCGTCAGCATATCCCGCCAAGGAATTATGCGATCGCCGCGACGGCATGGATCTTCAACACATGCGATCATGTCAAAACGTCACACAACCTATCCCTCGCTCACTAAGGAGCGGAGTTTTCCGGTGTACTTCTCGATCATGCAGATTTATAATATGGTGAGAACGTAAGTATACAAGCCGGGGGTCATACGTAAGGCCCGATTCGGCCGGCTGGTCATGGGGGGCGGGAGCATACGTGAGAACCGCGCTGATTGTATGGTTTATATTCATTAATGCGGTTGCCTATCTGGTCATGTCCGAGGACAAGCGGCGTGCCAGGCTGGGACGGGACCGCGTTCCCGAACGGACGCTGTTTCTGCTGGCTGCGGTCGGCGGCGCTTTAGGCGCATGGATTGCGATGTATCGGAAGCGTCATAAAACAAGGCATTTATCGTTCAAGCTCGGCATACCGCTGCTGTTGTTTTTGAACGCGGTGCTGTACGGGTATTTCTGGAGTTAGTCTTAAAGTAGGTTCCTACATACGACGGAATTGCCATTAAAGCAAGTTAGACGGCCCGGTTCAAACGCAGGCATACCGGGTAAAGCATTCATATAACAGTAGGTCTTCAGTCTTATCACATAGGAAAGAGGTGGCCTGTATGCTGTTTACGAACATTCTACTGGCTTACGACGGCTCTAAAGCGGCGAACAAAGCGCTCGGACGCGCGGTCGAGCTGACCAAGGCGAATCCTGACGCTAAGCTGCACGTGGTTCATGCTTATGACTTTCCGCGTTTTTTTGTCGGGGAAGGACTGGCTCCGATTCCCGCTTCGCTTAATAAAGACGTATACGATATTGCGGTGCAGACGACAGAAGAAATCAAGGAGCGCATCGAGCATTCGGGTGTTAACGGGCAGGTCAACATGATTCAGGGAGCGCCTGCCGAAGTGATTTTGGAATATGCCAAACAGAACGACATCGATCTTATCGTGATCGGCAGCCGCGGCCTGGGCGGCATTCGCGAGTTCGTGCTCGGGAGCGTCAGCCATAACGTGGTGCAGCATGCCACCATCCCGGTGCTTGTGGTGAAATAGAGGCTTGGTTCAATCAAAAGTACGACATTAAACGAGGGTATTCTGAAAGATCATGGATCTTGCAGGAGTGCCCTTTTATTTTTTCTCGATATTCTAAGGGTATTCATTTAGAGCTCCTACCGAGGGGGTTCACCAGTATTCGCGAATTCGGCCCGAAACGCAGGGATCCCGGTGCAGACCTAGACAGGGCCACTAACTCAGGGTATCGTGTTGCTTGTTAACGCGGCCATAACGTTATGTTTGGTTAAATACGAACATTAAATTTTCAATATTTGAGAATGTTCGGGTTTAGGTTGACATGAGGTGTCAGAGATTGATAAACTGAGGATGTTGAGGTTCAAAAGAACTTATTGAGCAGATTAATGATTGAGCAGATTAATGAAAAATGTGGATTTGGCAAAAATCCTGGGAATTAAATATTTCTCGTATAAAGCCGGGGATATGGCCCGGAAGTCTCTACCCGGAAACCGTAAATTTTCGGACTACGAGGGAGTACACACGGTGCGGCAGGATGAGCGGGCCAAGGCTTGATGACCGCCGCTTGGGCGGGTTTATCTTGATCGCTTGAGTTCGCTTCCCCACCATGTCTATGTTGACATCGGGCGGCAGCGTTCGTATTCCTTGTATGTCCGAGACCAGCACAGCATTGTGTTTACGGGATCGGACTTTTTTCATCTGTATGGAATGAGGTTACTGGATCTCACGCAAAGCTTTCCGATGAAGCAGCGGTCAGCGCAGGAGGCTTTGCAGGGGATTTCAATATTACTGACATTAATCATGGGAAAGCGGGGGTGCTCATGGCAGCGCAAGTTGGAGTCATTATGGGCAGCAAATCGGATTGGGAGACCATGTCTGAGGCATGCAAGGTGTTAGATGAATTGGAAATTCCGTATGAGAAAAAGGTCGTATCCGCGCATCGCACGCCTGATCTGATGTTTCGGTACGCCGAAGAGGCGGAGGGCCGGGGGATTCGCGTCATTATCGCCGGCGCCGGCGGCGCGGCGCATCTTCCGGGAATGGTAGCCTCGAAGACGGTGCTGCCGGTCATCGGCGTTCCGGTGCAATCCAAATCGCTGAACGGGCTGGATTCGCTCCTGTCGATCGTGCAGATGCCGGGCGGCATTCCCGTCGCTACCGTCGCGATCGGCAAGGCCGGTGCCGTGAATGCGGGACTGCTCGCCGCGCAAATCTTGGGCGCTTCGGATGCGGAGGTCCGTGCCAGAGTGCAGGCACGGCGGGACCGCATACGCGATGAAGTGCTGGAAAGCGGCGATAGCCTATGACGGAGCGTCAGACATTGCAGCAGACGGCTGCCGGGAGACGGCTTCTGCCGGGCTCGGTGATCGGCGTCCTCGGCGGCGGCCAGCTGGGCCGCATGATGGCGCTGGACGGCGTCAAGATGGGGTATTCGTTCGTCACCCTGGACCCGACTCCGAACGCGCCGCTCGGACAGATTGCCGAGCAGATTACGGCAGGCTATGACGATGTGGAAGCCGCACGCAAATTAGCGGAGAAGGCGGATGTCATTACGTACGAATTCGAGAATGTGGATGCGGGCGTGGCCAAGCTGCTGGAGGAGCAGTCTTACGTGCCCCAGGGCAGCAAGCTTCTGTATACGACGCAGCATCGGCTGCGCGAGAAAGCGGCGATTGAAGCGGCTGGCGTGCCGGTCGCCCCGTATCGTGAAATCAATAGCTTGGAAGATTTGTTATCTGCAGCTGACGAGCTTGGACTTCCATGCATGCTAAAGACGGCTACCGGAGGTTATGATGGTAAGGGGCAAGCCGTTCTTCGCAGCGAGGAGCAATTGCGGCCGGCGTATGAGGCGCTGGCTGCCGGCGGGGCCGAGCTCGTGCTGGAGAAGTTCGTGAAGTTCGTCTGCGAGATTTCCGTCATCGCGGCGCGCACGCCAAGCGGCAGCGTCAAGAGCTTCCCGCCGGCGGAGAACGTGCATGTCAACAATATATTGCATCTATCCATCGTCCCAGCGCGAGTGCCAAGCGATATACAGCTCAGAGCCCGTCAGCTTGCCGAGCGCGTGGCAGAGGGCTTGAACGCGGCAGGGCTTCTGGCCGTGGAGATGTTCGTGACGGAGGAAGGGGAGCTGTACGTGAACGAGCTTGCGCCCCGTCCGCACAACTCCGGCCACTATACGATGGAGGCTTGCGCCACATCGCAATTCGAGCAGCATGTCAGAGCGATCTGCGATCTGCCGCTCGGCGATACGACGCTGCTGAGCCCCGTGGTCATGGTTAACGTGCTGGGGCAGCATTTGGAAGCAGCGGTGCAGCGCTTTGGCGAACATGATGAGCTCGCCGAGTCGCTTGGCGTCGTGCCGAAGCTTCATCTGTACGGCAAGAGCGAGGCGAAGGCGAACCGCAAGATGGGTCACATCAACCTGCTGTGCGGGGATGTCAGGGACGCCTTGGAGTGGGTAGAGAAAACTAATATTTGGAGGCAGGATTAAACGATGATTGAACGTTACAGCAGACCGGAAATGCGGGCGATCTGGACCGAGGAGAACAAATTCAGAGCATGGCTGGAGGTTGAACTGTGCGCATGCGAGGCTTGGGCCGAGCTTGGGGTGATCCCGAAGGAAGATACGGTGAAGCTTCGCCAGAACGCATCCTTTGATATCGAACGGATCTATGAAATCGAGCAGGAGACGCGGCATGACGTGATCGCGTTTACCCGCGCCGTATCGGAGAGCCTTGGCGACGAGCGGAAATGGGTGCATTACGGGCTGACCTCCACGGACGTGGTGGATACCGCGATGGGTTACCTCCTTAAGCAGGCGAATGAAATTTTGGAGCAGGACATTCTTCGGTTTATCGGTATTTTGAAGGAGAAAGCCATTGCCTACAAATACACGCCGATGATGGGCAGAACGCATGGCGTTCATGCAGAGCCGACTACATTCGGTCTGAAAATGGCGCTGTGGCACGAGGAAATGATCCGCAACCTGGAACGCTTCCGCCATGCCGCCGACAACGTCCAGTACGGCAAAATTTCCGGCGCGGTCGGCACCTATGCCAATATCGACCCGTACGTTGAGGAATTCGTATGCCGCAAGCTGGGCACGAAGCCGGCGCCGATCTCGACGCAGACGCTGCAGCGTGACCGCCATGCCGAATATATGGCGACGCTCGCGCTGATCGCGACATCGCTGGAGAAGTTTGCAACCGAGATCCGCGCGCTGCAGAAGAGCGAAGTGCGTGAGGTCGAGGAAGCTTTTGCAAAAGGTCAAAAAGGCTCTTCGGCTATGCCGCATAAGCGCAATCCGATCGGCTCGGAGAACATCTCCGGTCTGGCCCGCGTGATTCGGGGCCACATGATCTCCGCTTATGAGAACGTGTCGCTGTGGCATGAGCGGGATATTTCCCACTCCTCCGTGGAACGCATCATTCTGCCGGACGCCACGATGCTGCTGAACTATATGCTGAACCGTTTCGGCAACATCGTGAAGAACCTGACGGTCTTCCCTGAGAACATGAAGCGCAACATGGCCCGCACGTACGGCGTGCCATTCTCCGGCCGCCTTCTGACGAAGCTGATCGACAAGGGCTTCAGCCGCGAGCAGGCGTACGATACCGTGCAGCCTCGTGCCATGCAGGCATGGGAGGAGCAGCGTCAATTCCGTGAAATCGTAGAGGCGACTCCCGCTATTACGGAAGTGCTCAGTCCCGAGGAAATCGAGGATGCCTTTAATCCAAGCTGGCATCTGAAGCATGTCGATACGATTTTTGCCAAGCTCGGACTGGAATAGCATATGTCGCGAATTTATCCGTTTTTAGAATAAGGATAGAAAGATCGATTTCGACGAAATCGAATAATTAGAATTTAGCAGTCTCCTGAATAAAAGCCTTCCAAACGGAAAGCTGCATTGCAAGCATAGGTTGTCCCCGGATTTTATCATCGATCACGGAAATCCGGGGAACCAAAGATCGGAAAATAACCTGCACTCGCAGATAAGGATGTTGCAAACATCCTTGTAGGGGCGCAAAGCGCTCCACAGGAGCAAACAAGTCCCGAAAAGGGACTTGGAGCGAAGAGCGGCTTTCAATCCGCAAGGTATGGAGCGACATGGTTTAGTTCGCCGATCCATTGTGCACGGAAGCGGCAGGGATGGAATTTAGCAGGAATCTTTAAATAAACAGGCAGACAAGCTGCAGTCTAAGGGGAGGAACCTATGACATTACCGGCATTATCGACCGCCGCCCACCTGATCCATGCACCGCTGCTCTACAAGGGCAAGGTCCGTGAGCTTTATGATCTGGGTGAGCATGTACTCATCGTAGTAACCGACCGCATTTCCGCTTTTGACTATGTCCTAGAGCCGCCCGTACCGGCTAAGGGAACGGTGCTGAATAAGCTGAGCGCCTTCTGGTTTGAGCAGACGAAGGGCCTGATCGACAACCATATGGTGCATACCGACGTGAACCGGCTGGGGGATGCCGTGAAGGATAAGACGCTGCTGGACGGGCGGATCATGGTATGCCGCAAGGCCGAGCGCATTGATATCGAATGCGTTGTCCGGGGATATATTACCGGCGGCGGCTGGCGGCAGTATCAGTCCACGGGCGAGGTAAACGGCATTAAGCTGCCGGAGGGCCTGCGCAAGAACGAGGCGTTTCCGGAGCCGATCTTCACGCCGGCCGCGAAGAACGATGTCGGTCACGACGAAGACATCTCGCTCGCCCGGATGAAGGAGCTTGTGGGCGAAGAGCTGGCACTGCAGCTGCAGGACAAAAGCTTGATGCTGTATACATTCGCCCGCGACTACTGCCGGAAGCACGGCATCATTCTAGCCGATTGCAAGTTCGAGTTCGGTTTGATCGACGGCGAGATCGTCCTGATCGACGAAATTTTCACGCCGGATTCCTCCCGTTTCTGGGATGAAACCAACTATGCGCTGGACATTGAGATCGACAGCATGGACAAGGAGCCTGTACGCACGTACCTCGCTTCTTCCGATTGGGACAAGAACAGCGAGCCGGATCCGCTTCCGCTGCATGTGGTGGAGGAGACGACGCACCGCTATACCGATATTTACCGCCGGCTGACGGCAGCAAGCTTGTAATACGAGCAGTCCTTTATACTATTTATTCATACCGAGGAGGAGCAGGAGAACATGTTGAAAGCTAAGGTTTACGTCACGATTAAACAGAGCGTTTTGGATCCGCAAGGGGTCGCGGTGCAGGGGGCGCTTCATTCGATCGGCTACAAGGAAGTGGAGAGCCTGCGGATCGGTAAGTATATGGAGCTTGAGCTGAATACGGATAACCGTGAAGAGGCTGAGCAGCGCGTCAAGGAAATGTGCGAGAAGCTTCTGGCGAATACGGTGGTCGAGAACTACCGTTACGAATTGGAGGGCTAAAACCATGAGATTTGCAGTGCTGGTCTTTCCTGGCTCCAATTGTGATATTGACTGTTACAAAGCGGTGGAAGAGACAATCGGGCAGCCGGTGGATTATGTGTGGCATACGGCAACGGATTTATCCCCGTACGATTGCATCTTGGTGCCCGGCGGGTTCTCCTATGGGGATTACCTGCGGTGTGGTGCGATTTCCCGGTTCGCCCCGGTAATGAACGAGGTGGCGAAGGCGGCAGAAGAGGGCAAATATATTCTTGGCATCTGCAACGGATTTCAGATTTTAACGGAGGCGGGACTCCTTCCGGGGGCGCTGCGCCGCAACGCTTCGATGAAATTCCGCTGCCATGACAGTGTGCTGAAAGTGGTCAACAGCTCAACGCCGTTCACGCGCGAATATGCGGAAGGACAGGAGATCGTCATTCCGATCGCTCACGGCGAGGGCAACTATTACTGTGATGAAGAAACGCTGAAGAGGCTCCGGGACAACCGGCAAATCGTATTTACGTATCAAGATAATCCGAACGGCTCCGTCGCGGACATCGCAGGCATCTGCAACGAACGCGGCAACGTGATCGGCATGATGCCGCATCCGGAGCGGGCGGTAAGCAGCCTGCTCGGTTCGGAAGACGGCAAGGCAATGTTCACATCCATATTACAGGCATGGAGGGATACTCATGGCGCAGCAAACGTCCGTTAAGGAACCGACGGCAGAACAGATTGCAGAGCATCAGATTTACAAGCAGATGGGAGTTTCGGACAGCGAGTACGAGCTGATCTGTTCCTTCATGGGACGCAAGCCGAACTATACGGAGATCGGCGTATTCAGCGTCATGTGGTCCGAGCACTGCGCGTATAAGAACTCCAAGCCGCTGCTGCGCCGCTTCCCGACCAGCGGGCCGCGCGTCCTGATGGGACCCGGCGAAGGCGCGGGCATCGTCGATATCGGCGACAACCAGGCGGTCGTATTCAAAATCGAAAGCCATAACCACCCGTCGGCCGTTGAGCCTTACCAAGGCGCGGCCACTGGCGTGGGCGGCATTATCCGCGACATTTTCTCCATGGGCGCAAGACCTGTTGCGATCCTGAACTCCCTTCGCTTCGGCAAGCTGGAGAGCGACCGCGTGAAGTACTTGTTCGAGCATGTTGTATCCGGGATCGCCGGCTACGGCAACTGCATCGGAATTCCGACGGTCGGAGGCGAGGTTGTCTTCGACGAGAGCTATGAAGGCAATCCGCTGGTCAACGCGATGTGCGTCGGCATTATCGATCATGACAAAATCCAGCGCGGTGTAGCTAAAGGGGTCGGCAATCCGGTGTTCTACGTCGGACCGCCGACAGGGCGCGACGGCATTCACGGGGCAACGTTCGCTTCCGTCGAATTGACCGAGGAGTCCGAAGCGAACCGCACGGCCGTTCAGGTTGGCGACCCGTTCATGGAGAAGCTCGTCATGGAAGCCTGCCTTGAGCTGATCGACTCCGGCATCGTGCTCGGCATTCAAGACATGGGCGCGGCAGGCCTGACCTGCTCCAGCGCGGAAATGGCAAGCAAAGCGGGTAACGGGCTTGAGCTGTATCTGGATCAAGTTCCGCAGCGCGAGGAAGGCATGACGCCTTACGAAATGATGCTGTCGGAATCGCAGGAACGGATGCTGTTCGTTGTCGAGCCGCAGCATGAGGCGCAGGCGCGTGAAATTTTTGATCGCTGGGGCGTGATTTGCGCCAAGGTCGGAAAGGTGACCGATGACGGTCGTCTGAAGCTGTTCCACCACGGCGAAGTCGTCGGCGACATGCCGGTTACGGCTCTTGTTGACGAGTGCCCTGTATATAATAAACCGTCCGAGGTACCTGCTTATTACAAAGAGCAAGCCTCGGTCGACACGCTCCGCTACGATGAAGTGAAGGATCTCGGGGGAGCGCTGAAGCAAGTGCTCGGCTCGCCAAGCCTTGCAAGCAAAGCATGGGTGTATAACCAATATGATTATATGGTCCGCACCAGCACTGCCGTACGTCCGGGCTCGGATGCGGCCGTCGTGACCGTTCAAGGCACGCGCAAGGCGCTGGCAATGACAACGGACTGCAACGGGCGTTATGTATATCTCGACCCCGAGCTCGGCGGCAAGATCGCCGTCAGCGAAGCGGCGCGCAATATCGTATGCTCCGGGGCCGAGCCGCTGGCGATCACGGACAACCTGAACTTCGGCAGTCCGGAGAAGCCGGATATTTTCTGGCAGATGGAAAAAGCCGTGGACGGCATGGCGGAAGCCTGCCGCGAGCTGGGAACGCCGGTGATCGGCGGCAACGTCAGTCTGTATAACGAGAACGCCAAAGGCGCGATTTACCCGACGCCGGTTGTCGGCATGGTCGGCCTGATCCACGACACGGATCATATTACGACGCAAGGCTTCAAGAACGAGGGCGATCTGATTTATGTACTCGGCGAAACCTATGCCGAGCTTGGCGGCAGCGAGTTCCAGGCCGTGGTGCATGGCGTATCCGAAGGACGGCCGCCGCAGCTCGATCTGGAGAAGGAGAAGAAGCTGCTTAGCGGTGTGCTGAAAGCGATCCAGGCCGGTTTCGTTCAATCCGCGCATGATGTGTCGGAAGGCGGACTTGCCGCAGCGCTTGCGGAGAGCTGCATCAGCGGCAATGTCGGTGCAACGATCGAATGGTCGACCGACCTTCGCAGCGACATCGCCCTCTTCAGCGAAAGCCAATCCCGGATCGTATTATCCGTATCCCCGGATCATAAAAATGCGCTGGAGAAGCTCCTTCAAGAAGCCGGCGTTCCATTCAACGCGCTTGGCGTTGTAGGCGGAAGCAAGCTCAGCATGAACATTAACGGTGCTTCTGCGCTGAATGAATCCGTGGAGGCTTTGAAATCCGTCTGGGAGGATGCCATTCCATGTCTCATGAACTGATACCCGAAGGATTATGGACAGGGGATTATTACAATGAGGGAACAGGTAAGAGCGATATATTCGATACATTAAAAGAAGAGTGCGGCGTATTCGGGGTGTTCGGTCATCCCGATGCCGCCTCCCTATCCTATTACGGACTGCATGCCCTGCAGCACCGGGGAGAGGAAAGCGCGGGCATCTGCGTGGCCGATGGGGACAGCTTCAATTATCACCGCGACATGGGCCTGGTGAAGGAAGTATTCGACAAGAATAAGCTGGAATCGCTCAAGGGAAACATGTCGATCGGGCATGTGCGCTATTCCACCAGCGGAGACAGCCGGATTACCAACGCACAGCCCCTTGTCTTCAAATACCGGGAGGGCAATCTGGCGATTGCCACGAACGGCAATATCGTAAATGAGCCGATGCTCCGGCGCGAGCTGGAGAAAGCGGGCTCGATCTTCCAGACGACGAGCGATACCGAAGTCATTGCGCACTTGATCGCGCGCTCGCCGAAGGACTTCGTCGAAGCGGCGAAGGACGCGCTGCAGCGTCTAGTCGGCGGGTTTGCATTCCTGCTGATGACCAATGACAAGCTGCTGGTTGCGTCCGATCCGAACGGGCTGCGTCCGCTGACGATGGGCCGCCTGGGCGACGCTTATATTTTCACTTCCGAGACGTGTGCGCTCGAAGTGATCGGCGCGGAGACGATCCGCGATGTCGCTCCCGGGGAGCTGCTCATTCTCGATCGCGACGGCTTGCGCGAGGAGCGCTATACGGCGCCGGGCCGCAAAGCGCTGTGCGCGATGGAGTACATTTATTTCTCCCGCCCGGACAGCGACCTGAACGGCTCGAATTTGCATTCGGCCCGCAAGCGGATGGGAAGCCGGATGGCGCTGGAATCTTTTATCGATGCGGATGTCGTTACAGGCGTTCCCGATTCCAGCATCTCGGCAGCTATCGGTTATGCCGAGCAGACCGGTATCCCTTATGAGCTGGGGCTGATCAAGAATAAATATACGGGCCGGACGTTCATCCAGCCGAGCCAGGAGCTGCGCGAGCAGGGCGTGAAGATGAAGCTTAGCGCCGTGCGTCGCGTGGTCGAAGGCAAACGGGTCGTCATGATTGACGATTCGATCGTGCGGGGAACCACCTCCCGCCGGATCGTCAACCTCCTTCGCGAAGCGGGGGCGACCGAAGTGCACGTTCGGATTACCTCGCCGCCGTTCAAGAATCCCTGCTTCTACGGCATCGACACGCCGGACCGCCGGGAGCTGATCGCCTCTTCCAAGAGCATCGAGGAAATCTGCCGGGAGATCAATGCCGACTCCTTGTCCTTCCTTAGTGTGGAGGGGCTGATCTCGGCCATCGGCGGCTATGACGAGCAGAGCTATAAAGGCGGTTTATGCCTTGCTTGCTTCGATAATGATTACCCGACACCGATTGATTTTGACGGGGAAGAGAAGATGGGCTGCAGCTGTTAAGATTAACTCTTGAAGGTACCTGGAATGAGTCCTGAGACCCTCGCGCCGCTCCTATTGAACCTCGATGTAGGGGGGCGGGAGGGCACCAGGGATCATGGTGAACAGGGTCCTATCTCCGTAACTTGCAGATGTTTTTTCACCGTTTAGCGGATGATTGATTAAGGCCATAAATGATTAGTGCACTGATTCTTTCTTTTAAATGAAAAGGAGTGTTAGACGCGTGTCGGATACTTACAAACAAGCAGGCGTGGATATCGCAGCAGGCAACGAAGCGGTAGAGCGGATGAAAAAGCATGTCAAAACGACATTCAGACCGGAAGTCATGACGGATCTCGGCGGTTTCGGCGCCCTGTTCAAGCTGAATAAAGACCAATATGAAGAGCCGGTACTCGTCTCGGGCACCGATGGCGTCGGCACGAAGCTGAAGCTTGCATTTGCGATGGACCAGCATGACACCATCGGAATCGATGCGGTAGCCATGTGCGTGAACGACATTGTGGTGCAAGGCGCGGAACCGCTCTTTTTTCTCGACTATTTGGCCTGCGATAAGGTGATTCCTGCCAAAATTGAGTCCATCGTCAAAGGCATTGCCGATGGCTGCAACCAGGCCGGCTGCTCCCTGATCGGCGGGGAGACGGCGGAAATGCCGGGCATGTACAGCGAGGGGGAGTACGACATTGCCGGCTTCACGGTGGGCATTGTCGACAAGTCCAAAATGATCAACGGATCGAATATCGCGGCAGGCGATACCGTGATCGGCCTGGCTTCCAGCGGGGTGCACAGCAACGGGTTCTCGCTTGTGCGGAAGCTGCTTCTGGAGGATTCCGGGTACTCGCTGCAGCAGGAGGTTCCGGAGCTGGGGGGACGCCTTGGCGACGTGCTGCTGGCACCGACCAAAATCTACGTCAAACCGCTGCTGGGCTTGCTGAAAGAGATCGAAGTGAAGGGCATGGCGCATATTACGGGCGGCGGATTCATCGAGAACATTCCGCGTATGCTGCCGGATGGCGTCAATGTCGACATTGAGTACGGAACCTGGCCGATTCTGCCGATCTTCAAGCTGATGCAGGAGAAGGGCGGCATTTCCAATAAAGACATGTTTACGACATTTAATATGGGGATCGGCATGGTTCTTGTCGTGAACGAGAGCGATGCGGATCAAGCGCTGGCGTATCTCCGCTCGGCGGGTGAAGAGCCTTATGTCATCGGCCGCGTAACGGAAGGCGAGCGTGTCGTCACCTTTACGGGGGCTGAAGTGTAATGAAGGCCAATCGGATTGCGGTATTCGCTTCCGGGAGGGGCAGTAATTTTCAAGCTTTGGTGGAGGCTCAGCGACAGGGCTTGTTGGGAGCCGAAATCCGGCTGTTAGTCTGCGACAAGCCGGAGGCTCCTGTCGTAGAGCTGGCGAAGGCCGCGGATGTCGACGTTTTCGTTTTTCAACCGAAAGCTTATGCCTCGAAGGAAGCGTATGAGCGTGAAATTGCGGCGGAGCTGGACCGCCGGGACGTGGATTTGCTCGTGCTTGCCGGATACATGCGGCTGCTCAGCCCATCGTTTGTCGAAACGTACAGCGGGCGAATCATCAATATTCATCCGTCCCTGCTGCCGGCTTTCCCTGGCAAGGATGCCATCGGCCAGGCGGTCGAGTACGGCGTGAAGATGACGGGGGTAACCGTGCATTTTGTAGACGGAGGCATGGATACAGGTCCCGTCATCGCCCAGCGGGCTGTCGGAGTACGGGAAGGCGATGGCGCGGCTGCGCTGGCGGAACGGATCCATGAGGTCGAACAGAAGCTGTATTATGAAGTCGTATCGTGGTTCGCCGAGGGGCGGGTTTCGCTGAACGGGCGCCATGTGACTATAGCTGATAACGTGCAGGACGTTGAACATTAGGTATGCGTGAAAAACCTGAATTGGGCTAGTGAATCTAGTATGTTGGTATGCAGGCAGGTTCGCTGCTGGTTGCTGTAGGCTCGTTGCAGGCTCCTGCAGGATCGATGCTGGTTCTTTGCAGGTTGCTGTAGGCTCTTGCAGGTTCTATGCTGGTTCTTTCAGGTTGCTGTAGGCTCGCTACAGGTTCGTGCAGGTTCGATGCCGGTGAGTTGTTCCTTTTCGCAAGTACTAACGCATAGGGATCAATGATTTCCGGACGTTTTTCTTCTAAAAGCGGACAAGCTTGCACAGATAATCGACATGTTCGATATTTCTCGGGAAATAATTTGGAATTATCGTGTATCGACAGCATCTACGGATTCAAGACAGGGTGTTTTTGCAGAACGAGGCGACAGAAAACGTTGGCAAGGGATTCTTAGGGGGGGCAGCAGCTCTAAAGAGCAACTCCCTTTTAGGTACTTGTTGGGCTGAAAAGGAGCCGCAGAGTGGTGTACAAGTCCCTTTTAGGTACTTGTAGGGTCGAAACGGAGCCGCAGAGCGTAGACAAGTCCCTTTTAGGTACTTGTCGGGTCGAAATGGATTCGCAGAGCGGCCGCCCAAGTAGACGCCTACCGGTTGCGGCTGGCAATCCCTAGCGCAAAGGGAAGACATTACTGTGCAGGTTCTCGCAAAAATGGCGGAAGTCGTAAGGTAAAAAGTTTTTTCATTCAAATGAGGGGGTATGGACGTGGGTATCAAAAGAGCATTGGTCAGCGTTTCGGATAAAACCGGCATCGTGGAATTTTGCCGTGAGTTGTCTTCATTGGGTGTAGAGATTATTTCGACAGGAGGAACCAAGAGTCTGCTCGCCAAAGAAGGCGTCCCTGTCATCGGCATCTCCGATGTGACGGGCTTCCCTGAAATTTTGGACGGCCGCGTGAAGACGCTCCATCCTGCGGTGCACAGCGGGTTGCTGGCGATTCGCGACAGCGAAGACCATCAGCGTCAGATGAAGGAGCTGGGCCTGGATTACATTGACCTCGTGGTCGTGAATCTGTACCCGTTCCAGGAGACGATTGCCAAGCCGGATGTCGAGTATGAGGATGCCATCGAGAACATCGACATTGGCGGACCGACGATGCTGCGCTCGGCTGCGAAAAACCATGCATTCGTAAGCGTTGTTGTCGACGCTGCGGACTATGGCAAGGTGATCGAGGAGATCCGTGCAGGCGGAGATACGACATTGGAAACACGCAAACGGCTTGCAGCCAAGGTATTCCGCCACACGGCCGCTTACGACACATTAATCTCCGAATATTTGTCGAACGTAACCGGCGATCCGCTCCCAGAACGCTTCAGCGTCACTTATGAAAAAATCCAGGATCTTCGTTATGGCGAAAACCCTCATCAAAAGGCTGCATTTTACCGCAAGCCGCTGGCACCTGTCGGTACGCTTACGACAGCCGAGCAGCTGCACGGCAAGGAGCTGTCCTACAACAACATCAATGACGCGAACGCCGCGCTGCAGATCGTGAAGGAATTCGACGAGCCTGCGGTCGTTGCCGTGAAGCACATGAATCCGTGCGGCGTCGGAATTGGCGCAAACGTATTGGAAGCTTACAAAAAAGCGTACGACGCGGACCCAACCTCCATCTTCGGCGGGATCGTAGCCGCGAACCGGACGATCGATGCGCCTACGGCCGAGCTGCTCAAGGAAATTTTCCTTGAAATTATCCTGGCCCCGGATTTTACGCCGGAAGCCCTTGAAATTCTGACGAAGAAGAAAAACATCCGCCTGCTGAAAATGGGCGAGTTCGGTTCGGCGAAGGAGCGTCAAAGCACGCTCGCCGTTACGACGATTGAAGGCGGCATGATCGTTCAGGAGAGCGACGTGCATTCCCTGGATCCGGCGGACCTGAAGGTCGTTACCGACCGCGAGCCGACCGAAGCGGAGCTGAAGCAGCTGCTCTTCGGATGGAAGGTCGTAAAGCACGTGAAGTCCAACGCCATCGTATTGGCGGCAGACGATATGACCGTGGGTGTCGGCGCAGGACAAATGAACCGCGTCGGCTCTGCGCGCATTGCAGTTGAGCAGGCAGGCGAGAAAGCAAAGGGCGCTGTTCTGGCATCGGATGCGTTCTTCCCGATGGGAGATACGGTTGAACTGGCCGCGAAAGCAGGAATTACCGCCATCATTCAGCCGGGCGGCTCCATCAAGGATGAGGAGTCCATCAAGGCTGCGAACGAGCATGGCATCGCGATGGTATTTACCGGCGTTAGACACTTCAAACATTAATAACACCAAGAGCCCGGGCCCATATCTGCTCGGGTTCTCACATCATTAGCGGGATAAACGATTTACGGAGTGAAATGATACGAACTTGTGTGGGATAACGATGGCGTAGTAAATGATACGGACTAGTGTGTGATAAACGATTTACCTAATGAAACAAAATGGACTTGTCCAAATGGATAGGAATATGAGGAGGGGTAGCATGGATATTCTGGTCATCGGCGGCGGCGGCAGGGAGCACGCCATCGTATGGGCACTGGCAAAGAGCCCGAAGGCAGGCAAGATTTATTGCGCGCCCGGCAATGCAGGTATCGGCCAGTTGGCCGAATGCGTGCCGATCGCCGTTTCGGAGTTTGACAAGCTGACCGCTTTTGCGGTGGAGAAGCAGGTTGGCCTCGTCGTGGTAGGACCGGACGACCCGCTGGCGGACGGCATCGTGGATGCGTTTGACGGCACGGGCATCCCGGTATTCGGTCCTCGCAAAAATGCCGCTGAAATCGAGGGCAGCAAGACGTTCATGAAGGATCTGCTTCATAAGTACGGCATTCCAACGGCAGCTTATGCGAAATTCGACGACTACGAGGAGGCGCTGGCCTACCTGCGCCGCCAAGGGGCGCCGATCGTGGTGAAAGCCGACGGACTTGCGGCAGGCAAAGGCGTTACCGTAGCGCGAACGCTCGAAGAAGCGGAGAAGGCGCTTAGCGATATTATGCAATCCAAGGTATTCGGCGAAGCCGGCAGCCGGGTCGTGATCGAGGAGTTTCTTGAGGGTCAGGAGATGTCGATTTTGGCTTTTGTCGACGGGGAAACCGTCAAACCGATGTCTGCCGCCCAAGATCATAAGCCGGTAAATGACGGCGACCAAGGACCGAATACGGGGGGAATGGGGACCTATTCCCCGCTGCCGCATATCGATCCTTCCATCATCAAGGAAGCGGTCGAAACGATCATCAAGCCGACGGCGAAAGCGATGGTAGCCGAAGGACGTCCGTTCCGCGGCGTATTGTTTGCCGGCTTGATGATTACGCCGGACGGCAAGCCGAAAACGATCGAATTCAATGCAAGATTCGGCGATCCGGAAACCCAGGTTGTGCTGCCTCGCCTCCAAACGGATTTGCTCGAGGTGTTCCTTGCGACCGTGAACGGAAAGCTTGCGGATCTGGAGCTCGAATGGAGCGAAGACGCTGCGGTATGCGTCATCTTGGCTTCCGGCGGTTATCCGGCATCGTATCCGAAAGGGATTGCAATCTCCGGTCTGGACGATGAGCAGGAAGGGACGATTGTATTTCACGCAGGAACCTCCCGCGATGCCGATGGAACCTGGAGGACGAATGGCGGGCGTGTGCTCGGCGTGGTCGGTCTTGGAGCGGATATCGCTGCAGCTCGGGCGAAGGCTTATGCTCGGGCGGAGTCGATTGCGTTCGAGGGAAAGCATAACCGGACGGATATCGCGCTGAAGGCGCTGGTCTAAGATTCTAAGAGCTTTTTCCAAAGCTTATAAACCAAATACGGGTACATCAAGGGAGTCTTCGTTGCGAAGGCTCCTTTTGCATATAGTCGGAACTGGGTTTATGCGTATAGATTCTGTCTGGAGCTTTTAACTAACCCGAGTGCACCCGCACCCGGGTCAGCTGTTTTCAGGACCTCGCAATTGCATCAACAATTCGCTGTCCAATCGACAGCATCCTCGGCTGGAGGCAGGCAGTGAGTGAGCGAAACGCCAGTATTTATGGTGTGTAAGGTTCATTCTGTCAGTGAAAGAGAAGGCTGAGCTTTGTGTGCAAACGTTTGTGCAACAATGGAGCATTTTTCGGCCGATCATGTCCGATTTGGAGAGAAAAATCACTGAATTGCACAGGATCTTGCGCATATATTTTTACGATAACCTACGATATAGGGTGATTGAGCGAGATAACATAGGATTTTAGCCGAAAATTGGGGATAAATGATCTGTGCAAACGTTTTTGCAATCAATCCGAAATGTTGTATGATGTCTACAGTGGATGAAGCGCTTTCTCACCGGAATTTTTCCTTGGTTTCTCGCCAAACGTTACATAGAAAAAGAGAGGCTGAAAATTTTCTGAAATCGTTTGCGCAGATTTCCAACATTTCTGATCATTATTGAGAGGGGTAATCATGGAATGAAGATGAAGAAAATTCTGACGCTGGCTGCAACCTTCACGCTGGCATTCTCCATTACGGCATGCGGAGGAAACTCGGGTACTCCGGCTGCGGAAGCGCCTGCAGAGAACCCGCCTGCGACAGAGACGCCGGCTGAAAATACAGAAACTGTAGAACTGAAGCCTGAAGAAGGCGCGAAGCTGATCGTATGGGAGAGCCGTGACGAAAGAGCCTATACCGATGAGATTGCCAAGGAATTTACCGAGAAGTACGGCGTAGAAGTGACGATCGAAGAATTGTCCCCAACCGACCAAGTAACCAAGCTTGCACAGGACGGTCCGTCCGGACTGGGTGCGGACATCGTATTGTTCCCGCACGACAACCTGGGTAAAGCGGTTACGACGAACCTGGTTCTGCCGAACGACGTATTCGAAGAAAAAACAAAGAGCAGCAACACGGAAGCAGCGATCCAAGGTGTCAGCTACGACGGCGTGCTGTACGGATACCCGCGTGCGGCTGAAACTTACCTGATGTACTATAACAAGGATCTGGTGAAGGAAGTTCCGACAACGATGGAAGAAGTCATCGAGTTCAGCAAAACCTTCACGGACAAGAACAAGAATAAATACGGCTTCATGTTTGAAACCGGTAACTTGTACTTTGCTTATCCATTCCTGGCTTCCAACGGCGGTTACATCTTTGGAAGCGGTGGCACGGACGTCAATGACATCGGTTTGAACAACGAGGGTGCCATTAAGAGTATGGAAGTATATGCAAGCCTGAAAGAAATTCTTCCGGTTAAGTCCGGCGACATCACGCCTGACATCAAGCGCGGATTGTTCACTTCCGGCGATCTGGCAATGGATATCAACGGACCATGGGAGCTTGGCGGATATAAAGAAGCGCTCGGCGACAAGCTCGGCGTAGCTCCAATCCCGGCCATCGGCGGACAGCCTGCCGTATCGTTCTCCGGTATCAAAGCTTGGTATGTAAGCTCGTTCACGAAATATCCGCAAGCTGCAAGATTGTTCGCTGATTTTGCAACGACGAAAGAAGCTCAGCTGAAACTGAGCGCCCTGGTAGGCTCGGTTCCAACGAATATCGAAGCGCAAGAAGACGACCAAATCAAGAACGACGAATACGTATCGGCATTCACGGAGCAGTTCAAGTCCTCCCAGCCAATGCCTTCCGTACCGGAAATGGCTAACGTATGGTCCCCTGTAGGCGCTGCCCTGTCCGAAATTTGGGATAACGATAAAGACATTAAAGAAACGCTGGATAAAGCCGTAACCCAAGTGAAAGACCTGAACAGCGGCGGAGGCGGCGAGTAAGAGGCATACAGCTTCATAACACGAAAAAGATGAAGAAATTCACCCGCCGATGGTCGGCGGGTGATTCCTCGATTATACGGTAGAGGAGATTGGAGGGAGCATGCGTCAACATCGTACGATAGCGGCTGTACTGTCAGCCATATGCATGGGTCTGGGTCAGCTTTACAATCGTCAATGGATTAAAGGCATTCTTTTGCTTATCGTAGGCGTATTCAGCTTGTATTACTTTATCAATAACCTCGGAGACGCAATCTGGGGCATGGCGACACTGGGGGACCAGGGAAGCCATTTAGCGAAGGTTAACGGATTAACCCAAATGGTGGCAGGTGACCACTCCATCAATCTGTTGATTGAAGGTCTTATTACAATCATGATGCTGGCTGTATTCCTTGTCGGATACTATGCCAATATCAAGAACGCATATAACGCTGGAAAACAAAGGGATATGGGGATCGCTCCCAACAACTTCAAACAAACCCTTAACTATATTTTCGAAATCAAATTTGCGCAGTCGTTTCTGACCTTGCCGGCTATCGGTATCATGTTCTTTACGATCATGCCGATCATTTTCATGATTTTGCTGGCCTTCACGAATTATTCCGCACCGAATAATCTGCCGCCTGCCAACCTGGTAGACTGGGTAGGTTTTAAAACCTTTACGAACCTCGTTGCATTAAAAACGTGGAGTCATACCTTCTTCGGCGTACTGACCTGGACGATCATTTGGGCAGTGCTTGCCACGGTGACTACGTATTTCGGCGGGGTGCTGGTAGCGCTGCTTATCCAGCAAAAAGGCATCCGCTTCAAAGGCGTATGGCGCGTCATCCTGATCATCCCGTATGCGATTCCGCAGCTGATCTCCTTGCTCGTGATGCGCAACATGTTCAACGGCCAATTCGGACCGATTAACCAATATTTAAGATATTTCGGTATGGACGGCCTTCCATGGCTGACCGATCCGTTCTGGGCGAAGGTAACCGTCATCATCGTTAACATGTGGGTCGGCATTCCGGTATCCATGCTGCTGGTCATGAGCGTGCTGACAACGATTCCGAAGGACCTGTACGAGGCGGCCGACGTCGATGGGGCATCCGGCTTCCAGAAATTCAAAATTATCACGCTGCCGATGATCCTGTTCTCGACGGCACCGGTGCTCATTACGCAGTTCGCCGGCAATATCAACAACTTCAACCTGATTTTCCTCCTCACCAACGGGAACCCGGTGGTGGGCGACTATCAATACGCGGGAGCAACGGACCTCTTGGTAACCTGGCTCTACAAGCTGACACTGGATCAGCAGCGATACAATATGGCGTCGGCGATCGGGATTATTATCTTCCTGATTATCGCGACCTTCTCGATTTACAACTATCGCCGAACCAGATCATTTAAAGAGGAGGATATGATCCAATAATGGGAATTAAAACGAGAAACGCGATCCGGTTAACGGCTAGCTACATTTTGCTGGTTATTATCGCGATCTGCTGTATTTACCCGGCGCTCTGGATTGTTCTGTCCTCTTTCCGTCCCGGAAAGTCGCTCTATAGCAAGTCCCTGATTCCTGAAAGATTTACGCTGGATCACTACAAAGAGCTGTTCACGTCCCAGAGCTTCCTGTTCGAAACCTGGTATATGAATACGCTCAAAATCGCACTTTTCTCGATGGTCATCGGTACGATCCTCGTGCTGCTTACGAGTTATGCGGTTTCCCGTTTCCGGTTCAAAGGCCGTAAGAACGCGCTGTCCACGATTCTCGTGCTGGGCATGTTCCCGGGCTTCATGAGTATGATTGCGATCTACATCCTGCTCAACTCCTTGAACCTGCTGAATACGCATGCGGCGATGATTATCGTTTATGCGGCCGGGGCGCCGCTGGGAGGAACGCTTATTATGAAGGGCTTCCTCGACACGATTCCGCGCAGCTTGGATGAGGCGGCCAAAATCGACGGTGCGACCAACTTCCAAATTTTCCGCAAAATCATTCTGCCGCTGTCGAAGCCGATGATTACGTACATGAGCTTGACGCTCTTCGTCGGACCATGGGTAGACTTCATCTTTGCCCGTCTCGTACTGCGGACGAAAGAGAACTGGACGCTGGCTGTCGGTCTATGGGACCTGGTCAACTCCACGCAGGACAGTAACTTTACGCTGTTCGCGGCGGCTTCGGTTCTGATTGCATTGCCGATTACGATCCTGTTTATCTTCCTGCAGCGTTTGCTGGTTGACGGCATGACGGCAGGCGCGAGCAAAGGTTAAATTGGGGAGCTTTACGGTTAGGCAGCACTCTGCATGCGGATCCTGCTTCCGATCCCTGTTATCCCCGGATTTCTTTATGAATTGATTATTTAATGTAGAAATCCGGGGATAAAGGGGACCACTTTGTTTCTCCAGCATGATTCCGCCGGCTCCGTTGAAGCCTCCTTCCGTCAGCTCAGGAGGGAAAGTGTAATGACCAAAACAAGCTCCGCGATTATCCTGCGGAGCTTGTTTTGGTATGAGCGTAAAATTACCGATGTTTGTCTCTTTGATGATCGAAGAAGATGATTACCTTTTGATTCCTCTTAAAGATGCCGCTTCTTGTGTGCATTCCATGCGGCAATTCGGCCAGTTCTCAACATGCTCAGGCCGAAATGATGTATTGAATGCTTATGGTAGTCGGTTGATTTGATCAGGGGAAGCTGAGGCCGGTTGATCAAGCGCAAGAAAACATAAAAAGCAAAGCGGCTCTGGAGAATCTCCAGAGCCGCTTGCTGTTGCTTTATTTTGTATAAATTCAATCTCCCTTACGGCTGCCAATTCACATTGATGGTTGCCGTGCCGCTGGTTGGTGCGGTAAAGGTATGGTTGCTTCCGCCTTCCCAGGTGACGGTGGAGCCTGATTTTTTCAGGAACTTGAATTCAATGGTCTTTCCTGCCGGTACGCTGACATCATAGTACCAGGTCGGGTACTGGTAAACGACCTGATTGTACATCGGGCCGATTGCTTTGGCCGGATCCCAGTTGCCCAGCTCGCTGACATTGCCTGTCAGGAACACATTTTGTCCCAACGATGTTGTCGCATTGTTCACCACGAAGCGGACGCTGACCTGATCGCCGGACAGCACTTCAAAATTGTCGTAGACATTGCTCGACACTCCGGCAGCGTTCGCGATTTTAATATTGTAGATG
Organism: Paenibacillus ihbetae; assembly: GCF_002741055.1. Lineage (NCBI taxonomy): Bacteria > Bacillati > Bacillota > Bacilli > Caryophanales > Paenibacillaceae > Paenibacillus > Paenibacillus ihbetae. Next base: position 2,282,786 of record NZ_CP016809.1, on the reverse strand, counting down.
CCGCCTGCAACCGCAGGGATTTTTACTTGAATCTGCGTATCCTCCCAGGACGTGATGTTCGCGCCGGTTACCGGCGTCGTCCCGAAGTAGACGGTGCCTTTGCTGGTACCGAAGCCGCGTCCGTCGATGGTGATCAATGCGCCCGGCTTGGCCATCATCGGACCGACATGCCCGATGGTTGGTGTCGTCGTGGCCGTTGTATATTGCCATACGGCTGTACTGCCGGCGGCGAGCGTGAAGTTCGAAGCAGCTCCGCCGGAGCCCACGGTCAAGGTGTTGCCGTTGAGAAGGCCGCCAAGCACATCGGTGTAGCTGCCCTGCGGCAGGGAAGTGATCAGGCCGGAAATGGAAGCCGGCGTGCTCAGATTACGGTTGATGGCAATGACGGCAACATTATTGCCGAATTTGCGCTCATAAATCAGCACGTCATTGTTAATCCAGCGCTCCTGCGTCGATCCGTAGGCGATAGCCGGATTGGATTTGCGCAGCGGAGCAAGCTTTTGGATCACCTGATAGGCGGTCGTTGTCGTAGAGAAGGAAGGAATCCGTGCCCGGTTGTTCGGATCATTCCCGCCCGACATATACTGCTCGGTGCCGTAATAGATGGCAGGGACGCCGCGGGAGGTCAACGTAAATGCCAGCGCCTGCTCCAGCTTCCGGCGGTTTGCATTGCTGCTGTGGAACCGCTCCATATCATGGTTATCGATGAACGTCACTTGATCGTCCACCTGGGCATAATCGGCTGCGGAGCCCTCCAGCATCGATTTCAGGCCGTACATGCTGTCGGTGTTATCCCGGAACACCTGGCGAACCTTTTGGGCAAACCGGAAGTCCAGTAAGCTCATGCCGGATTCGTTGGCGAACTTGTGATTTTCCGGGCTGACCTCGTTGACGCCGAGGAACCACTCGCCGAAGGTGAAGACCGGCTTGTAATTGTTGACGGTGGCCATAAAGCTCTTCTGCCAGCCGAACGGCATATGCTTGACCGCATCCATGCGGATGCCGTCGATGCCGAGATCCAGCCACATTTTGATGGCATCCTTCAAATAAACATCTACGGTGCTGTTGTTATGGTTCAGGTCGGCGAGATCATAAAGATTTTTGTAAATCCCGTTCTCGGTCGTGGAAAAATCGGTGCCGCCGTTGTGGTGGAACAGATTTTGGGTATCGTTCGTGTATCCCCCGAGCAGGGTGCCGTTATTGTACAGCTTCCCGTTCTCCGCGAAGGATGGCTGGTCGGAAGAAGCCGGAGACGTATGGTTCGGGGCGAAGTCGATAATCACTTTAATGTTCTTGGCATGCGCCGCGGCAATCAGATTTTTGAAATCGGAGATCGTGCCGTAGGCCGGATTCGTCTTCTTGAAGTCCCGCGCCCAATAGCCATGGTAGGCCGTGTTATTGACGCCGGAATAATTGATGACGCTGTAAATGTTCTCAACCGGCTGGGAAATCCAGATGGCTGTTACGCCCATTCCGGTCAGGTAGCCGTCATTGATTTTGTTGATGATCCCCTGCCAGTCGCCTCCGCAGTACAATCGGAGATTCGTGCAGGTCCCGTCAAACGCCGCCCCGGTTGGATTGTTCGCAGGATTGCCGTCCGAGAACCGGTCGGTAAAAATTTGATAGATGACGTCGGTGCTAAAGTTCTGCTTATTGGATACCGAGGTATCCGGCGCCGCGTTAGCAGCGGGGGTAAACAGCCCCAGCGTCAGGGATAACCCGAGGGACAGCGCGGCTGTCATTTTCATCCATTTCTTCATACTCTACCTCCTATGTAATCGTTCGTAGTGGTAAGGCTTGTCCGCTGTTGCTTCCATCACCTCCTTATAAAAATCCGGCGACAAAAAACCCCGGCTTCTCGAATCGAGATACCGGGGTTGTTCCATACCGGGTGTACGGTTAAGGAATGCATGGCCCTTAATTTGTGCGAGTGTTAGATTCACCCATATTGTAAATGGAAGCGGATTCAACTGTCAATATATAACAAACCTATCTGATGAAAAAAATATCATTTTTATGAAAATCGAATTATTGCTGCGAAATAAAATTTTATAAATCGTATAATATGTTGATACAAAATTTCACAAGTCATATAATGGATTTATAAAGCGTTTACAACGGCTGGAGTAGGGGCTCGAATTACAAAGGTCGGGAGCATGGTTCAAAAAAAGAGCATATGGACGGAAAGGAGCGGTTGCGTGTGAATCGAAATGAGGGCGCGGAGCGTCTAGGGCTGGACATGAACGGTCTTCAGGCCGCTTGCGCGGCCGTAAACCGGGCCATTGATGCAGGAATTATGCCTGGCGCTGTACTGGGCGTGCTGCATCGGGGAGAGACGTGGTTTTATGCGGCTGGGTTTGCCGATCCGCAGCCGAAGCAAGGCGAGCCGGCAGCCGTCCGGAAGGACACGTTATATGACTGCGCCTCCATCACGAAGGTTGCGGTCACGCTTCCGCTGATTCTCCAGCTGGTGGATGAGGGACGGATTACGCTTAGCACGAAAGCGGCTGATATTGTTCCGGCATTCGGAGCCTCCGGTAAGATGGCGATTACGGTAGGCGAGCTGCTGACGCATACCTCGGGCCTTGCGGCGGATATGGATCTTCATTCCCGCGGCTGGAGCCGGGATCAGATGTGGGACGCGGTGCTGACTTCCCCGCTCTCAAGCGAACCGGGCAAGAACGTTGTATACAGTGATTTGGGATACCTGACTCTCGGGCGCATCGCCGAGGAGCTGCTGCAGATGCCGCTGGACCAGGCGATAAGGCAAAGGGTGTTTGAACCGCTCGGCATGCTTGATTCCACCTTAACGCCATCCCTGGAGCAGCTTGGCCGGTATGCGGCAACCGAGTACGACGAGGAATCCCAGGGCCATTTATGCGGTGTGGTGCATGACGAGAAGGCGCGGGCACTCGGCGGCATATGCGGTCATGCCGGACTGTTCGCGACGGCGGGGGATTTGCTGCGATATGCCCATATGTGGCTGCTTGAGGGAGCTGTTCCTGGACCACGGGGCCAAGCTGATGAAGGTTCAGCTGTTCCCTTGCATACCGAAGCCGGTTCGGCGGCAGCACCCAGTACCGAGACCGGAACAGCGGTAGCTGCAGAAGCATCGCCATCGCCGATCCCGCCGACTTCCGGTGTGCCAACGTCATCACCACAGAGCCTGTCATCTGCCTCGGGAGCATCGCCACCAGCGCGCATACTGTCTCCTGCTGCGGCGCGAACGGCAATCAAGCCGCATACGGCAGCAATACCGGGTGCAAACCGCGGACTTGGCTGGGTGCTCAAGGGCGACCGCATGGATGCCTCCGGCGATTGGATGAGCGACCGCGCCTACGGCCATACCGGTTTCACCGGTACAAGCCTGTGGATTGACCCCGTGTATGATCTTGCCGTCGTGCTGCTGACCAACCGGGTGTACGGCGGACGGAGCAGCAGCGTCAAAGAGCTGCGGGTCCAAGTGCATAACGCCATCACAGGCGCAGTTCGCGATCCGAATTAGCCTCGTATGCTGGCTCAACGAATACACCAAGCGGCATTGTGCTTCGGTCGGCATTCGTCAGGGGCAATCAGTTACTGAATCATTACGCTGTGCTGCAATTACTTACTTATTGGGCAATGAAGTGTTCATAAGTTGATACCTATGGGATGGAGGCGGTGCATGGTGAGCGGCATCATTTATCGGTCATACCGGCCTGGAGACGAGGAAGGGATTATAGCGCTGTGGAATGTCTGCTTAACGGGAGATCCGGTTACCCGGCTGCGGTTCCGCAATCTGGTTCTGCTCGATCCGAATTTTGATCCGGAGGGGCTGCGGGTCGCTGAGGAGGAGGGAGCCATTACCGGTGCGCTGTATGCCGTGCGGAGAAAGCTGCCGATGATCGGCACGGAGCTCGAACCCGAACACGGATGGATCACGTTCTTCGGAACCGCGCCTTCGTCGCGCAGGCAGGGCATTGCGAAGCGGCTGCTGGAGGAGGCGGAGGCTTTCCTTCGCCGTCATGGGCGCAGCAAGGTGTTCTTCTCCTCGTACGCGCCGAATTATATCGTTCCGGGGATCGACGGTGAAAGCTATCCCGAGGGACTCGCCTTCCTGCAGGCGGCGGGGTTCACAAGAAACTACACGGCGGCTGCAATGAACCGCTCGCTCGTCGACTTCCGCGTTCCGCCGGACGTGGAGGAGCTGAAGCGGCAGCGCGAGCGCGAAGGCTTTACGTTTGGAGCGGCTTCCGACAGCGATCTGGTGGAGCTGATTTCTTTTGCCACGGACGTATTTAATCCCGATTGGGGCCGGGCGATCCGCGAAGGACTGCTTCAGCGCTTGCAGACGGATCAGATCCTCATTGCAAGAGACCGGGGGAAGCTGGTCGGTTTCTGCCTCCACGGCGGGTATGAGGGAGTTGCGGAGCGGTTCGGTCCGTTCGGCGTCGATCCTTCCATGCAGGGCAAGGGGCTGGGAAAAATTCTGCTGTACGACTGCCTCGCCCTGATGCGAGCGCAGGGACTCCACGGCGCCTGGTTTTTATGGACCGGCGAGCAAAGCCCCGCAGGGCATTTATACCGGAGAGCCGGCTTTCAGATCACACGCCGGTTTGACATTATGAGCAAGTCATTGTATTAGCCTGTACGACTCACAATAAGAGGAGGACTTATGATGACGGAAGCGAAGCAGCACCATATTCTGGCGATCGGCGGTCATGCGGGAGATATGGATCTGACAGCCGGCGCGGTTATTGCTAAATACACACAGGCGGGACATAAAGCGACATTTTTGCATCTGACACCGGGAGAAAAGGGGCATCCCCGTATGACCCCCGAAGATTATGCAAAGCAGAAGATAGAGGAGGCGCACCAATTCGCTGATATCGTCGGGGCCGATGTCCGGTTTCTTGCCTATAAGGACGCAGAGCTTCCGCTCAACGAGGAGGTCAAGTACCAGGTTGCCGACGTCATCCGGGAAGTGAAGCCGGATATCATCATTACTCATTGGAAAGGGAGCATTCATAAAGACCATTCCAATACGCATTACATTGTCGAGGACGCCCGCTTTTATGCCGGTCTGAAGACGATCGAGCGCGAGCTGCCGTCGCATTATGCGCAGCATCTGTACTACGCGGACAACTGGGAGGATCCGTACGATTTTCATCCCGAGGTGTTTATCGATATTCCGGATGAAGCCTACGAGACATGGGTCAAGGCCATGAATGTATATGCCTATGCGCGCGGAGAAACCTACGGTTTTCCGTTTATTGAATATTACAAGGCGCTGACCATCGTCCGCGGAGCCCCGATGAACTTCAAGCGGGCGCAGGCATTTGCTGTTCCGCAAGGAGCTTTAACAAAACGATTACAATTTTTCTAAATGAGGATTATGCAAAAATCCAAAGAGCGACTTTCAATCAGCGATATGCTTAGCGAAACGGTTTAATTCGTCTATATATCGTACCGGGGAGCGGCTGGAATCAAATTTTGCATAATCCTGAAAAAATATGCTATTCCATCCATCGATCTGGAAGATTAACTAATAAAATCGCAAAAAAATTGTGAGAAATGACAAATCACTCGCTGACATAGTTCTTATCTTCTGGTATAATGGTCTCTGTTACGGGGGAACACGTACGGAATCATATAGAGAATACAATAAGGGAGGCCTTCCATTTCGGAAGGCCTCTTTTCCTTTTTAAGTCGGCAGGGCGCCGTTCAGGGACTGGAAGCCCGTATGGATCCGTAATGGAGCATGCGCTTGTTCACTTGTTTAAAATAGGTATTTCTCCAAGCAAATTTTTCAAATATATGGCGTCCCACGGCATATGCTCCGTTATACCTAGCCCTACGACATCCGTTTCCTCAGAAAGCTCTTTCAATAGTTTAAGCAGTTGAGGCAGTTGCATGGTTCCGGCAGGAGACAGTTTAAAGGGATCTTCAGGATTTGCGAATAATAAAGAACGAAATGCTTTTGGATCAAGCACGTCTAGGTCAAGATGAATCGCCAGGTGCTTAATGCCGTTTTCTTTGATCCATTTTTTGACGGGTTCGGTACTGCTCGCTAGCTCTTCAGAACTGGCCGTTCGAATACCTAATCGTTGGATGACCTCTGTGTCTGCTTCTGCAGTAGTTATTCCCAGTCTTTGAAATGCCTCTGAAATCACTTCCGCTTCTTGCTCTGTAGGCGCCGCTAATCCGGCGATAAAGACATGATCGGGCTTTAGCGGGACTTTTACATGCTGTGCGAAATCCTTATCTCCTTCTCCCAAAAGATTTCCGAGCGGCAGCGCATGTCCGTTATCGTACCCGACGTAATTAACCAAATCAGAGTGAGCATCGATCCAAATTAAACCTAATTCGCCGCCATATCGTTCGTTTAAATAGGCAAACGGGGCTTGCTCCACTAAACAGTCGCCGCCAAACATGACAATGCGATCCGGTTTATGAGCATCAATGAGATGCTGTGCGGACTTTAATTGTTCGAGCAGCTGGGTTCTTCCATGCATGCCGTTCTCGTTCTCAAGCGGAGTTCCATCATATGCTTGAACAGGCACATGAATAAGAGGCTGGTCATTGTCCGGAGCCAGCCAGGCAAGCAGCTCTGCTCCAAAAGAGTAGTTAGGGTTATTGCCTCCTTGCCATTGCGGCATTAACAGACGAATGGTTTTTTGAGTCATGTTTTTATCTCCTTTACTTCAAAGTAAAGCAAGTATAAAATGAGCACAAATAAAAATGTAGTACGCACAAATTTGATAGGTACTACCCGAAAGGATAGTGTGAAGATGAGCATGGCTGAATATAAAGGCAAGGTGAAGCATATCCAAGACACACCATTTGGTTACACCTTGTCGGTGATTGGCGGCAAATGGAAAATGGTTATTATTTACCTTCTGGCAGAAAACCAACCGGTCCGGTTCAATGATCTAAAAAGGCAAATAGGAGCGATTACTTATAAAACCTTGAGCTCCCAGCTAAAGGAACTGGAGGCGGACGGTTTGGTGAACCGGAAGGAGTATCCTCAGGTTCCGCCTAAAGTCGAGTATAGTCTTACTGCTAAGGCGGAAACGCTATTACCGGTATTGGAAGGATTATGCGAGTGGGGAGAGAAGAATCGCAGCCATTGAATCAAGTTAGCCTGACCTTCCTCAAGTCCATTTCGCACTTGAAATTCATGAAATCCATGGTATGATGTAATTAAAGAATCTTAAATTAAAGATAATTAGCAAATGCTTTATGGGTATTCTATGAAAATAAGCTGAATGGACCGAAAGGAGATTTGTCATATGGAGCATCAACATATTTATCGGAAGGGCACGTCCGCCGAGGCGCCGACCCTGCTGCTGCTGCACGGCACCGGGGGAAACGAGGAGGATTTGCTGCCGCTGGCCGAGATGGTGTCGCCGGCGTCGAACGTGCTGGGCGTCCGCGGGAATGTGCTGGAGAACGGGATGCCGAGATTTTTCCGGCGTCTGGCCGAAGGCGTCTTTGACGTGGAGGATCTCGTACAACGGACGCAGGAGCTCCATGCGTTCCTGGACTGGGCGGCGGAGAAGTATGAATTCGACCGCAGCCGAATCGTGGCCATCGGTTACTCCAATGGCGCCAATATCGCGGCCAGCCTGCTCTTCCACCGGGGGGATGCACTGCAAGGGGCAATCCTCCATCACCCGATGGTTCCGCTCCGCGGCAAAACGCTGCCCGATTTGAGCGGCGTGCCGGTGTTCATTGCGGCAGGACGGCGCGATCCGATCTGTCTTCCGCAGGAGACGGAGGATCTGAATGAGCTCCTGAGCGGAGCGGGCGCCGACGTGAAGCTGTACTGGGAGAACGGCGGCCATCAGCTGAGCCGGTCCGAGGTCGGCATGGCGTCCTCGTGGTTTAAGGAGAAATTCCTGTAAGGGAAGCAAAGGTAAAAATTAAAGGGAATCTGATCAAAATACCGTCAATGCGTTGACGGTATTTTTTTTATACTGAAACCATCCGAAACAATCGAGGTGGTCAGACATGGCACGCACAATGAAAAGCATGCCTCCTCCGGGCCTGCGCGAGGCCGGCACCAGCAGGCGCAGGGGCTTCGGAAGAAGTCTCCGGCGGGGAGAGCAGCTATGGGGAATGGTTTTTATCAGTCCGATGCTGATCGGCGTCATGATTCTGGTTCTGTTCCCGATTATCGCAACGCTGGTGCTCGGCTTCGCCGATTGGAATTTCGTGCAGGGCTGGGACGGTATCCGGTGGGTCGGACTGCAAAACTTCCGCAGTCTCCTTGAGGATGATATCTTCTTAAAATCCATCCGAAACAACATGATCTTTCTGCTGACGGTTCCGATCTACATGATCATCTCCATGGCGCTTGCGATCCTGATCGACCGGCATGTGTACATGAAGGGATACTTCAAGGTCGCTTACTTCATGCCTTACATTTCGAACATCGTCGCGGTTGCGGTCGTATGGCAGGTGCTGTTCCAGCCTTCCTACGGCCCGATTAACGAGGTGCTGCGAAGTATCGGCATCGCGAATCCGCCGAAATGGATCGCCGATCCGAACTATGCGCTCGTATCGATCATGATGATCTCGGTGTGGATCTCGATCGGGTTCAATCTGATTATCTACATCGCCGGCCTGCAATCCATACCGAAGGACCTGTACGAGGCTGCCGAGATTGACGGGGCGAATGGATGGACGAAATTCAGGCGGATTACGCTGCCGCTGCTGTCGCCGACATCCTTTTTCCTGCTCGTGACGGGAATCATCTCGACCTTCAAGGTGTTCGACATTATCGCCGTCATGACCCAGGGCGGGCCGATCGGATCGACAACGATGATGGTCTGGTATTTGTACGACACGGCGTTTGTGAATCTGAAGGTTGGGTATGCATCGTCCATAGCAGCCGTGCTGTTCGGCTTCGTCATGCTGATCACGCTCGGGCAGTGGGCGGCCCAGAAGAAATGGGTCAACTACTAGAGAGGAGGAGGAAACCATGCACACGCTGCTTCGGGCCGACTGGCGCAAGGCGTTCGTGACGGCGGTCATGTTCGCGGTCAGCATCCTGTTCCTGCTCCCTTTTGTCTGGATGCTCATCACTTCCTTCAAGGTGGAAAAGGATGTCTTCGTTTTCCCGATCCAATGGATCCCGAGGGAATGGAACGCCATTGAGAATTACAAGGAAGTGTGGTTCGGCGATTACCCGTTCTACCTCTACTACTGGAACTCGATCAAGGTCAGCCTGCTGACCACCGCGATTTCGGCGCTGGTGTCGGCGCTGGCGGCCTACGGCTTCTCGAAAATCCAGTTCGCCGCAGGAAAATGGCTGTTTCTGATCGTACTTTTCACCTATATGATTCCGGGTCAGGCGATCCTCATTCCGCAGTTTATTCTGTATCGCAATATCGGTCTGTTCGATAACCATTTCGGCTTGATCGTGCTCGGCAGCTTCAGCGTGCTGGGAACGTTTATGCTGCGGCAATTTTTCATGGGCGTGCACCAGGAGTTTATCGAATCCGCAAAAATCGACGGAGGCAGCCATCCGCGCATTTTCTGGTCGATCGCGCTGCCGCTGGTCAAGCCCGCCGTTGCAACCTACGCCATTCTCCGGTTTATCTGGACATGGAACGACTACCAGAATCCGCTGATTTTCCTGCGCACCGACGGGCTGTTCACCATTCCGCTGGCGATGCAGAAATTCACGTCATTAAGCGGCGAATTCTATTCCCTGATCATGGCTGCTGCGGTCTCGGCGATTTTCCCGCTGCTCATCGTGTTCATCATCGGGCAGAAAAGCGTCATTGAAGGCATTGCTTTAGGAGGCGTCAAGGGCTAAGGCCGAATCGGCCGGCCTGCAATACATCAACAGCTCGACCCATCATCACGGGATTCAATTGAAAACATGGGGAGGTTGCAATCGAATGTTGAATAAGAAATGGCAAGCCGGCTTGCTGGCCGGCACCCTGCTGATCGGGCTGCTGTCCGGGTGCGGCGGCGCGAAGGAGCAAACGGCGCAGGGAGAGAGCGGGCAAGAGGGCGGCAAGATGAATCTCAGATTGTATACGTACGGCACAGAGGAAGCTTACAATTGGAAGGAGACGCTGGCGGCATATGAGGCGAAGACGCCCGGCGTGACGATCGAGCTCGTCCAGCTCAGCGAGAAGGGGGATACCCAGGAGGCGTTCAAGAAGCTGGATCTCGAAGCGGCATCGTCGGCGCAGATGGACATCCTCATGTTCAGCGACCCGGCCGGTTATGCCCAGCGGGTGGCGCTTGGGATGGCGGAGCCGCTGGATGAATATATTGCCAAGGACGGCTTCAGCGTGGAGGAGGACTACAAGGTCGACACCCGGCTGGACGGAAAAGTGTATGCGCTTCCCGGCAAATTCAATCCGTGGTACGTCCTGTTGAACAAGGACCATCTTAAGGAGGCGGGGCTTGCCGTTCCGACCGACTGGACTTGGGACGACTATGCGGATTACGCGAAAAAGCTGACCCAAGGCGAGGGATCGGCCAAGCGTTACGGAACGTATTTTCACGGGCCGCAAGGCGGCGGTTGGCTGGAGTTTCTGAAGCTCAAAATGGCGAACCAGCCGCAGGACACCGACTTTTTGAAAGCCGACGGCACCTCCAATCTGGATAACCCGACCTTCCGCGAGACGCTGGAGCTTCGGGTGCGCATGGAGAAGGAGGATCAATCCTCCGTGCCGTACACGGACATGATTTCGCAGAAGCTGAATTACCGGACCCAATTCTTCAATCAATCGGCGAGCATGATCACGATCGGCAGCTGGATGAACACGGAGATCGGAGGAACCGATAAAGTGCCCCTGGAGTTCGAGGTCGCCGTCGCCCCGTTCCCGAAAAACAAGGAGGGCGATCCGACCGGACTTACGCCGGTAACGACCGACTACGTGGCTGTTGCCGCCAAGTCCAAGCATAAGGAGGAGGCTTACAAGTTCGTCCGCTGGTACACGACCGAAGGTCAGGTTGTCCAAGGCAAGAACATTCCGGCATGGCAGGGCGTCAAGAGCGAGCAGGTCGAGGAAATCATCGACACCATTCTCGCCGGAACGAAAAGTCCGGAGAAGGTCGACAAGAAATCGCTCGTCGATACCCTGGTTGCTTCCAAGGCTTCCGCCATCGTTCCGCCGGCTCCGTATCAAGCCGAGGTCTATGAGGCGATTAACGAGGAGTACGAGAAGCTCATTCTCGGAAATCAAGATATCGATCAGACGATCCGTAATTCCCAGGAACGCGTGAACAAAATTATCGAATCCAACCAAAAATGATCTGATATAATGACAGAAAAAACCAAAGGGGCGAAATCTTCGTCCCTTCTTGGCATCAACAGAAAGTTTGAGGATCTCGGGGTGAAGGACATGTTGACCCGGCTGAAGAGGTGGGTGCCGAGCTCCATCCGCCATAAGCTGATCTGGGCGTCGGTTGCCTGCATCGCGGTGCCGGCACTCGTCAGCTTAATACTCTACAATGCGATGACGAAGGAGGCTTTGAAGGAGCAGGCCGTACAGAATGCGAATGACGCGCTCCAGCTGATCCGCGGCTCGGTGACGAATCTGCTCTCAAGCAAGCTGAATATCGCCAATTATATTCAGGTGAATTCCACGTTGAACTCGTATTTCAAACAGGTCGCCTCCGGCAATGAGGAATCCGATCCATACGATCGGTTCGTGGAATCCCGCCGTGTGCTGGAGCATATCGAAAGCTTGACGGTCGTAGGCGAGCCCAGCTATGTCACGGTGCTGCTGACCAATGGCGCCTATTACATGAACTATTCCGTAAGCGATTACAATCCGCCTGATTATATGGACCAGCCCTGGTTCGACCGGATCCACCGGCTTCAGGGGCTGGAGTCGCTCTGGGTTGGACCCGAGGAGACGGTATTTCGCTCCGACCGGATGGATCATCCGTATCAGCTGTCCGTGGTTCGAACGCTCCGGCTTCCGGATTCGGATATCTACGGGTATGTCATCGTAAGCTTTACGGAGGATCAAATCAGCCGGATCTTCGACTCGCTGTCCGAAGGGAGCGACGTGCTGATGCTGGATGGCAGCGGCACGGTGGTATCCTCCCATCATCCTGAACGTATCGGTACGAAGTTTCCGTACGTGGAGGAATGGAGCGGATCGGCTCCTTACGCGATCATGCCGATGGACGGCGAAAAGCATTTAATGGTGGAGCAGGATATCCCTTTTGCCGGCTGGCGGCTGGTGCTGATGCAGCCTTATAAGGATGCGATCGTTAATATCAATGCGATTTTTAGCCGCGCGTTTCTGTTTCAAATGGGCTCCTTTCTGGTCTTTCTCATGCTGCTGATCGGACTTGTACGTACGTTTACGAAACCCTTGGTCCGGCTCGGCAAGGCGGCTGCTGCTGTTCAGCGGGGAAACCTGGAGGTGCGCTCGCATGTTCGGGGCAACGACGAAATCGGGCGCCTGGGCCATCTGTTCGACGATATGCTGAGCCGCATCCAGACCATGATTTTCGAAATTTCCGACAATCAATCGAGAAAACGAAAGGCTGAGCTGAAAATGCTGCAGGCGCAGATTCATCCGCATTTTCTGTTCAATGTGCTGAATTCGATCCGGATGAAGGTCATGAAGCGGGGGGATCCGGAAAGCGCCAGGATGATCGGCTCGCTGTCGATGCTGCTCCGGATGACGATCAGCCGGCAGGAGGATGAGATCGCCCTCCATGAAGAGCTTGAGCTGATCTCTCATTATCTGGCGCTCATGAATCTTCGTCAGAAGGAGGAGGTCAGGCTGGAGCTTGATATCGCTTCGGAGGCTCTGCTGCTGAAGGTGCCCCGCTTCTTCCTGCAGCCGATCGTCGAGAATGCGCTCATCCACGGGCTGAACCGGCGGGCAGGGGTCATCTCGATCACGGCTGTGGTGGAGCCGGGGGGCATCATCCTGCGCGTGAAGGATGACGGTGCCGGCATGGACCCTTCCGTGCGGGAACGGGTCGCCCGTTGCTTGCGCCTAAGCGCGGACGATGCTACTGCTGCAGCGGAGGATGCCTTACGGGGTACGCCGAGGTCGGCCGCCCATGAAAGCTTCCAGGCGCAAGGGCAAACAGCGCCGGGAGATCGTACGGTAACTGCAGGTTCTTCCGGGGCTGCCGGCGGGAATATGGCCGGTTCGGGTCCCGGTTCGGATGCGGGTTCGGATTCTCAAGCGCTTTGCTCTTCGTCTCCCAAGGATGCGCCGGGGAGCGGCTTTTCCGGCATCGGCCTGTCCAACGTGATGGAACGGATGCGGATGGTGTTTGGTTCCGAGTTTCAATGCGCCGTCTACAGCGAAGAGGGTCAAGGGACGGTGATCGAAATGTATATACCGGAAAGAGGGAATGCCGATGTATAACGTGATGCTGGTCGATGACGATTATCCGGTAATCGAGCTGCTGTCGGAGACGATACCGTGGGAGGAGATGGGCCTTCGGCTGATGGGAAGCTACGACAACGGGTTAAGCGCCTGGGAGTTTGCCAAGACGCAGCCTCCGGACATTCTGATCACGGATATCGGCATGCCGAAAATGAACGGATTGGAGCTGTCGGGAAGGATTCGCGAGGTGAAGCCGGATGTGCGTATCGCCATACTGTCCTGCCACAGCGAATTCCATTATGCGCAGCAGGCGATGCGGCTAAGCATCCAGGATTATCTGTTGAAGGAAACGCTGGACCCGAGCGAGCTCGCCCGGCTGCTTCTGCGGTTCAAGCAGGCGATGGATGTGGAGGCTGAGCAGGGCTGGGAGAAGAGCCGGATGCGGCATCTGGCTTCCGAAGCCCAAGAGCTGCGGTGGGAGCAGCGCATGAGGAATTTCGTGCAGCAGCCGCTCCTCTCCCCGGACAAATGGCGGCACGAGCTGGCGGACATCGGCGTGCTCCGGGGGAATGATCACTGCCTTCCCGTGATCGGCTATCTGGAGGAGCTTAGGCAGATCAAGCAGCGCTTCGCTTCGGAGCAGACGCTCCATTTCGCCCTCGGGAATGTGCTGCGGGAAGTGCTGGGGAGCCTGAAGCCGGAGGCCGTGCATATCCGTTATGATGCCAGATGCTTGCTGCTGCTGTTCTCCTACCGCCCCGGCCTCAGACATAACGTTTACGATGAGGTTGCAGCCTGCTTAAGGCAAGTGCAGGCCACGCTATGCCGGATCCTGAAGATCCGCATGTCCTTCATCATCGGCACCGGCTGCGACAGCCCTCAGTCGCTGAAGCTGGGCCTCGGGGAGCTGCTGGGCAGCGAGCGACAGCGGTTCTACATGGAGCCCGGGGCGGTTGAGAAGATCAAGCCGAAGCAGCACGGCGCTGAAATAGGCAGCGCCTCCGGCCTGTACGATTACTACGAGCAGGCCAGCCGGGAACTGCTGGAGATGCTGCTAGGCAAAGCCGGGCCCGGCGATGAGGACCCGGCGGACCGGTGGATCTCCCGCATCCGCGAAGCCGAGTATGCGCCCGAAGCCGTCAAGGATTGGCTCCTTAAGCTCATGCTTGATCTCAAGCTGAAGCTGAGGCTCCATCTGCTGCCATCCATTCCGCAGGCCTATGCGGCCGATGCGCTGCATAAAGAGATGATGGGCATGGATGCCTTGAGCGAGCTGCATGTCTGGCTGAAGGCGTATCTCGTATCGACGGCGCGCGAGGCCGGCAGCGGATGGGGAGGAAGCCGAAGAACCGAGGTCGCCGAGGCATGCAGGTATGTGTCCCTTCGATTGGATCAGCGGATCTCGCTTGATGAGGTTGCGGGCTTCTTGCATCTGAATCCAAGCTATTTCAGCCGGATGTTCCGGAAGGAGACGGGGATCACCTTCATTGAGTATGTCACCCGAATGAAGATGGAGCGCGCGAAGGAACAACTGCTGCGCACCGACCATACCGTCGGGGAAATATGCGAGAGCCTCGGCTATGATAATGTAAGCCATTTCACGAAGACGTTTAAGTCCCATGCCGGGGTAACCCCGGTGGAGTATCGGAGCCGCTTGAGCGTTTGAGCGTTTTGAGCGTTTTGAGCGTTTGAAGAAAGCTGGATGAAAATTGGAGGTGGAACGTAACCATGGAGCAGAATCGGGAGCTTGGTTCAATCGTTCGCAGGATGGCCCCGGCGGACCTGGGGCTCTATTATCCGGGCGGTGATCAGCGATGCTTCTGGCAAGGCGTCCTGAGCCATCCGGCATACCGGAGCGCGCTCCGGGAGATCGAAGAGGAAGGCATGCGCTTGTCCCAGGAGTCGATCCCCCAGGTGACCTACGGATTGTTCGCGTTGTTCGAACGGCAAGGGACGAGGCTCGAATATGAGCGGGTCTACTTCGAGCGCAGACGGAGAATGAACACATTCGCGCTTCTGTCGCTTCTTTACCCGGAGCGGGAGGATTATCAGATTGCTCTGCACGATATTCTGTGGGCAATATGCGACGAATTTACATGGTGCCTGCCCGCCCATGTGGATGCCTCTTCATCCGAGAAAATCCGAGAAACCATCGATTTGTTCAGCGCCGAGACCGGATTCTCCTTGAGTGAAATCCGCCTGCTGCTTGGCGACATGCTGCCGCCGCTTCTGCGTTCAAGGATTGCTGACGAAGTGAACGAGCGGCTGTTCGAGCCTTTTCTGGATCACATGCACGGCCGGGAGACGGCGACTCACAATTGGGCCGCCGTATGTGCGGGCTCTGTCGGTTCTGCCGCGCTGCTGCTCATGCAGGATTCGGAGCGGCTTACCCAAATCCTGAAGCGTACGGAATCGAGCATGGCTTGCTATCTTGAGGGCTTCGGAGCAGATGGTGCCTGCCTGGAGGGGCTCGGCTACTGGAATTACGGCTTCGGCTATTTCGTTTATTATGCCGATCTGCTGCGCAAACGCAGCCGGGGAGCGATTGACTGGCTCCGGGAGGAGAAGGTCTCGCAAATCGCTTTGTTTCAGCAGAAATGCTTCCTTGGCGGCGGGGCGGTCGCAAACTTCTCCGATTCCCAGCCGCAGGCTGCCGTCCAGACCGGCTTGTCCCATTACTTAGCGGGAATCTATGAGGCGTTCGAATCTCCGCCCCTCTCCCTTTCGGCGGGGTATCGGGAGGATCATTGCAGCCGCTGGGCACCGGCCCTGCGGAACCTCATCTGGCTGGATCCCGGGAGAACGGGAAAAGAGTGGGGGGCGGCCGACTATTATTTGGAGGACGCCCAGTGGCTCATTTCCCGGGTCGCTTCCGGTCATGATCGATACGGGTTCGCCGCTAAGGGAGGACGAAATGACGAGCCTCACAATCATAACGATCTCGGGCATTTCATCCTGTACGGTGCGGGGGAGGTATGGTGCTCAGATCTCGGAAGCGGGGAATATACGGCCGACTACTTCGGCGAAGGGCGGTACGGCTACGATTGCAACGGTTCCCAGGGGCATTCCGTGCCGGTGATCAACGGCCGGGGGCAGAGTGAGGGGCCGGACAGCGAGGCGATCGTGCTGGAGGTGTCGATAGAAACGGAAGAGGATCGGCTGCGGCTCGATTTGACGAAGGCATATCGCGAACCCGAGCTGCTTGGACTCATACGGACGATGGTATGGAACAAACGGGGGCCGCAGCCCGAGCTGACCGTCATCGACGAGTATCGCTTCAACCGGCCGCCGGACAGTCTGCTTGAGCGGATCGTTACCCGGATAAAGCCGGATATCCGGGTTCTGGACGGGGAGCATGCTGTCGTTCTGAGAAGCGGCAACGGGAAAAGCGGACTGGTCATCCGGTATGACGAAGGTCGGCTGACGGCCAGTGTTCAGGCACGTTCGTACCGCGACCATTACGGCAAGGAGGCGTTGTGGTATGCGATCGATTTTGAGCCGAAGCAGCCCGAAGCGTTCATGACGCTGGCGTTCGAGTTTCGATTCATTTAAATCAAATACGCGAAGGAGTAGTGAAGATGAAGACGGAAGCGGCATTGGATTGGAAGACGGAAGCATGGATGAAGGCACTGGCGAAGACGCAGCGGAACGTCAAGCGCATCGGAGACGGCTTCCCGCATGCAAGCCAGAACGGAACGTACGGGCTGGAGGCGCCGCACTGGTGGACGGCCGGCTTCTGGCCGGGCATGCTGTGGCTGCTGTACAACGGCAGCAGGGATGAGGAGCTGCGCGCTGCTGCCGAAGCCTGCGAACAGCGGCTGGATGACGTGCTGAACGATTACGTGCGGCTGGATCATGATCTCGGTTTTATGTGGACGCTGACCAGCATGGCGTCCTATAAGCTGACCGGAAACGAGACCTCGAAGATTCGGGCGCTGAAGGCGGCGAATTATTTGGCCGCGCGTTTTAATATTAAGGGCCGGTACATCCGGGCGTGGAACCCGTGGAGAGAAGGGGAGGACAACGCCGGGCTGGCGATTATCGACTGCTCGATGAACACCCCGCTGTTGTTCCTGGCTTCCGAGATCAGCGGAGATCCGCGGTACCGGCATGTGGCGGAGGCGCATATGGATACGGTCGTCCGGGACTTCGTCCGTCCAGATGGGTCGGTCTATCATATTATCCGGTATGATCCGGCAACCGGCGAACGCCTCGAAGGCCTCGGAGGGCAAGGCTACGCGCCGGAATCGGCCTGGTCCCGGGGGACAGCCTGGGCGCTGTACGGCCTGACGCTGGCCTATCACCATAGCGGAAAGCAAATTTATCTGGATACGGCGAAGACGGTTGCGCATTTCTTCCTCGCGAATCTGCCGGAGGATCATGTGCCGTACTGGGATTTCCGGGCACCGGATGAAGCGAGGATTTACCGCGACTCTTCCGCCGGCGCGTGCGCGGCCAGCGGTCTGCTGCTGCTCGCGGAGAAGGCGGGGGGCGTGGAGGCTTCCGCCTACCGTGCACCGGCTCAGCAAATTCTTGAATCGCTGTACCGAAACTATGGCGCTTGGGACGACGAGAACGAGGAGGGCTTGATCCTCCACGGCACGAGTCATGTGCCGGAGGGGCGCAACATCGACGTGCCGCTGATCTATGGGGACTACTTCTTTGTGGAAGGCCTGGCACGGCTCCAGGGACAGGGTCCGTTTTATTGGGAGTAGTCATATGGCTTGTCGTCCGAGCGTCGACGCTGATCATTGTGCAGCAGTCATCATTACACCGCGCGCCGGGCGTGCGTACGGCTTCCTGTTGGCATGGTGTGATCGTCGGGGTGCGAGGCTCGCATGTTGCGTGTCCGTTAAGATGCATGGTCCTGTATGGAGTGACCCGGCATGTCACGGGTTCGGGCACGATGCGTGTCTGCATACTGCGTGTCCGCAGCTGCATGGCCAGAGCGGCCGCCGATATGATGTATGGTTCGAAGCACGGAATGCCGCCCGGCCATATGTCCCGGGCCCGGAAAGTTGAAGCTTGGCGAAGGAGCGTGAAGCAAAATGAGTCTTCAAGGAAATAGGAGTATAGATAGGACGAACTGGCCTGCAGCCGGCGCTGGCCTGCACCCTGTTGCGCGGAATCCGCTGAAGAGCCGGCAGGATATGTACCGTGCTCTCGGCGAGCTACTTGCACCCTTGCAGCCGTATTACAGCAAAGGGCATGCGAGACTGTCCATCGGGAGCACGGGCACCGGCTATTCGGCGAATGTCGCGGAAATGGAGGGCTTCTCCAGGGTGCTCTGGGGGCTTGTTCCAGCCATTGCCGGCGGCAGCCATGAGGAGCTGTGGGAACGGTGCCTGGACGGCATCCGCGCAGGCACCGATCCGGAACATAAGGAGTATTGGGGAGACGTCGCCGATTATGATCAGCGGCTTGTCGAGATGGCTGTCTTCGGTTTGGCGCTGGCTCTCGTGCCGGACCGGATCTGGCATCCGCTGAACGAGCAGGAGCAATCCAACCTGTATCAATGGCTGAATCAAATCAACCGGCATCCTTGTTACGACTGCAACTGGCTGTTCTTCAACGTGCTGGTCAACATCGGCTTCCGAAAGGCGGGCCTTCCTTACGATGAGGAGCAGGTGGAACGAAACCTGAACCGGATCGACGAATTCTATCTGTCAGGCGGGTGGTACAGTGACGGTATCGGTGGACACTGCGATTACTACGGGCCTTTTGCGATCCATTATTATGGCCTGGTCTATGCCCGGCTCATGGCAAAAGAGGACCCGAAGCGCGCCGAGCGGTATCTGGAGCGGGCCGCTGCCTTTGCCTCGGACTTTGTCTATTGGCATGCGCCGGACGGTGCCGCCATCCCCTACGGCCGGAGCCTGACCTACCGGTTCGCGCAATCCGCTTTCTGGTCGGCTGCGGCGTTCGCAGGCATGGCTGGGTTCAAGCCGGGCGAGCTCAAGGGCCTGGTGCTTAGAAATCTGCGATGGTGGTTCCGGCAACCAATCTTTGACCGCGGCGGCATTCTAACGATTGGGTATGCCTACCCGAATCAAATTATGTCCGAAAATTATAATTCACCGGGCTCCTCTTACTGGGCGCTAAAAACCTTCCTCGTACTTGCATTGGCAGAAGACGACCCGTTCTGGGCAGCGGAGGAAGAGGAGCTTCCGGCGCTTAAGACTATCTCGGTGCAAGAGCCCGCGCATCTGGTCGTCTGCCGGGAGCCGGAGACCGGTCATGCGGCAGCTTTTAATACGGGGCACTTATCCTCCAATGAGCATACGCACACGTCGGCCAAGTACGAGAAGTTCGCCTACTCAACCGCCTTTGCGTTCAGCGTACCGCGGGCTGAGTGGGGGCTTTCCCAAGGCGCCTTCGATTCCATGCTCGCCCTCAGCGAAGGAGATCAACTGTTCAGGGTGAAGCGAACGTGCGAGGAAGCATGGATTCGGGATCAGGTGTTGTATGTCGGATGGAAGCCATGGGCGAACGTGGACGTCCGTACCTGGCTGGTGGCGGGACTGCCTTGGCATATTCGGATTCATCGGATTCATACCGAAAGGACGCTGGAGGCGGCAGAGGGAGGTTTTGCCTTAGGGCTGGGCGACCATGGTGTGGGGGTGGCCGAAGGCGGCGGAGCTGACGTCGAAGGCCGAAGGGCTGCGGCTTCTACCGTCTGGGGAGCAAGCTCTGTGCACGGCCTGCTCGGTTATGACGCAGCTGAGCTGATCTATCCGCAGGCGAACACGAATCTGCTGCATCCACGCACCGTCATTCCAACGTTAAGAGCAAGGCTTGATCCCGGTACCCATTGGCTGGTTTCAGCAGTATACGGAAAACCGCGGGGGATACGATCGACATCAAGCCAAGCCTGCCTTGTTTCGAGCATTAAAGGTGTCGATTCGGCGGTTATGGCCGGCAATGATCCTGCTTCACAGCAGCGACGTTTCTCGTTGGGTGAAGGTGCTGATCAAGGTGCCGGTCAGGCTGCCGCGGAGAAGCTTGGGGTACGCATCGGGCAGGGGAACATTATTATCACTTCTCTGTCCGGAACCCCGATTACGATCACGATGGATTAGGCGCAGCGTCTTTGCAGAAGCCAGATTACGGCAGCGTATCTAACAGGGGAAACAGGCCTATCGCCTCTTGGCGGTTTATTTTACAGTACGGATGAGGTTTACCTTACCTGCAAAAAACGGATCAGGCTGGAGAACACGCCGGCCTTTTTTGTTTGGGAAGTCATCGGTGTCTGGAGAAATGGTGATTGAAAGTGATTGTTTGCATTTCGTTCACTTTGTTTTTCGCTTAGGTCAGAATCGTGCGTTTGCGGGTGATCCAAATGGCTGGTTAGCCAACGAGTTAGGCGTCTCTTGTTTTTCCGATGGATACTATTAGAGGGAGGAGCGGATTCCGGGCTTAAATTCGTGTAAAATGACCCGAGAAATTACGATGAAAAGTGTTACAATAGGAGAAATAAAAAAGTTCAAGGGTAGAGATAAAGGCGATTTTGCCGCCCGGACGGTGAAGTGGAGTGAGAGAAGTGAAGGAATTGCAAGCTGAGCGCAAAGCCGTCAGCATGGAAGATATCGTACGTGCGCACCATGTGCTTCGCGAAGTGATCGTCCGCACCCCGCTGCAGCGGGATGCCGTATTATCAGCCAAATATGATTGCGATGTGTATTTGAAGCGGGAGGATCTGCAGGTGGTCCGGTCATTCAAGATCCGGGGCGCTTACAATATGATTCGCAGCTTGTCCGATGAGGAACGCCGTGCTGGCATCGTATGCGCCAGTGCCGGCAATCACGCCCAGGGCGTGGCGTTCTCATGCAATGCGTTGAACATCAAGGGCAAGATTTACATGCCAAGCACCACCCCGAACCAGAAGGTGAAGCAGGTGAAGCGTTTCGGCGGGGACAGCGTCGAGGTGATTTTAACGGGGGATACGTTTGATGATGCCTATCATGAAGCGATTAAGGCTTGCGAGGAGCATGGAATGGCCTTTATCCATCCGTTTGACGAAGCGAAGATTATCGCCGGGAACGGGACGATCGGCATGGAGGTCATGGAGGACCTTGATGCTCCGGCTGATTATGTATTTGTGACGATCGGCGGCGGCGGACTTGCGGCCGGGGTGGCAACCTATGTGAAAACGGTAAGTCCTGCGACCCAAGTCATCGGTGTTGAGCCGCTTGGCGCGGCCTCCATGCTGGAGTCGAAGAAGCAGGGCGAGGTTGTCACGATGGATGAAATCGACAAGTTTGTGGATGGAGCTGCGGTTAAGCGCGTCGGGCAGCTGACCTATGATATTTGCAATGAGCTGGTGGACGACATCGTGATGGTACCGGAGGGGAAAGCCTGCACAACCATCCTGGAGCTGTACAACGAGAATGCAATCGTAGTTGAGCCTGCCGGCTCGCTGGCGGTGGCTGCACTGGACTTGAACCGGGATAAGATTCGCGGCAAAACTGTTGTGTGCATCATCAGTGGCGGCAACAATGACATCGACCGGATGCAGGAGATCAAGGAGCGCTCCCTGATCTATGAAGGGCTGAAGCATTACTTCATGATTAATTTCCCGCAGCGTGCAGGGGCTCTGCGCGAGTTCCTCGAAGAGGTGCTCGGCCCGGACGACGACATCGCCCGGTTTGAATATACGAAGAAGCACAACAAGGAGAACGGGCCTGCGCTGGTAGGCATCGAGCTGCTGCGACCTGAGGATTACGGCCCTCTCATCGAGCGGATGCAGCGCAAGGGTCTTGACTATACCGAGCTGAACAAGAACATGAACTTGTTCAACCTGCTGATCTGATTGGGGTGCGGAAAAACGGAGGCCACGCGTTGAAAAAGTGGGCTTGACGGAGCGGGGAAGGTGACCGCTGGCGTGCCAGCGGCGTATTCCCGTGAACCAGTCCCTTTTGGGACTTGTAAGTGCTTAGCGGCGGGAGATTCCGCAAACAAGTCCCTTTTGAGGACTTGTTGGTGCGTCGCGGCGTGAAATCCCGTGAACCAGTCCATTTTTGGAACTTGTAAGTGCGAAGCGTTGACTTGCGCCCACATTGAAAAGCCGGATTCCCCTTCCAGGAATCCGGCTTTTTGGTTGTGCTCCAAGTGTTTAACCTAATGCTATTAAACCAATTGGACACATAACAATTAGAACGTAAATCAGCAATCGGTATTTGCTTTCCTAATGTGTGGGAGAGGTTCTTAAACTTTGCGAGAAAAAACCTTTGTTAGCACATTTACTATTCCAGGAACAAGAAAAAAGATGCCAAAAAAGACAGTAAGTAAATTATATTGGGGCGTTTCGTAGAAATTAAACCATTCAGTAAAAATCGTAGAGTCAAGGATCCTTCCAAATAACGTTCCATCCGTATCTCTGTAGTTAAGGATCCAACCTGTTGCTTCAGATGTGAAAAAGAATATTTGTGATAATAAAAATACGCCAATAGTAGATACCCAATAGCTTTTCAAAAATGGTACAGTCGTTTGTTTCCTAACCAAAGTAATCCCATCCTAATCAAGTTACTATTCTCTATATAGTACAAAATAAATATGGATATTTAAGAATTAAGTTCCAATCGATTATTCCAGCGGGAACTCCTTTTGACGGTAGTCCTCGACTTCCTTTGTCAGCTTGTCATTGTTGCTTTTAAGGACGTCGGACCAGGCTTTTAGCTTTTTCAGGAACGGGCTGTTCTCGATGTCATTGCTCTTCAAGGCTTGATCCAGCGCTTGGCGCACCTCGGGATCGAGGAGGTTATCTTCATATGCGAAGAGCGGCGTGTTGTTATAGCCGTAGAACAAGCTGAACTCCATGAACCACAGCATGCGCTCCACTTCTGCGGCACGGTTTGATTTGGGATAGGCTTTCAGGAAAGCTTCCTGGACAAGCCCCCGATCGATGACGTCCGACCAAGGAATAATGAGTGCGGCATCGCTGACGGATACCTTCTCGGATTCAACCACCATGATGTCGATATAGGCTTGAATATCTTTGTTAAGATACGGCTTGTAAGACACCAGCGACTTATAGTCGACGATCGGGAACACGACGCCTTCGGCCGTGAACAACCGGTAGCCGCTGTCGCGCAAATTGATCAGGACCTTTCTGAGATTGTCGTCCTTCGTGCGGCTGAGCGTAGCGCTGATGGGCTCATTGTATTTGTAAATGTTCATTAGTTTATCTTGGATGCCGGTCTTATAGACGATGTCGGTCTTGGCAGACAGCTGCTTTTTCATCGCATTCTCCAGCTTCAGCACGAGCATGGTCGCCTGATAACGGGTTACGCTGCGAATATGCTTGGTGATATACGTCTTGGCATATGCCACATCTTTCTCCTTCAGTAATTTGCTGGCCTTGTTATATACGGCATTGCCGAAGGCAGTGGCTTTACTTGAGGCGGCTGTTGATGCTGATTTGGCTTCCGCAGCAGGGGCCGCACCCGCGATGACCCCCGTCGGGAGGGATAGAGCAAGGGCAAGGATCGCAGCCACGGCGGACTTTTTGGATTTCATAAAGGGATTTCCTCCTTTTACCACGCATTACCCTTATCCTACCACCTTCCGATGGACATTGGATTACAATATTTTTGGAAAATATTAAAAAAATCTTCATGAACTATAACGAAATTGCGGCGATTTTGCCTTATTTGCTCGAAAAAAGCAGCTTCGTTCCCAAGAGCCCGATGACAAAAATGACAAGGCTGACCCAAGGCTGAATATGAAGCACAGGGAGGAGCCGTCCCAGCCATACGCCGCCGACAAGAATGACTACAGCGATGACGACGTAAATGCCCATATGGCGGAAATTGATTTTGCGCCGCTCTTCTTCCGGCTGGAACGTTCCGTTCTTCATCCATTTCATTACCAGTTGAATCAACACGTAGGAGCCTCCGGCCAGGAGAACCAGCGTTGAAACCCGTACCTGCGTCATCCGCTCGACCGGACCTCCCGTCCAAGTGACAATAAACCCGGCGATTGCCTGCACGAAAAAGAACCAAGTCAATGCGATCCATGGAATCATAACGTGTAGCTGCAGCTTGTTAAGGCCCTTCATTGGCGGGAGCTGCTCCACCAGGTCTTTGCAATAGGCTTCCGGATCGCTGCCGAAGACTTCTTCCGCAGTCTTTCCTTTAGCTTGGGCATCCAGCAAATGCTGGCCGATTTCCAGCAGCAGCTCCTCGCCCTTGGCTTCATTGACGGAACTGCTTCGTATATAGACAACCATGTCCTGATAATATGACAAATTGCCGGGTGTCATTGCATCCTGAAGCCGGTTGTTTTCTTTAATCATCTGTTTAATGTTCATGCTTGTTGTCCTCCGGAAGTTAAAATAAAGTCCACGCTCTCTTTAAGCGTTCCCCAATGCTGCTTGAATTGCTTTAGTGTCTCCTGTCCTTTGTCGGTCAGCCTGTAGTATTTGCGCGGTGGTCCGCCTGCACCCGGCTCGGAGCGCAGGGTGCCTTCGATTAATGCTTCTTTCTGCATACGAAGCAGGAGCGGATAGATGCTGCCCTCGCTTACAAACGTCAGCCCGCTGTTTTCCAGCAAGGTGCTGAGCTCGTAACCGTACACTTCCCGGTGCTCCATAAGCGCCAGGATGCAGCCTTCGAGAATGCCCTTGAGCATCTGGCTCTGAGTTGTCATAGATGGTCTCCTTTTCCAGGTGGGTTGCTATGCAAGGTACTTGGGTACGGCAGAGAATCCCGATTTCAAGGAGTCCCCTCGGCTGGCGATTACCTTACATTAACCACTACCTTGTTATGCAACCTATCTTAGCATGGGTTGACTTGCAATGCAAGATAGTCGATCCAATCTACCCGCATGTGCCTGCCGTGAGGAGGTGTGAACAATACGCGCCCCTGCCTACAAGGGAGAATCTGTTTTCCTTCGTTGTTTGGCCACCGTTGCCGAGCCATGTCATCGAGCCGAAGTCGTCCAGCTTCCGTTTATGGAGCTACCGACTGTGTCATTGAGCGAACAATGTGGAGCCACCAACGAGGTGCCTTCGTTGGCGAGCCACGTTGTCGAACCACCATCACCCGAGCAACCATTTCCGCAACCAAAACGTCCATCGCGGGAAGCGAACCGTGACGGGATTCCCATTAGCAACGATCAAATCGAGTTATTGACACATTTTGATTACAAATGTAGTATTCAATTTGGATTACATTAGTAATCCGTTTGGGGGAATGCATTTGAAAAGGCAGTAACAAGAGAGCCGGAAACTTCGGCAAGCTCAAATCTAAGGGCTGCCATCCTATCAAGCAGCGGAAAAGAGGGGATTTCATGCGTTTTGTTCGATATGCGGGCTGTATCCTATTCATCCTGATCATGTTTACGGGCTGCAAAGAGAAAGAGACCCTGCCGGAAGACGTGTTCGATCGCTACATCGGGCTCTGGCAGCAGGGACAATATGAAGCCATGTACGAGCTGGTCTCGGGAACGGCAAAAGAGACGGCTTCCGTAGAGACATTCGCGGCTCGCTACCGTTCCATTTACGAGGGCATCGGCATGAGCAATCTGAGCGTGACCGCGCTGCCTCAAGCCGGCGAGCCGGCGAATGACGACGGATTAAGCGAAAAGACGTTTGCTTATCAGCTTAAGATGGATACGAGCGCAGGCCCGATTGACGTTGAAGGGGCCATGCGCGTGGCGAGGGACCAGGAGACGGGCGAATGGAAGGTGGATTGGAAGCCATCCTTGCTCTTCCCATCGATGGAAGAAGGGGATAAGGTGACGGTTCGCACGCTGCAATCGAGGCGGGGGGAAATCTATGACCGGTCGGGCAACGGGCTTGCCGTGAACGGAAGCATTGAAGTGATCGGGATCGTGCCGGGGGAACTTGGAGAGGCCGGGGAGAAGACGATCGCCGAGCTAGCGAGAAGGCTTGAGGTTCCGGAATCGTTCATTCGGGAAAAGCTTGCAGCATCATGGGTCAAGGATAATGTGTTCGTGCCGATCGTCAATGCAACGGGGGATCGGGCCGGCCTTGATCTCAGCGATTTACAGGGCGTAACGAAACGGGACAAGAGCGCAAGGATTTATCCTTACGGGGAAGCGGCTGTCCATTTGACCGGATATATCAGGCAAGTCACGGCGGAGGATATGGAGAAGCATAAGGACAAAAACCTGGAAACCGATGACGTGATCGGAAAAGCCGGACTCGAACAAATGTACGACGACCGGCTTAGAGGAAAGGACGGCGTCCAAATCTCGATCGTCGCGGCGGACGGTATGGTGCGTGAGACGCTGGCGAAGGTCGAGCCGGTAAACGGCGAGGACATCCGCCTGACCATCGATGCCGATCTGCAAGAATCGATGTATCACTCGCTGGATGGTGACGCGGGAACGGGGGCAGCCATTCATCCGCGGACGGGGGAGATTTTGGCGCTGGTCAGCAATCCGGCATACGATCCGAACCTGTTCATCCAAGGGTTATCGGAGGAGCAGTGGACATCGTGGAACGAAGACCCCAAGAAGCCGCTATTGAACCGATTTACGAAGCTGTACGCTCCGGGGTCGGTGTTTAAGCCGATTACCGCTTCCATCGGATTGCAGCTTGGCGTGAGCTCCGTCGATGAGGTCAAAACGATCGAGGGATTGCGGTGGGCCAAGGACGGCAGCTGGGGCAGCTACTATGTAAAACGGGTGAGGGACGTTCCCGTCGAGGATCTTACGGACGCGATCGTCAATTCCGACAATATTTATTTGGCGCAGGAAGCGCTCGAGATGGGCGCGGACGATTTCACCAGAGAGGCTGAAAAATTCGGGTTCGGCCGGGCGTTGCCGATTGACTATCCGTTCCCGAAGGCCAGCCTGTCCAACGATGGGATCACGAACGAAATCCTGCTGGCCGATTCCTCCTATGGTCAAGGGGAAGTCCAGATGAGCCCGCTGCATTTGGCTCTGTCCTACACCCCGTTCATCAACGACGGGGAGCTGATTGCCCCCGTATTGGAGCTTAAGGAAGAAAGGGGGGTTAAGGAAGGCAAGGAGCTTAAGGGGGAAGCGCAGGGGGAGCGGGTTCTGGCGCCGGATACGGCCGAAGCCATCCATCGCATGCTGCTTAGGGTCGTCGATGATCCGAAAGGGACAGGGCACGGCGCGTATATCCCGGGCCGCAAAATTGCGGGAAAGACCGGCACCGCAGAGCTGAAACGAACGAAAGCGGAAAGCGGGCAGGAGAACGGGTGGTTCGTCGTGTATGACGCGGAAGGATTCGATTTTTTGATGGCCGTCATGATCGAGGACGTGCGCGAGCGCGGCGGCAGCAGCTACGTCGTTCGCAAAACTGCTCCCGTGGTGAAGGGGTATGTAGAGAACCGGAACTAAAACGTCCGGTTTGAAAAATCGCAACAGACATGCGATATTAAGATCAGCAGCCGGATCGGGAGCGATTGTGTCCATCCGGGATTGGACCGCGAAGGTATGGCGGCATGCCCCTTCAATCAGCGGCGGAGTCAAAATAAATCGGGAAGTGATGAAAGTGCCTGAGCAAGTGCCAAAAATTTCGGAAGCGGAATGGGAAGTCATGAACGTGCTGTGGGAGAAGTCTCCGCGTACCGCCAGCGAGGTCATACAGTCGTTACAGGAAAAAACCGATTGGAAACCGAAAACGATCCGTACCTTGCTTGATCGTCTGGTCAAAAAAGAGGTCGTCGGCGTCAACCAGCATCAAAAAGTGTACACGTTCACGCCGCTGTATTCCCAGAGCGAGTGTCAGCGGGCAGAGGCGAAGTCGTTTCTCAATCGCATCTACGGCGGGACGATGAAATCGATGCTTGTTCATTTTTTCGAAGAGGAATCGCTAACGGAAGAGGAAATCAAGGAGCTGCGCAATATGCTAAATGAGAAATCCGACAAGCGGTAACCGATGGCTTTTAGCGGAAATAGCGGTCTCGCCGCTGCCTCTCCCGGCGCGCGGTGTAATGATGACTGCTGCATGATGCTAAAGCGTCGACGCTTGGACGACAAGCCAGCGGTAGAGGCCCGAAAACAGCGGATAAAGCGATAGTTGTATAGCCAAGGGGAGTTCGTTCTGAAGGTCGGAACGGGCTCTCTTTTTTTGAAAATAATAGGGTCAACTTGCATAACCGAACGTTTCGAAACGAGATTAGGGGGAGCATTTGACAATGACGGATTACAAATGTAGTATGTTGTTACGGATTACAAAAGTAATCCAGTTCGCGGGAAAGGAGGGTTAAGGGGACACTTGGATCTAGATCAAACCGAAATGAGGATTGCATATGTTAAACGAAAAACATTCCTATCATTTTCGGACCCGTCCGAAATGGACCATAGTACCGATGATGCTAACTGCTATACTTACACTTGTTGGTTGCATGAAGAATGAAGCTCCAGCCGCTGAAATGGGGAAAGACGCGCCGACGCCGACCGTGGAAGCAGCAACCGACTCTTTGTTCAAAAGCCTGGAGAACGAATATGACGCGAGGCTCGGCGTTTACGCCATCGACACGGGATCGGGGGAGACGATCGCTTACCGGGCGGATGAGCGTTTTGCGTATACGTCGACCTTCAAGGCGCTGGCTTCGGGCGCAGTGCTGCTGCAGAATTCCATCGAGGAGATCGACGAGGTTATCTCCTATTCCGCCGAGGACCTCGTGACCTATTCGCCCATTACGGAGAAGCATGTTTCGACGGGCATGACGCTCAGGGACATTATGGATGCAGCCATTCGCTATAGCGACAACACGGCAGGGAATCTGCTGCTTGAGCAGCTGGGCGGACCGGAGGGGTTCGAAGCGGCTTTGCGGCAAATCGGCGATACGGTTACGCAGGCCGATCGTTACGAAACCGAGCTGAACGAGGCCGTGCCCGGGGATGACCGGGATACGAGCACGGCCCGGGCTTTAGCGACCTCGCTCAATGCCTTTGCCCTTGGCGATGTGCTTCCAAAGGACAAGCAAACGATACTCACGGATATGCTGCGGGGCAACACGACAGGCGATGAGCTGATTCGCGCGGCCGTCCCCGAAGGCTGGGCCGTCGGGGATAAGACCGGGGCCGGTAGTTACGGAACGCGGAACGACCTCGCGATTGTCTGGCCTCCGGAAGGCGATCCGGTCGTGCTCGCGGTTTTATCGAGCCGGGATACGCAGGATGCGGAGTACGACAATGCGCTGATCGCTAAGGCAGCAGAAGCTGCGCTTTCGGCCTTGAGGGATTGATTTGATATATCGCCCGGGTCATGCGATAGTGGTAGTATCTCATGAAGGAAGAAGGGAGAGCGGCGACATGTTGTTTTCGATGTTGGTCGCAGGCTGTATCGTATCTAGTATTTCAGCTGCGGGAATGATGGGCATCAAAGCCGTGTTCCGAAAACAGCTTACCGCGAAGTGGCACTACCGGATTTGGATGCTGCTATTGCTCGCGTTAGCGATTCCTTTTATGCCGGGGCATTTATTTCAATTCTCATCGTGGTTTCCGGTCTTGGGCGGCCCGCTGCACCGTGACACCGGCGTTACCGGAACCGGGGCCGGGGTCCAAGACGCAGCCGATGCGAATATGCTTCAGGACTTCACCATCTCCGTGAACCGGGGAACGCCGGAATTTCTGCAAACCATGACGGTTGCCGTATGGATCGCGGGTTTGCTTGTTTTTGCCCTGATGATCATGCGCGCTTGGCTGGATATCAGACGGATGAAAAACGCGGCCCGGCCCGTATCGGATGAAGAAGTGCTGGCCGTATTGGAGCAGTGCAAGCAGCAGCTTCATATCACCCGGGAAATGGTGGTTCTGGAGTCGCCGCTTGTTCAATCGCCCATGCTGGCCGGGGCGCTGAAGCCCTGCCTGATGCTGCCGTCCCGGTGCACGGACTGGGTTTCCACGGATGAAATCCGATATATTTTGCTGCATGAATTGAACCATTGGAAATCGAGGGATAACCTTACGAATTACGGGATCGTGGCCTTTCAAGCGATCTACTGGTTCAACCCGCTCATCTGGATGGCCCTGAAGCAAATGAGGCTGGATCGTGAAATCGCCTGCGATCATGCGGTGCTGCAATCCCTGGACGAACGCTTCCACGGCGATTACGGACAAACGATTCTCCGCTTTGCAAGCCGGGCGTCGCAGTCGGCGCCTTTCCCGCTGGCGAGCCCCTTTGTCGGCCCGAAGAGCCCGATCCGGCATCGGATCGAAACGATTGTCCGGTTTCGGGCGGACTCCAGGCGGCAAAACATCAAGAGTCTAGCGGTCGTTGCCCTTGCAACTCTCATGGTGGCAAGCCAGCTTCCCGTTGCAGAGGCCGTGAACCGGAACGACTCGCGATACGTTTTTTCGGATGAACGTACCGAATACGAGGATTTGAGCGCCTATTTTTCGGATTATGAAGGATCGTTCGTGCTGTATGACTTGAATGCCGGTCAATATCGCATCTACAATGAATCGCAGAGCACGCGGAGAGTGTCTCCGGACTCCACCTATAAAATCTACAGCGCTTTATTCGGGCTTGAATCAGGTGCCATTGCGGATGAACACTCGACCATCGAATGGAACGGCCAAATTTATCCGTACGATGCATGGAACCAGGACCATAACCTGTTTACGGCAATGGCGAGCTCGGTCAATTGGTATTTCCAAGCGATGGAGAACCGGATGGGCCGCGGCGAGCTGCAGGGGTATCTTGAGCGAATCGGGTACGGCAATGCCGATCTATCCGGCAAGTCCGAGCCGTTCTGGCTGGAGTCCTCATTAGCGATATCGCCCGTTGAACAGGTTCAATTGCTGAAGGCGCTCTATACGAACCAATTCGGATTCAAGGATAAGCATATCGAGACGGTGAAGCAAGCGATCCAGCTGCAGGAGCGGGGCGGTGCCCGCCTGTTCGGCAAGACCGGCACTGGAACGGTTCATCATAAGAACACGAACGGTTGGTTTGTCGGTTACGTCGAGAACGGGGGCAACGTCTACTTTTTTGCAACGAATATTCGTCATGAAGATCAAGCGAGCGGGAGTAAGGCGGCCGACATTGCTTTGCGGATTTTGCAGGATAAAGGCATCTATTGAGGTTGGGAAAAAGAAGTGAGGCGTTTTTATCCGGTTAACAAGCAGTTCTAGACTGGAAAAGCTTGCTGCCCGATCTGCATCTTTATTCATGGATAAGGCCATGAGGAAGCACACTCACGGTACGCCGGTTGAAAACAAGTTACGGCGAGTATCTTACCCTGAACAGTTATTCCCCCTTCAATTCGTCAATTGAAGGGGGATATTTTTTTATATAGCAGGGCTCCAAAGCTTCATGGTGCCAATGCCGCAGTATCCTAAGAATCAGGGCTCTGCTTCTCGTTGCGTCGCTGGTATTTTGCATGTGCTGCTGGTATTTTGCATGGCTTGCTGGTATTTTTGCATATTTGGGAGCGGGGGTATAATTCGGCCTTTCGTATTTCACAATAATAAGCATTCGGAAATGACCATACAGCACCTCGCCATGCGGGGCAGAAGGAGGATTTTCAGATGAGTGCTTACTATAACGATCCGTATAACGAGAATGAAACCGTATCCTCCGGATACGCCGTAGAGATTGACCCGGACTATGCCTCCGGTGGACAGGAAGGCGCTGAAACCGCGCGAGACGCCGTGCATCCGGATCAGACGGGAATGTCGGATCCGTCGTTATGGAACGACGGGGCAGATGGGGAGAACTGGATGAATGGCTGGGACGGCCGTGAGGAGACCCATGCGATGTTCCGCCAAAGCTATGAGTAGGACGCAGGATATCAGCAGGATACAAGCAAGATAAGGCTCAAGGATAAGGATGTACCAGACATACGAAGGGAGTCCTTTGAATCCTCGAGCGAAAACGTAAATCCGGCTTAGGCGGCATTAGACGCCAACCACATGGTCCGGCTATTCAGGTGAATCCGGCAAAAGGCCTGTGTTAGCCCGTTAAACCGCCGGCAACCTCCGGTAATCCCGGTAACGCCAGGTACTCCGGCAACTACGGTAACCCTCGGTAACTCACGGTACCCCCAGGTACCAAGGTCCCCCGGTAACCATTGATAACTACGGCAACCCCCGGTGTTAGCCAGCATTCGGGGAATTACCGAATCGAGCAGCAGCCACCTTTTTGGATCCGATTTATCGCACGTTGACAACCCGCGCATCATGATGCTAAGATAAGCTTAATTAATTCATATTAAACTTATCGGAATTGTTATAGTATCTAAAAAGCGTCTGATTTCGCGGGGAGGAATTAGAATGGAGCGTCAAATTACGATCCGGCATCGTCAAGAGGAGCTGACAGCAACGATACATTATCCGCAGAAGGAGGCGGATGCGGGCAGCCGCCGGGTGCCGCTGATTATTATTTGTCACGGATTTGTGGGGAGCCGTATCGGGGTTGACCGCCTGTTCGTAAAAACCGCGCGTGAGCTCGCCCAAGACGGGCATATGGTCATCCGGTTCGATTATATCGGCTGCGGCGAAAGCTCGGGGAGCTACGGCAGCGAGGGACTGGAGTCGATGATCGCCCAGACGCGGACCGTTCTGGACTATGCGCTCAGCTGCACCGATGTCGACCCTCAGCGAATTACGTTGATCGGCCACAGTCTGGGCGGCGCGGTCGCGCTCCAGACCGCCGTGCGGGACCGCCGGGTGAAGAATCTCGTGCTGTGGTCGGCGGTAGGCTATCCTTTTAACGACATTGTGAAGATCACGGGCCGCGACGTTTATGACACCGCCGTTCAATCGGGTGCCGCCGATTATTTGGGGTACTCGTTCACCCCGGTGTTTTTTGAGTCATTGGCGCAGGGTCAGCCGTTCCAAGAGGCTCTGAAATTTACGGGCAATGTCCTGGTCGTCCACGGCACCTCGGATGATATCATCCCGGTGGACTATGCTTTTCTGTATCAAAAGGTGTTCTGGATGCGCTCGGAAGGCCGGTGCGATAAGGAGATTATTTTTCAGGCGGATCATACGTATTCTGCAGGCCCGCAGCGCGAGCTGCTGCTGAAGCGAACCCGGGATTGGCTGGAGGAGCAAGAGCATATTCAGCAGGAGTGGCAGCATTGGAGCATTTGAGGAAGATATTTGGCATATTGGGCAGAATAACGGTACAATAGAGTTGTCCCTTGATTTTGAAGCTGGAGGTGGCATCCATGACGTTACCTGCTCTATTTATTGCACACGGTTCGCCGATGATGGCGCTGGAGGACAACGAGTATACCCGTTTCCTCGCACGTTTGGGACGGGAACTGCCGAAGCCCCGCGGCATTGCGGTATTCTCAGCTCACTGGGATGATCCGGATCAGCGCCTGACTGACGATGCCGAGCATGGCACAATGCATGATTTTTATGGATTTCCCGAGGAGATGTACCAGATCACCTATCCGGCCAAAGGCAGCGCGGAGCTGACGAATCAGATCATGCAGCGCTTCGAGGCAGGCAATCTTCATGCCAAACCGGTTACCGGCAGGGGATTGGATCATGGGGCCTGGGTCATTTTGCGCAAAATGTATCCGGATGCGGATATCCCCGTCGTTGCTCTATCCATCGATTCCAAGCGCTCGCCGAGCGAGCAGTACTCCATCGGCGCGATGCTGTCCGATCTGCGTGAGGACGGTATCCTTATCATCGGCAGCGGCGGCCTCGTGCACAATCTGCGGATGGTGCATCCGAGCGACGAGCCTGATGATTGGGCGGTCCAGTTTGATGAATGGATCGCGGAGCAGCTGGAGACGTGGAATCTCCAATCGTTATTCGCGTATGACAAGAAAGCGCCTCATGCCCGCGAAGCCGTACCTTCTTACGGGACGGAGCATCTGGTTCCCCTGTTCTATGCCATGGGGGCCGCCGATAACGGCCGCAAGGCGGAACGGTTGTTTCAATCTTATCAATATGGCAGTTTGAGCTTGAACTGCTGGTCATTTCAATAAAAAAAGGAAGCCGGGCTTGGCGATCAAGCCCGGCTTTATTGTGCTTTGGGTGTGGCGGGGAGGGGGAGCGGGAGCTTGGGCCGGTGCACTTGGGGGTGTCGTCCGGAACCCCCGTCTCTGCGCTCGCTTGTTGTCCGCCCTTTGCCTGAACGTATATTGTGTAAAGGTAGCAAAGGGCTCCCAAAGAGCGACCGCTGCGCTGCTCCGAGACGGGGGCCCTCCCTGCAGGTGCACCGGCCCGCTCCGTAGGTTGTAAGCCGCCCCAGGAAGCACAAAGCAGCCCGGCTTGAGAAGCCCAGCCGGGCTTTGGGTGTGGGCGGGGAGGGGGAGCGGGAGCATGTGCCGATGCACTTGGGTGTGTCGTCCGGAGCCCCCGTCACTCGCTCGCTTGTTGTCCGCCCTTTGCCCGAATGTATATTGTGTAAAGGTAGCAAAGGGCTCCCAAAGAGCGACCGCTGTCGCTGCTCCGAGACGGGGGCCCTCCCTGCAGGTGCACCGGCTCCGCTCCGTTGGTTGTAAGCCGTCCCAGGAAGCACAAAGCAGCCCGGCTTGAGAAGCCCAGCCGGGCTTTGGGTGCGAGCGGGGAGGGGGAGCGGGAGCTTGGGCCGATGCACTTGGGGTGTCGTCCGGTCCCCCCGTCACTCGCTCGCTTGTTGTCCGCCCTTTGCCCGAATGTATATTGTGTAAAGGTAGCAAAGGGCTCCCAAAGAGCGACCGCTGTCGCTGCTCCGAGACGGGGTTCCTCCCTGCAGGTGCACCGGCTCCGCTCCGTAGGTTGTAAGCCGCCCCAGGAAGCACAAAGCAGCCCGGCTTGAGAAGCCAAGCCGGGCTTTGGGTGCGGGCGGGGAGTAATGCATGTTACTCTGTGGCCTTTTACCAACTCCCTCGTCCCTGCATCAGCGGATGCCGGTTAAGCGGTTTGCTTTGTCAAAGGCGTTGGCGTTGTGCCGCCGTCATGGCGGGTCGTTCTGTGCGTCCATCTGTTCCACAGGCCGCGGAGGTAAGGGATCACCCAGCGGTCGAGGCCGATTTTACCGGCATTCGCCGCAGCAACCAGGATGAACATTTGCAGCAAGAGCATTTGCGCATTCGTGCTTACGGTGCCCGAGAAGAGGAACGCGGCGTTCATCACGATGCCCATGAGAGCGGCGAAGGTGGTGAAGGTACCCAGGATCAGCCCGAGGCCGACGAGGAATTCACCGAGCGGGACGATGAAGTTAAAGATCTTTACGCCCGGCAGGGCCGCGTGCTCGAGGAAGGCTGCCCACCAGCCTTGTACGGCGGGATGGTCACCGGTCGCCTTGGCAATGGCTCCTTGCAGGAAGCCTGTCGCTTCAAATCCACCGGTCAGCTTGCCCCAGCCGGCCACCATCCATTCGTAACCGATGTAGACCCGGATGAAGGTCAGCAGCCACATTGCCACTTTGTTTGTTCTCAGCCAATTGTTAAACATATCAACCACTCCTTGGGATGAAGATTTTTTATTAAGTCTATTGTTGTTGCTTGCCCTCAACCGACTTTATGGGTGCTGCCGGGATGAGGGAGGAAGATGATCATCTCTTTCTGATTTCATTATAAGTGAAACAAATCACAATATATGTGATTAAAATCACATTTGTGATAAAAATCATAATTTAATTCAAAAAAGAAATAACCCTGGGCTCGTAAGTGGAGCACACAGGGTTACGCGGCTAAGCGGTCTGATTATTCATAAGAGGTTCATGATGACTGACATTCATTTGACGGCCAAACTTCCGTTTGAGCAAAGGCATAAGCCAGCGGTCCAGCCCGATCTTCCCGGCATTGGCTGCAGACAGGATAAGAAGGAATTCAAGCAGCAGCAGCTGACCGTTCGTGCTGATCGAGCCGGAGAAGAGATAGGCAAAATTCATCACCAGTCCCATGAGCGCGGCAAAGGTGGTAAACGTACCGAGGATTAAACCGAGCCCGACAAGAAACTCCCCAAGCGGGACGATGATGTTGAAGAATTTTACGCCCGGCAGGGCCGCATGCTCCAGAAAAGCCGCCCACCACCCCTGCACCGGCGGATGCTCACCGGCTGATTTGGCGATCGCTCCTTTCAAAAAGCCGCTGGCATCGAAGCCCCCCGTCAGCTTGGACCAGCCAGCGGTCAGCCACTTATACCCGAGCCATATCCGGATCATCGTCAATACCCACATTGCGATTTTGCTTGTCTGAAGCCAGTTCATCCACATCCAACACCACTCCTCCATGAATAATCATTCTTTATTTTGTTTTCGGATTTTTGCGAAAATGAAAATAATTACCGCGGATAGCGTGAATGTATCAAAGGATTTGGCTCACGCTAAGAAAATGGATGTCAATGTATATTTACAAAAATCCGTATTAAAATACAGTATTCATTTCAGCCTGGCTTATGCCTGTGCGTTTTGGAATGCGATCCGGTCATACAAAAAAGTGATGAAGAACACAAGGTTCTCCATCACTTGGATGCTGTCTAATTAAGGTCGCAGCCGATTAAGCGGTTTGCTTCTTCAGCGGCGTTGGCGTTGTGTCGCCATGGTGGGCCGTTTTGTGCGTCCATTTGTTCCACAGGCCGCGGAGGTAAGGGATTACCCAGCGGTCGAGGCCGATTTTACCGGCATTCGCCGCAGCAACCAGGATGAACATTTGCAGCAACAGCATTTGTGCATTCGTGCTTACGGTGCCCGAGAAGAGGAACGCGGCGTTCATCACGATGCCCATGAGAGCGGCGAAGGTGGTGAAGGTACCCAGGATCAGCCCAAGGCCAACGAGGAATTCACCGAGCGGTACCATAACGTTGAAGATCTTTACGCCCGGCAGGGCCGCGTGCTCGAGGAAGGCCGCCCACCAGCCTTGTACGGCGGGATGGTCGCCGGTCGCCTTGGCAATCGCGCCTTGCAGAAAGCCTGCAGCCTCGAAGCCGCCGGTCAATTTGCCCCAGCCGGCCACCATCCATTCGTAACCGATGTAAACCCGGATGAAGGTCAGCAGCCACATTGCCACTTTATTTGTTCTCAGCCAATTGTTAAACATATGAACCACTCCTTAATTGAGTTATTTTTCGTTAGCATTTTAAGTGATCACCTTTCTTACACTTTCATTATACGTGAATTAATTCACAATACAATGTGATAAAAATCACAAATTTGTGAACGTTGCATTCTCCCTCATAGTAGGCCCAGCGTTGCGTTCTCCCTCATAATAGGCTCAAGCGTTGCATTCACCCTCCTCCCAATAAAGCCGTAGCATTTCATAGCCCTCAAAAGAGACTGAAACATTACACTCATTCTCTCAACCAGGCTGATGAATCCACCCGTCACAGGATTGGTTCTTTATTACAGACAAAGCGTGGCGTTTGTGATTAAATGTAAATTAAAGTTGAATTGTCGGTTGGAAATTTCGGGTAATAAGTATTTGGGAGAGTCCATAGGGGGAAATGATATGCGCAGTAAACATCGACTTGGCAAGTTTGTATGGAGGACAAGCTTCATGGCGATTGCGGCCGTCCTCGCATTGTCTGCCTGCGGGGGGAAGCCGCAGGCGGAGCCGGTAGAGGGTCCCGAGGTGCACAGTCCGGTACAGCCTCCGGCTGAGGATGTGCCGGAGCCGGCGGCACCGGAACCGGCTCCGTATACGGCGCCTTTAACCGGTCTGGCGGTTGAGGCGCCGGTCACGCAGCGACCGCTGGCGGTCATGATCAATAACGCGCCGGCGGCACGGCCGCAGTCGGGTCTGAGCCAAGCCGATATCGTATACGAAGTATTGGCCGAGGGCGGCATTACGCGATTGATCGGGATTTTTCAAAGCCAGGCAGGCATCGAGAAGATTGGACCGATCCGCAGCATTCGTCCTTATCTGATCCGTCTTGGCGAGAGCTATGGCGGCGTTCTGGTTCATGCCGGCGGGAGCCCGGAGGCTTATTCGATCATTCAGAAGCAGGGGAAGCAGGATCTTGACGAAATCGGCAATGCCGGTGCTTTCTTCTGGAGAGCGAAGGACCGCAAGGCACCGCATAATCTGTACTCCAGCGATGAGAAGCTGCGTGAGGCAGCCGCCAAGCTTGGCTATGATCAGCAGGTTCAGGTTCCGCAATACAGCTTCCTTGCGGAAGAGCCTGCAGGAGGCACGAGTGGAACGAATGGCACCGAGGGTACGAATAGCACCGATGACACCCCATCCTCCGGTGGAACTGCGGACGGCACGGAGGGTTCGACACAGCGAGACGGAACGACGAATAGCGGGAAACCATCTGCTGATGCTGCGGAAAATACAAGCAATGCGGAGCAATCTTCAGCATCTGCGAACAGCGCAGGCGGTGCAGGACAATCGGCAAATGCCGGGAATGCAGGCAGCGAAGCGGGGTCCCAAACGGAGGCAGCCGGAGAAGCCGCGGGCAAGGTGGACATTACCTTTTTGCTGAACAGTTATGTGGTTTCCTATGAATACGATGAAGCAACGAGCACGTATAAGCGATCCATCAATGGGTCTCCCCATGTCGATCTTAACAACAATGAGCAGCTGGAAGCTGCCAATGTGATCGTGCTCGGAGCCGACCATAAAGTGCTGGATGATATAGGGCGTCTAGCCGTGGATGTAGAAACCGGGGGCGAGGCCATGCTGTTCCAACGGGGCGAGGTGATCCGGGGGCAGTGGGTCAGAGCCGCGAATGATGCGATCCGGTTCGTCAAGGACGGAGCAGAGGTGGCGCTTGTTCCGGGAACGACATATTTCAACATTGTGCCTAACTCTCCGTCATTTGAGAGCCATGTGAGCATATCCAATCCATAATTCATGGGCGGCGGGATAATATATCCTTTTACGGGGATGTTAAGTATCAGGCATAGAGGTGTGGAATAGCCTAGGGATGCGCTTCCTTGTTAGTTTCTTACTTTTTTGAGTGTTAGTTTTCTATACACACCCTGCGGCGGATGTGATAAGATATTCAAGGTTGTCTATCTTTTCTTTCGTTCGCGGCAATTTATCCGGTAAAGGGGTTAAAGAGTATGAAAATGAAGAAAAAGGATATATTTTTCCAATGCCTGGAGAATATGGCCGACACGGTGGTTCAAGCCGCAGATTATTTTTCACAGCACGTTTCCAATCTTCAGGATGTGCTAGAATTCGCCAATGAAATGAAAAAATTTGAGTCCCAGTGCGATTCCTATACCCATACGATCATCACGGAGCTCAACAAAACATTTATAACGCCGATCGAAAGAGACGACATCATGGACCTGGCAACCAGCATGGACGATGTGATGGATGGGCTGGAGGCCACCGCATCCCGGTTTTATATGTACCAGCTCGGACAGCCTGATGAATATATCGTGCAATTTGCAGAAATTCTTCGTCAATCGGCCTACGAAATTCAGAAAGCCATTCATTTGCTCTCGCAGAAAAAACTTCTGGCGATCCGCGAATACACGATCCGCTTGAACGATCTGGAGAACCAGGGCGACGAGCTGCTGCGTATCTGCATCAAGGATCTGTTCGCGACCGTTTCCGATCCGATTCTGCTGATCAAGAAGAAAGAGATCTATGAGCGTCTTGAGACGACCACGGACACCTGCGAAGACGTGGCGAATATGCTGGAATCCATCATTATGCGTAACTCGTAAGGGAGTCCTGAACTATGGATATCGTAATCATTCTCGTTGTTTTCCTGGCACTCGCCTTCGACTTTATTAACGGGTTTCACGATACGGCTAATGCCATTGCCACATCGGTGTCGACCCGGGCTTTGAAGCCGCGAGTTGCCATTCTGCTTGCAGCCTCGATGAACTTCGTCGGTGCGATGATGTTCACAGGCGTTGCCAAAACGATTGGCGGCAGCATTGCAGACCCCGCTACGCTGGATAACGGAATCCAGGTTGTTATCGCAACGCTGTTGTCCGCGATTATCTGGAACCTCGTGACCTGGTGGTTCGGCTTGCCTTCTTCCTCCTCGCATGCCCTGATCGGTGCATTGACCGGTGCGGTCTTCGTCGGAGCGGGAAGCGATAAGCTGAATTACGGCGGCTTTACGGATATCGTATTGGCGCTTGTCCTTTCGCCGATCATCGCATTCGTAATCGGTTATCTGGTGATGCAGCTGCTCAAAGTGATCTTCGCCAAACGCAGCCCGCATACCGTAAACAAAGGCTTCCGTACGATGCAGATCTTTACGGCGGCGCTCCAATCCTTCACGCACGGCACGAACGATGCGCAGAAGGCGATGGGGATCATTACGTTCGCTCTCGTAACTTCCGGTCATCTCTCGGAGATGGAAGTTCCGTTCTGGGTTAAGCTGGCGGCCGCAACCGCAATGGCGCTGGGTACCTCGATCGGCGGCTGGAAGATCATCAAGACGATGGGAACGAAAATTTTCAAAATCGAGCCGATTAACGGATTTGCCGCAGATTTCTCGGCAGCGTCTGTTATTTTCTCGGCGACACTGCTTCATTTGCCGATCAGTACGACCCATGCGATTACTTCGGCAATACTCGGCGTAGGCTCGGCGAAACGCTTCTCCGCCGTGAAATGGTCCCTGGCAGGGCGGATTGTCGTAACTTGGTTCATTACGATTCCGATTACGGCTGTGCTGGCGGGACTTATCTTTACAATTTTCTTCTAGAACCAATACTTACTTATCAGATAGATAACGGATAGATGTGGAGCCAATCAGCATACGATTGGCTTTTTTTAATAGACGATTACATATGTACAGAGGGGAGGACGCCCTATGATTCGCACGTTGGCCATCACGCCGAGCTATGAGCCGGTGCTGGGACTGCCGCTGGCCGAGTTGAATATGGCGGAGTACGCCTGGGTCTGGGTGGACTTCAGCGAGCCGACGCCGGAGGAGGCACGGATGCTGGAGACGTATTTTCATTTCCATCCGCTGGCT
The DNA here is from genome assembly GCF_002741055.1 of Paenibacillus ihbetae. NCBI lineage: Bacteria > Bacillati > Bacillota > Bacilli > Caryophanales > Paenibacillaceae > Paenibacillus > Paenibacillus ihbetae. The sequence goes on along the minus strand of NZ_CP016809.1, from coordinate 2,241,684 downwards.
ATTGAGGATTGCCTGCATTTTCTCCAGCGCCCCAAGCTGGATTATTACGGCGAAATGCAGTTCTTCGTCCTGCATGCACTGCATCCGAGTACACTCCAGGCGGTGGAGGTGGATCTGTTCCTCGCGCCAAAGCTCGTCGTGTCGTTCCATCAGCAGAATCTGCCGGAGGTAAATGATGCCTGGGATCGGGTCGTGGAGGTTGCCAGGAAGGGATCGGTTGGCGAGGAGGGTCCCAGCTTCACCGCTTATACGATCATGGATAAGATGGTGGATCAATATTTCCCGAGCTTGTACGCGATCGAGGACGAGCTGGCCGATCTGGAGAACGAAGGAGAACGGGAGTCGATAGAGGAGCTGATGAATCAGGTGTTTGCCCTACGCTCGCGGCTGCTTCGCCTCCGGCGGACGGTTGTCCCGATGCGGGATCTGCTCTACCGGATTATCAACTCGCAGCATATGAAGCATCATGTGCATCTTGCGTATTTTTCCGATATCTATGACCACCTGCTCAAGCTGTCCGACATGATCGAGACCAATCGCGAGATGACGGCCGATCTGCGCGACAGCTACATCTCCCTGAATTCGAACCGGATGAATCAAATCATGAAGACGCTGACCGTGATCACGACGATCTTCATGCCGCTGACCCTGATCGCCGGTATCTATGGCATGAACTTCGAAGTAATGCCGGAGCTGCAGTGGAGGTATGGTTACTTTGCCGTCCTCGTTCTGATGTTCCTGCTCGGCGGCGGCATGGTGATGTGGTTTATACGCAGAGGGTGGTTTAAATAATGGAGCTGCTGGAAAATGACGGGGTTAACCCAAATGCATGCAGGGGAAAGGATGCGCCGGGTGAAAAGCTCTATTTGGCTTGAGACAAGCCCAAAGACGAAACCAGGATCAGGCTAGCGGGCCTTAATCGTCAAGGATTTCGTTCGGCGTACGCCCCTTCGGGTGCTTGGCTGCCGGGGTTTATGGATGGTCCATCACGGGTAAAGCTTCCTGAGGAGGGAGTTGCGATGGTATCCGGTCCGAATCAACAAGGCAAACATCATAGAAAACGGCACCTGGGCCTGATTGGAAATACCGGAAGGCTGCGCCGGCTGCTCCGGTTGTCGCGGGCACGAAAGCGCCGACTCACTGTCACCAGCCGCTTCGAGGCGGGGATGATGCTTAGCGAGCTGCTGACCGGCTTGCTGTTCATTACAGGGAGCATCTTAATGTTCTACCCGGGGACAAAACGCTTCTCCACGGTGCTGTATCTGCTCGGCAGTATTATGATGCTGCTGCGCTCCGGCATTCGAGGCTCGTATTGGTTCCGGTTAAAATCGCTCGAGCATTCATCCGACGCGGAGAGCAGCTCGGATCAGAATTGGTCGCGTTGAAGAGCGAACGTGCACGCGCGCAAAAAGAACCACGCCATTTGAAACCTTTTGCAAGCCCGTAGTCCTCATGATCCGTTAGACGAAAGGCTCTGAGGCTCTGCTTGGCGCAAAATAGTGCCCCAGCCCTGAAGCTTCCAGGGCTGGAGCTGTTCATGGAGCGGTCATATGCTGCAGCCGCTTATCATGTCTGTATCGGGGCAAGCCGGACGGTGCCCTGCGCTTACATACAAGGGCTCTGCGGGGGGATTGCATTGCCCTCGCCTCAGGGCGCTGGCGGCTACCGCCGGCGTCTGCGTTTGCTGGAGCCGGACGACTTGCGCGAGCCGGTCCGGCGTTTGCCGCCTCCGGATGAACGTCGTCTTGGCGGCGAATACTCGTAGTTCCCGCCGCCGTCGGCGTAATCAGCCGATGGCGGACTGTTTTTCTTCTTGAACGCTCCTGCCAGCAGGGACACCATCGGCGCTAGCTGCTGGAAGCCCTGCATGACCTTTTGAACCTTGCCGAGATTGTTGACGATGCCGTCAATGCCTCCCATCCGGTCGATAATGTTTTTCACATCGCCCATGTTCTTCAGACCCAGGCCTCCGAGGAGGCCTCCTAATCCTCCGCTTCCGCTGCCGCCTCCTCCGCCGAGAAGGCCGCCGAGGCCGCCGTTCGAATTGTCGGACGGCGCGAACGACGAAGCAGTAGCTTCCGTGCCGGGTACCGGCGCTAAGGCCGGAACCGAATCGGTGTATGGATATAAAGCGGATGGATTAGCATCTGGATACTCGCTGTAGGAATCCAGGCCGGGGTACGGCGACGATTCCTGGGGAAGTGATTCGTTCAGCGAGCGGTAAGTACTGCGATGGGGAGGACGTTGGGAAGAAGGTCGACGGTGATAATAGTGCGAATGACCAGTCATCATATCACTTTCCTTTGTAAGTTAAGATATTATACTGTATGTTCCGGGCGGGCGATGGGTTTAGGCTATTGTCCCGATTTTCGGGATAGGAGCGGAATCGGGCGGATGCCTAAGGGAATGATGTGAGGGGACAGCTGCGGATTATGGGAATAAATGAGATAGAGATTTATACGGCAAAAGATTATAATGTATGGTCGTCCTGTAGTGCGTGAAATCGTTAATGCTTGAAAAGACTGTACCCGCTCGGGTACAATGGGAGTGCGAGTGTTATACACAGTAACAATAGGGGATGATAATTCAGTGCAGCTGAAGAAACTTAATGATAAGAGCATTGATCAATTATTTGAGGCTATATTAACCTTGAAGAACGTGGAAGAATGCTATGTATTTTTCGACGATCTCTGCACCGTTAACGAAATCCAGTCCTTGTCCCAACGGCTCGAGGTGGCTCGGATGCTGGGCAAGGGATGCACATACAACCAGATTGAAGCCGAAACGGGAGCCAGCACCGCGACGATCTCGCGCGTGAAGCGTTGTTTGAATTATGGCAATGATGGGTATAAAATGACTTTGGAGCGTCTCGGACGTTAATGATGGCACAGCCGGGCGTGCTCGTGATCAGTCATGGCTCCAGAGAACCAGGATGGGTGTCGCTTGTGGACGAAGCCGTCGGCAAGCTGGCCGCCCGTATGGATATACCGGTCGTAGCTTCATATTTGGAATTGGTAGAGGGCCGTCTGATTCAGGACGGCATTACGGCTTTGGAGGACCAGGGTGTTACGGACATTGTGGTCATTCCGCTATTTGTGTCATCAGGCAGCACACATGTCGACGAAATAGCTTATGCTATAGGAGCGAAGGCGGTTCCGGAGCTGGAGACGGACCTGGAGCCGTTCCGGGTCCGCGCCGCCGTTCATTTCGGCACGCCGATGGACGATCATCCGGACATCGCCGCCATGGTGTGGGATAAGGTAAGCGAGCTGTCCGTTCAGCCGGAGAAGGAGGTCATCCTTCTCGTGGGACACGGCAGCCGGCATGATGGGTTTCGCCGCCGCTGGGAGGAAGGCATGTCCCGGCTTGCCGGGCGCGTTGGCGCCTTAAGCGGCACAAGCGTCGATTATGCCCTGCTGAGCCCCGGGAATGTCCGGGAGAAAGCATTGCATTGGAAGGAGCGCGGCTGCGAGGTGATCGCGGCTCCGCTTTTTTTAAGTGAGGGGTATTTTACAGAGGTGGTCATTCCGGACAGGATTCAGGGGCTGGCTTGCCGTTATTCCGGCAAAACCCTGCTTCCGCATCCGCTGCTGTCGCACTGGATGGAGTCCCAGGCCCATCTGATGATACAATCCTTGAAATCATGAGTAGGTGGCGTATCGTTAATGAGAAATGCAAGATTAATTTATAACCCGACCTCAGGGCGGGAGGAAATGAAGCGAAGATTAGCTGATATTTTGCACCGTCTGGATAGCGCGGGCATCGAAACCTCCTGCCATGCAACAACCGGGGAGGGGGATGCGACCCGTGAAGCGGCGGATGCCGTGGAGCGGGGGTACGATCTTGTGATTGCGGCCGGCGGCGACGGCACGCTCAATGAAGTGATCAACGGGATGGCGGGAAGGGATAACCTGCCGCCGCTTGGCATTTTTCCGCTGGGGACGACGAATGATTTCGCCCGTGCGCTCGGCATCTCGAGGAACTGGGAGGAGTATTGCGACCTGGTGATCCGGGGCGAAACCCGACCGATCGATGTCGGCAAGGCGAATGACCGCTACTTCATTAATATCGCCGGGGGCGGTACGCTGACGGAGCTTACGTATGAGGTGCCGAGCAAGCTAAAGACGATGATCGGGCAGCTGGCGTATTATTTGAAGGGGATCGAGAAAATGGTCAGCCTCACGCCGCAGGAGCTCATCATCCAAGCCAGCGGGCAGGAGATCATTCATGACGAGTTCATGGTGTTCCTCATTGCCAACAGCAACTCGGTCGGCGGCTTCGACAAGCTCGCGCCGGGCGCCAGCATTGACGACGGCCTGTTCGACGTCATTGCCCTGCGCAAGTGCAACCTGGCGGAGTTCGTGCGTGTAGCCACGCTCGCGCTGCGCGGCGAGCATGTGAACGACAAGAAGGTGGTGCATTTCCGCACCGACTACATGGAGGTTACGTCACCGGGACAGGTGCAGCTGAACCTGGACGGCGAGTTTGGCGGCATGCTGCCGGGCACGTTCCGGATTTTGCCGCAGCATCTGCGGATTTTTGCTTGATGCCGGCAGGACATGAGGTGCCGGGTGGTGCCAAGTAAATAGGCTAAGGGTTGGCTGTACGTTAGGCGTTGAGTGAATGGAGCAAGGGATGGCGTGACATTTGGCGTTGAGTGAATGGCGTAAGCGGCGTATGATGTTCGTGCCCGGGTCTGTGCGGTCTTGTGCGGATGCTAGCCGGGGGCTTCTGCCGATTCAACGCATCCGTCTCCCGGCTCTTGTAAGTAAATGATTGGATTTGCAGGCGATGCCGATTGAATATGGAAGGAAGCTCCCGTATAATGATGGACGGAGCTTTCGCGGGCAAGCTCCCTTGGGGGAGCTTTTTGTTGTACCCGGGAGAAGCAACTCGTTCGGGAGTCTCATGGGTCTCCTCGCATGGGAGATATTATGGATGCCGGGCGATATGGGAATAGATGAAGAAGACGAGTAACCGTACGTATGGATCGATATAGAAGCTAAAGCGGAAAGAAGTGAATGTCACATCATGAATAAAAAGCGCAGCGGGCGCGATTCGCGCCGCAGCAGCAAGCCGGCCGCAGCCTCGGCGGCCATCGCCGATCTGCCGGTGGCGAAGAATGACGAGGTTATCCTCGAGATTATCGGGATGACCCATGACGGCGAGGGCGTCGGCCGCGTCGAAGGATATACGCTGTTCGTGCAGGGAGCTTTGCCGGGCGAGAAGGTCCGGGCGAAGGTGCTCAAGACGAAGAAGCAGTACGGGTACGCCAAGCTGCTGGAGCTTGTCGAGCGCAGCCAGCACCGCATTGCTCCACCTTGCCCGATCTATGACCAGTGCGGCGGCTGCCAGCTGCAGCATATGGATTACACCGCACAGCTGGAATGGAAGCGGCAGCTTGTGATCGACAATCTGGAGCGGATCGGGAAGCTGCGGGTGGCGCGCGAGGGGAGCGGGGTTGAAGGAGCTTCCCCGGCAGCGGGTGGCTTGAGTGGGCAGGCTGATGCCGCGGCTGCTGGTCAAAACGAGTCGGATCGCGAAGCGCAAGTCAGCGGCGATCACCGAAACAACAGCACCGGGCTTCATCATGAGCCGGCCAGCAACATCAGCACCGGACTACATCAAGAGCCGGGCGACGATATCAGCGGCACCGGACTACATGATGAACCGGGCGCAGACATCGGCACTGGACTACATCAAGAGCCGGAAGCCGGCATCATCGTCCGTTCAACGCTCGGCATGAACGAGCCTTGGCGCTACCGCAATAAATCCCAGGTGCCGATCGGCGTGACCGAGGGCGGTCTCATCGGCGGCTTCTACGCCCGGGGCAGCCACCGGATCGTCGATATGGAGACCTGCCTGATCCAGCATGAACAGAACGACGAAGTGGTGCGCCGCGTTAAGGCCATCGGCCGCCGGCTCGGCATTACCGCTTACGATGAAGAGAGCGGACAAGGCCTGCTGCGGCATGTCGTGGTGAAGATCGGCTTTGCCACCGGGGAAATGATGATCGTGCTCGTCACGAACGGCGAGCGCATCCCGCGCATGAACGAGTGGATCACAGCGATCCGCGAGGAGCTGCCGGCTGTCGTGAGCGTATGCCAGAATATCAACACACGCAAGACGAATGTGATTTTCGGCGATGTAACCCGCGTCCTGTGGGGACGCGAGGTCATCCATGACTATATCGGCGACGTGAAATTCGCCATTTCCGCGCGTTCGTTTTACCAGGTCAACCCGGCCCAGACCGAAGTGTTGTACGGGAAGACGGTGGAGTATGCGGGGTTAACCGGGGAGGAAACCGTCATCGACGCTTATTGCGGTATCGGGACGATCTCCCTGTTCTTGGCCCAGCATGCCAAGAAGGTGTACGGCGTCGAGATCGTGAAGGAAGCGATCGAGGATGCGCGCGCGAACGCGGAGCTTAACGGCATGGCACATGTCGAGTTCGAGGTCGGCGCCTCCGAGGACGTCATCCCGCGCTGGAAAGAGCAGGGCATCGAGGCCGACGTCATCGTCGTCGACCCGCCGCGCAAGGGCTGCGACCCGCGCCTCTTGGAGACGATTCTTCAGATGAAGCCGGAGCGGGTTGTTTATGTGAGCTGTAACCCGAGCACGCTGGCAAGGGATCTGCGGGTGCTGGAGGATGGCGGGTACCGGACGGTGGAGGTCACGCCGGTGGATATGTTCCCGCATACCGTGCATGTGGAGAGTGTGGCCTTGCTGGTGCGGAAGGACAATTAAATCGGAGATGTATTGCTAATAGCAAAGAGGGGCGACAAGCCCCTCAGGCTGTCGAGAAAGTCTCGACAGCTATTTTCTTGTGAATTTAATTCAACACGACACCGCGTTAATGTTGTATAATAATAGTAAATAAACCGTTCGGAAGGGTGTTACATATGTTGCGTTCGAATCGAGAAAAACAGCAGGCTTACGAATTTGTTTCGATTGAAGAATTGGTTCCTCAAGATCATCTGCTCCGTAAAGTGGACAAGTATATCGATTTCTCTTTCATCGACGAAAAGGTTCGTCCGCTTTACTGTGCGGATACTGGGCGGCCTGCTATCGACCCTGTCGTGTTATTTAAGATGATTTTCCTCGGTTATTTTTATGGCATCCGTTCCGAACGCCAACTCGAACGTGAAATTCAAACCAACCTTGCTTACCGCTGGTTTTTGGGGTTAGGTTTAACCGACAAAGTGCCGGACCACTCTACGATTAGCTGGAATCGTCGCACGCGCTTTAAAGACACCGAGATTTTTCAGGAGATCTTCGATGAGATTGTGCTTCAAGCTATCCAGCACCGTATGGTGGGCGGACGTGTCTTAGTTACCGACTCAACCCACGTCAAAGCGAATGCGAACAAGCATAAATACACAAAAGAACAGGTTTTGCAAAACACTCGTGGTTATGTGAGTGAACTTAATGCGGCCGTAGGGGCTGACCGGAATGCACATGGAAAAAAGCGCTAAAGCCAAGAGAGGACGTGATCGAGGAAAAGGAAGTTAAAGTGAGCATGACAGATCCCGACAGCGGTTATATGATTCGTGATGGGAAACCGGAAGGATTCTTCTATTTAGACCACCGTACCGTGGACCTGAAATATAATATGATTACGGATGTCCATGTCACCGCCGGAAATGTCCATGATTCTGTACCGTATTTGTCCCGTTTGGATCGTCAACAAGAACGATTTGGTTTTAAAGTCGAAGCCGTTGCTCTGGACTCCGGGTACTTGACTTCACCCATCTGCAAAGGGCTGCAAAGCCGAAACATTTTTGCCGTTATTGCTCACCGAAGATTTCACCCGACCCAGGGTTTATTCCCTAAATGGAAGTTCACGTATGATGCGGAGCGCAATCTTTATGTTTGCCCTGCAAAGCACGAATTACCATACAAGACGACCAACCGTGAGGGATACCGACAGTACGCTTCGGATCCACAGCACTGCAAGAACTGCCCGTTATTAAATGAATGCACGCGGTCTCGCAACCACCGAAAGGTGGTAACTCGTCATGTCTGGGAGGACAGCAAAGAGTGGGTGCGAGGCAACCGGTTGAGTCGATCCGGGAAATATCTCTACCGAAAACGAAAAGAAACGATTGAGCGAAGCTTCGCGGATGCCAAAGAGCTCCATGGGTTTCGCTATTGCCGTTTGCGCGGGCTGCAAAACGTCAGGGAACAGGCCCTGATGACAGCAGCTGTACAGAACATGAAGAAGATGGCGATCCACCTGGATCGCCTGGAAAAACGGGGGTAATCTCCCCGTTTTCACTTTTGAAGTGACCACTTGAAATTGAGAAACCCTGCACTTTAGAAAAAAGTACAGGGTTTCTCGACAATCTGAGGGGCGACAAGCCCCTCTTTTTCTTCCTTCCGAAATAGTATTGCAAGTCTGACTGGTAAATTTTATAAAATCAGTTCTTCACTATTATTTTTTGGAGGTGTTTTATGAGTATTAAATCTTTTAATCCGAAAACACATACGGATTGGGTGCGTCCCCATTCAATTGAATGGTATGCTCAATTAGGAAGACTAACAGGACAATATTCGTATTCATGGAAATCGACAATTACTGAGCCGAATGGTGAATTGATTTTCACTCATGAAGTGTCTCAGATGGTTCCGGGTAAGAAGGTACTGGATATTGGCTGTGGACACGGTGAGTTTGCCTTACAATGGAGCCCGGTCGTAAAGCATATTGTTGGTATAGATATAACGAGTGACTTCATTAAACACGGAAATGATGCAGGTTTGCAAAATGCAACCTTTGTAACGGCAAATACAAAAGACAAGCTGCCTTTTGAAAACGAGGAATTTGACTGTGCATATAACCGTAGAGGACCTACCTCAGCTTACCTTGACGTAAAGAGAGTCATTAAACAGGGTGGGGAACTCATCGGTCTTCACCCCGGTGATAATATTACCTCAGAGTTGTGGGAGTTATTCCCTAACTTTTTTGAACCTTCCCCTTCGGGTACTCCTATACTCGACAACTTAATCTTAAGATTAGAGGAAGGGGGGCTAGAAAATGCTGAGATTGAAACTGTAAGAAGCCTTGAATACCTGCGTGAACCAATTGACGTAATTAGAATGAGTCTTTTCGGTCAAAAGCCTTCCGTGGTTGAAGCGGTAATTCAGCAGTCTATGTCTGAGATAACAAGGATATTTGAAAAGAACGCAACGGACAAAGGCTTACCCACAACCTTTGAACGCTACATCGTTCGTGTGACAGTCTAAAGATTATTGATGTGGGACAACATCTCAGAAAATTTCCCAGCGTACATTACGAGCCTAAACTTCCACAAGAGCCGACATTGATTCCTACTAGGCACTCCATTTCCATCCCCACGTATAGAGTAAAAGGCTGAGGGCGGACTTAATCAGCCGCCCCTAGCACAGTTGAAGTTGCTCAGTTCTCATTGGGCTGACTTGAAGACCTTCAAGTATATATCCGACTATATCCTCCTCGATATACCATTGAATACCCTTAGCTCCTTTAGTTGCTTCTGTTTAGTACTGACACCAGTAATAGCGGCGCGGAAAGTATGTTGTGAATGAAAAAGAGAACTAAAGAAGTCCATGGGGCTAAAGGAGCTCACGCCAGACATGCTTCATCGTTTAATGGATAAGATTGTAGTTCAGGCCGATGGTTCGGAAACATTCAATACAAGAGGCTGCTCTTTAATAGCGAACCATACCGTCCATGAATCCTTCTCAATGATAGGTGGTTGACTGCCGTTGAGTTTGCCTTCTATGAAAGATATCAAATCTTGAAGTTCCTCATCCGTCAGATCATGAAGAATGGAACGCCCAGTTCTTAGCAGTAAGTCCTTGTTTAATTCTTGAAAATCATTGTAAACCCGTCTTGTTTCCCAATGCGAGACAGTTTTAGCTAATCGAAATCCATTCGATTCCAGCGCTTGCTGTACTTGACCTGAAGCATATCTACGAGAAATTTCTTTATCCATCAACTGAGGAAATTTTTCGAAAAAATAACCTCTAATATGACTCTCATCCCCGGGCAGTAAACAATCAGCAGGAGTTCGATCCTGAACAATGAGCATACCGCCATCTTTAAGGATGCGATAGGCTTCCTTGAAACAAGCATGCAAGTCGCTTAGATGGTGGATTAATGCTCTTTCTAATACAATATCAATCTTATTTGCAGGTAGGTTTGATTGGTAAGCGTCTCCCTTTAGAAATGTAACGTTTTGAATGTTCTTACAGTTATTTGCCGCCCCTTTTAACATCTCATCTGAGAAATCTACACCAACTACATGGGATGCCCCCATCTTAATAAGAGCCTTCGTATAAATGCCGCCTCCACAACCTATATCCGCAATCCGCTTATTCGATACATCAACCGTATCTTTTATTAAAGATATCCAAGATTCATCCGCGTTTCTTGTTGCATACGTCTGCTTGTTTGTTTCATCGTGAAAATCAATTGGCATTTGTGAATTCCCCTCTCACCAGTAGGTTTCACTATATGGAACTAAGTTTCAATTATCCTCAGTTTACCATATAATTCCTCCGATGAAGTAACGCGAAAAATGAATAATTTACATATCCGATACATGTAAGGCCCGGGATGATACATCTGCCCGCTATAGTTTGGACCGTGAGGGTATCTTCACGAAAATTTGAAAAAGGAGATTGTTGCTATTGATGAAAAAAGCTTTAATTGCCGCATCCGTAATGTCCGTAATCGCCGTATCGGGATCTGGCGCATTTTTGACAGACTCCGCAGATGCTGCCGCTTCCAAGGCACCCAGGGTCACAGCCAAAGCGTCTGGTACGGGAGTAGAAGCAGCCAGTGTGGAGTACATGAAGAGAACTGTTTTTAGCCCTGACGGTAAAATCATGAATGCCCAGGAGCAATGGCAGGACACGAAAGCCTCACGCAGCAAAAGTATGTTTCTTACGCCTGCCAAAGACGATCCGAATAAAATGGTAACCGCGGTGACCATCGTGAATGGTAAGCAGGGAGTTAGTTTTACAATGGATTCGAATGGCAATATTCTGCAGGGAGACAGGCATGCCTATCCGCAAGCCATGAAGCCAACCAGTATTTTTGCAGCAGAAAAGGAGCGCTATACCCGAAAAGAATGGAAGAATAAAGGGAAGGTCACCGAAAACGGAGTCTCTTACACGAAAGTGACCAGAACCTATACATCAGTCGGCACTAAATTTACAGAGGACGTACTGCTGAACCATAGTGGTTTGCCTATTAAAGAATCGATCTCTACAATCAAGGGCGGGAAATCCAAGCTCCTGTTCAAGGCCAGCTACGAGTATGACAAGCTGAAAGCAGATAACGGTCTGTTTAATCTGGATGATGTAAAGCTTCCCAATAATTAAGCAATCATAGCGCGAAAATAATATACCGTTTGTTTACATGCAGGATACAACCCACCCATGGATCGTTACATCTCTTCCCTATACTTGGGATTAAGGTGATCGGCTGTATCACCAAATAATAATGAAATTAAAGGAGAGTATTGTTGATGAAAAAAGTACTTATCGCTGCATCCTTAATGACAACCGTTGCACTGTCTGCTACTGCCGCACTGGTAGCCGCCAATTCGGCAAACCCGTTGGTCCAGCCCGTTGTTGTGAATCCTCAGGCTGCCGACTCTGCGGCTGTGTCGGACAATGATTCGCTCTTATTGCAATATGTAAAAACATCGATTTACGATGCAAAGGGCAATTTAATAAACGCAGAGGAAACCTGGGGAGATCCGCTTACCTACAACCAAAGAACAGATTCCCACTTTAAAGGTGGCGCTATGAGTTTTTATTCCCTGTTCAATGGAACGACCTCAGCTAAAGTAACAAGGGACGCTGGCGGGAACGTTACAGGCGGAACCGTGGTAACCGTAGCTCCGGAAGACGGTGTTCCAAGCGGCCCACTTTATGAATTGATGGCGAAGGAATATCAAGGACCCGAATGGAAAAATGCCGGTATGGTTGTACAGGATGGAAAAGAACTTATAAAAGTAACAACAGACTACTTCTCACACGAAGGCACATCTGCAGAAAATATGAAGAAAGTTCCGGTTAAAGAAACAGCCTATCTGGACCCTGCAACCGGGCTCCCGGTAAAAAGTGAAATCCTTGAGGAAAAGAACGGGAGAATGGTGCTCGTATACTCCTACACGTACGAATATGACCGGAAGGACAGAGAACAGGCGCTGTTTGATATCAGCAGCATGGATTTGGAGGATTACACGGATGAAGAGGTAAAAGCAAAATACCCGAACCTGCCGATTGGCGGGGAGCTTCCAAACCCGATGGCTGATCTCGTAAGCGAAGGGAAAATTACGGAGGCCCAACGTGCTGCTATCGACAAGGCTCTTAGCCAAGCCAAGCAGAATGGCATTGCAAACGGCGTTGATAAAAAGGTAAGCAGCGAGGAATATCTGAGAGCCGCTCTGGCGGGAATTGTAGCCGACGGTACCATTACACAGCAGCAGGCTGATATTATTGTGAATTTATTTAAATAAGAAACGCTGAAAAGGGCGGTTCCAGGGTTTGATTGACCTTGAAGGCTGCCCCTTTTTATAGCAGTTTGAAATCACCGGAATACAAACCCAGGACGACCAGCATACTAAACGGGTATGTTTCGGCAGAAGGGAGGAAGAACAGATGGACAACAAACAAGGAGCCAAAGCTCCTTCGAAAGCGGAGCAGGCGCTGAATTCAGTGGAAGCTGCGCATCATGCCGTGCAGCAGGCGGAGGAGCACCCGACCGATCACATGATCGGGCAGGCGGAACGCTCGCTTCGTCACGCCAGGGCAGCGGTAGACCAGTCGCATATAACGGGCTCGGATGAAGCGGCAGACCGGGCGGAAGCACAGCTTGCCAAAGATCGGGAGAGAATGGAAGGCAAATAATCGTGCTGAGAAGCACTTTGGTGAAGCCGTTCCTGTGTCAACCCAGCTCTGATGAACCAGACCTCTGAGTAAAGTAGGTGCAGCCTTTCAGATGATAGAAAGGAGACTGCACCTTTTTTGTTTGTTTACAATTTGGATACATCTATGTGTACAATTGAAACAAGCAGGCATTATACTGCTGGAGTGAAACCAGAAGGGCCGGGAGATTTGCAAATATGGAAACCAAAAAAATTCTTATTATAGAAGATGAGCCTTCCATATCGGATATGCTTGCCTTTTCTATGCGGAAAGAAGGATACGGAGTAAAAACAGCGGAGTCCGGAAGAGAGGGGCTAGAGCTTTTTACCCGTTGGAAGCCGGATCTGCTTTTGCTGGATTTGATGCTTCCGGATATGACGGGGTTCGACGTATGCAGACAGGTGCTTGAAGCTTCCAATACCCCTATTATCATGCTGACGGCCAGAACGGATACGTTTGACCGGATTCTGGGCATCGAATCGGGGGCGGATGACTACATTACCAAACCCTTTGATATCCGGGAGGTCATTGTGCGCATTAAGGCGGTCTTTCGGAGAATTGAATTGACAGCGGAAGCAGTGGAGCATATGTCCAGCCAAGTTCTTAACCTGGGCTATGGTATTACGCTGGAAAAGGAGAAGAGGGAAGTCCGGAAAAATGGTGTCCCGGTCGTACTCACGCAAAAGGAATATGAGCTGCTGCAATGCTTTGCGGAGCATAAGGGCCGCGTATTCTCCAGATCCGAGCTGTTGGACAAGGTATGGGGCTTCGAGGTAGTCATCGATACGAGAACCGTTGATATTCACGTACAGCGGATCCGTAAAAAACTGGATGAGCCGAACCGTCCCTCCTTAATCGAAACCGTGTTCGGAATTGGATATAAACTGGTACAGCAAGGGTGAGGGCATGAGGTTTCGGATTCAGCACAAAATGGTAATTCTGTTCTCCGTAATAATTTTTGCCGGCCTGATTTCGCTGTTAATCGTATCCTACCGGATCACAGAGATGAATATGCTGCAGACAGTCAAAACGGACATGATCGCCGCTAAGAAAAGTCTGGATATCTATATTAACCAATATTTTCTGTTGAGCAACCGCGAGCCTGGCGAGACCTCCCTTTCGGATGAAGCGGAGGGGCTGTCCAGACAGCTCAGTGCGGATCTTGGCAGTGAAGTGCGTTTATATGACCGGGATGGAAATCAATTGGGCGGAGGCGCGAGCGATAGCGAGGGAGAGGAGCTGGATGCAGCACAGCGTGGCGAAATCGCTTATAACATTCATTTCTCAGAGAATCGTGCGACTGCCGCACTGGCGTACCCGCTGGAAGCTGGTGGGAAGACCTACGGCATCGTCCGATATCAAAAGGACTATTCTCAGCTCTATACCGCCAGTCTGCGATTCAAGCAGACGATTCAAATTTTTGCTGCCGTTATTTTTCTGATTGTATTCGTCAGCTCGATCATCATTTCCAGACAAATTACGAAGCCTGTCCGCCAATTGTCCAAAAGCTCTCAGCAGGTGTATGCCGGGGATTACAACATAGATATACGTGTGTCTTCACGCGATGAAATCGGTGAATTGGCAGGCATGTTCAAGAAGATGGTGCAGAAGATCAGGGAGCAAATCCGTATCATTGAACAGGAACGAGATGCATTAAAGAAAGCTCAAGCGCAAAACAAAGTGTTTTTCGATAATGCTACGCACGAGATGAAAACTCCTTTAACAACGATCATAGGCTACGCCCAGATTATAAAGGAGAACGGGTTTACTGAGCGCGAGTTTTTTGAAAGGGGGCTGGACTCGATTATTCGGGAGGGCAAGCGGCTGAATCAAACGGTAATCGAAATGCTGACGCTGGCCCAGGCATCGTCCGCCCAAACGGAATATCGAATGGAACCGGTGAATCTCGGTGAGCTGGTTCTTGAAACGAGCGAGGAGCTGCAGATCAAAGCCGCCAAATATGGCATCCGCATTCAAACCAGCGCACAGGACAAGCTGTACGTAATGGGAGACCGCAACCGGTTAAAGGAAGTGATTATTAATCTGCTCGACAACGCTATTAATTACGGAAGGGTAAATTCTGCCGTGCGGGTTGACGTATTCAAAGAGGGGGAGGCCCCCATACTGCAGGTGGCAGACCAGGGAGAAGGGATACCGCCAGCTCAGCTGGAGCATATTTTCGAGCCGTTTTACCGCGTGCCGGGAAGGAAAGGGCGGGAGCGCGGAAGCGCCGGACTCGGCCTCGCCATTGTTAAAGGGATTGTTGCGAAGCACGGGGGGAGCATTCAAGTGAAGAGTAATATTAACGAAGGCACCACAGTTACTGTGCGTTTTGCGGGTGAGCCGAATGTTTAAACGGATTCTTCCTGACCGGGTCAAGGATATACTGCTGCTGGCCGGTTTACTTGGCTTTTTTATACTCGGCTTTTATGCGGCAGGCCATTATTTTACACCTGGACAAAATCAGACCTTTTCGCTGGAGGAAGAGGATTTTGCCAGCTCATATCCGGCTCCGTCATCAGGACCAAGGCTTGCTCATGTAACAACGGAAAGTATTCCTTTGCAGGAGAAAGGTAACTCCACTTTTTATGTTACGGGACCAAACAGGATTCTCTCCCTGCCCAAGTGGGGGGGCGAGCAGATCACCGTCAGCTCCTATAATTTACTGAATAAGCAGATGAACCATCGGGAAATGAAGGTGCCGTCCAAAACCGTTTTTTACAGTGAAGGCTGCTTCATCTGGATCGACTCAGACAGTGCTTATATGCAAAACAGTGCCGATCAAGACGACTACAAGCATCTAATTGAAGGATTATATTTTAAAGAACGTTTGAGGCTTTTAACGGGCTCAGGTGTACAAATAGCAGATTTACAAGAAGAAAGGATCACGGATGTATTTTATGACCGGGAAACTGAGAGTTTATATGTATCCGCTCAATACAACGATCAAACTGCCGGGCTTTTTCACTACCAAATTGGGACACGTACACTCAAACTATTGACTGCGGCAGCCTACATCGATTCATTCCAAGTGCTCCCGGGCCATAACGTTATGTATCTTAACCACGGCGGTCTCTTTCTGCTGGATGTGCATACCGGGAGTGCGCAGCAGCTTGTCGAGGGGAAGGTGATTAATTTTTCCGTGTCGGGTGACGGGTTGAAGCTGGTATATACGGCAGTAAATGAAAGAGGGGTTACCGAGCTATACGGTATGTATATGGACCGGAGCATGGCGAAGGAGATGCGGGAGCATTCCCTTTTATACAGCAACCTATCCAATGTTCAGGCGCTCGAATGGTCGAATGATCAGGTGTTGTGTATTACCCGGCAGGCAAACGGGAGCTACCAGTTGTATAGGTTTACTTTGAAGAGCGAGTAGAGAGCAACGATGATCTTAGGCACGTGATCAGCGGACCGTGCCTAAATAATTCTGCTTCTAAAGGTATCTCCTTCCTGAGCGATTGATGAGTATTTAATAATAGAGAGGAAAGATTTTATGCCGAAAGTTGAAAAATATAACCTAAATGAAGAAACCTTTAATTTTATTCTTGATATCGAGAGGAAAATAGAAAAGGGGAAAGTTTATACTAACAGAGAATTAGTTCAATTATTTGAATCCTCCTCTTTTTACAATGATGTTGTTCAATCTTATTATAGAACAGCAATGCAAAAATCTATATGGTGGGCTGTTAAACGGAGTAATAGCTGGTTAATTGAAAGAGGTAAATATACAAAATTATAGTTTGGTCATTTTAAATAACACTTTTATACATAAATTAATTATTTTTTTACAATTGAATCCAAACGCATGACGAATGCAAGCAAAGGATAGAGTCATCAGTATAACCTCTGGTGCTCTATCCTTTTTTATATTAGGAACGATTTATTTTCTTACAACAATAACTCCATGGCTGTTCGTTCTTTATCCGCAATCTCGAGCAAGAGCTTGGAAGCCTGCTGCAGTTCCTGGTGGCTGCCTGTTCTTCCCGCACGGTCGATTAATGCAGAGACACTGACCCACATTGGAGCGATCTTCGTAAACAAAAGGTAGGCTTGCTCGATTCGCGGGTCTGCTAATTGATCGGCGCATTCCTTCAAGTAATCCCGATACAGATTCCGAAACAAAGCGCCGCCGGTTCCCGCCCGCTCCATCAGCAAAGCGGTCAGGCATAAATCATGCTCGAAATGGCTGCTGCGGGAAGGCCACTTCAGGATTTCTTTGCTCATTTTCACGATGCCTTTATTTCCGATATTGCGAATGGGCGGGTTCAGATAGTCCTGCGCATTCTTGGTCAAGGATTGGCGTAAAGCGGGAGCGAGCGGAGGTAAGGCGTCAATCGGCTCGAGCGTAAAGGAACGATTCCGGGAACTCATGGGCCCCTTGGCATTTCTGGCTTCGGCCAAGCTTGTCAAACGCGTCTTCACCAGACTGCCCTGTTGCCCGGTATCCGCCATGTAGGCATATTCGTCATCCACGCCGTATAGGACCGCATAGTGACCGGCAAAGTGCACTTTGCTCGTGAAGTAGTCCAAGTAATACGAATCCAGTTTCAGCCCGACCGGAATTCCGCGTTCGATGGAGCCCCGTACGTTCCGCCATGCTTTGTCGACGGAGGATGTTTCTTGAACGTTAACGGTCAAACCCAGGATGGCGGCGAGATTGGCCGTCAACTGATCCACCTTCACTCTTCCGCCGATGAACGGAAAATCCATTCCCTTCGAGTCCCAATAAATGAATCCGAGCCCTTGTCCGAGTCCGAACAGCATCGGCTCTGACAGCCGGACTCCCGCAAATTGCATTAAATTGCCCATGGCCGTCGTTTCGCAATGTTCGCCTGGGTAAGGAACGAAACCTTCAATGATCGTGCTCATCCTTCCTGGCCTCCTTCGACAATTCGTTAATTAAACTGGCAACAAACGCTTGCTCGCTCTCTATCAGGCTGAGCGGATGCAAGAACAGCGCCCTTACGTGCAGGGGCAATCGAACGCCGCCCTGGGATTCGAATTTTTGCCGTATGCCTTCTGAAGCCTCCCGAAGAAAATCCAACCTATTACGCAATGCGGCTATGGCCAAGTCGTTCCCGATAAAAGGTATAGCGGCCAAGCCGAGATCGAAGCGATTGTCGCGCTCGCGTGCCGACGACAAACTGTCAAGGATCTCATCTTTCAGCCGGGCCATGCCGGCTTCGGTAAGGACATACCGGGTCGGCGTTGGTCCCTTGCCGGATTTTTCGTCGGATTCCTCGGCTGCAATCCATCCTTTATCGCTCAGTTTCTTCAGTCCGACGTAGATCGAGGTCGTGCCGATGTTCGCCCATTCCCGATAGCCTCGTTGATCGACTAACTTCTTGATATCGTAGCCCGAAGCCTGACGGGATTCCGCGATCATTTGCAGCAGCATAAATTCGACGTTGGAAATAGGGTGCATGAAGAACCCCCTTAAATTTATTATTTCACATATGTAATATAACACTAGTGAAATATAAGATCAATAACGGGATCTATGGCAGGCGCGTACGACTGGTCATACGTGATTGGTAACTCCTCGGAAATGCTATTTATTTTTTCGCAAATATGATCTAATCCCAATCCACATCATACAAAAATTCAAAACTTCTTTAAGTGCCCTTCTTATGGGTTACAGTTCAATAGCTGCGGGGCTTTACAGATCATTCCTCGTCCAGAGCCATGACTTTCAATCTCCAGGGACGTAAAGGGCGCATTTAGTCACAATAAAAAAAGGTCCTGCACCTAATTGATAGGGTACAGGACCAGAAATGTTAAAGCTTTAATATCATTTACTTTCTCCAAGCGAGTTCCGCTGTAATTGCGGAATCAAGGCAAAGCCGAACGTGAATATCGGACTTAACCATAGGAATGCAGCGAATGGGGCATATTCAAGAACCGGAACGCCAAGGGTCGCAGCGAAGAAAGCTCCGCTGACGCCCCAAGGTATCAGAGGGTTGACGAGGGTTCCGCAATCCTCCAAGGTTCGTGACAGGGTTTTGGCCGGTATTTGTCTGCGGGTATACTCATCCTTAAACATTTGGCCCGGCAGCAGGATGGATAAATACTGCTCCCCTGTCATGCCGTTAACGGCGATCGATGATGCACCGGTCATAAGAACAATGCTGCTGCGCCGTTTTATCGGCTCAATCCATTTACGGAACAAGGCTTCGATGACTCCGCAGTGCTGCAGCAATCCGCCTAATGATAGAGCAATCAGGATCAGAGATACCGACCCCATCATCGATTGCAGGCCGCCACGATTCACGATCTGAGCTACAGTTTCATTCACGATGCTACTTTTGTAACCGCCCTGCATCACGCTAAACCAGCTGCTTATCGTGGTTTGCTGTTGAACGAATGCCGTTATCAACAGTCCGGTAACGATGCCTGCTATTAGTGTAGGAAGGATCGGTATACGCTTTGCGGAGCATACAATGACCGCGAGGGGGGACAGCAGCGTTAACCAGTGAAGATGAAACCCGTCTTGCAGCGACTCCTTGATGGACTGAATAGAGCTTAAATCGACAGATCCGGTTGTCGGGATCAGAAGAAATAATATCGTTGTGATGATTAACGCGGGCACCGTGGTATACATCATATTACGAATATGAGTAAATAAAGAGATGCTGGCCACGGCAGGCGCGAAATTCGTCGTATCGGACAGCGGAGACATTTTATCCCCGAAACAGGCACCCGAGACAATGGCTCCTGCGGCCAGAGGAAGCGAAATTCCCGTCGTCATGGCAATTCCCATCAAGGCGACGCCGACCGTGCTGACCGTGGTGAACGAGCTGCCGGTAAACATCGATACCATGATCGTGACATATAGCGCGCTCACTGCAAAATAATGCGGTTCGATATAATCCAGCCCGTAATACAGGATGGTCGGCACGGTTCCACTCATCATCCAAACGGCAATTAATATGCCGATAAGCGAAAGAATCAGGATCGGCATAATCGCGGATTGTATGCCTTGTATGATAGAGGATTCAAGCTTTTTCCAGGAGAATCCGTATAGGCGTAATATGGCGGCAGTTCCGATCGTTGCGCCCAGAAGCGGGATATGAGGTTCTGCCTTGAATATAAAGATCGAAACGAACAGAAAAACAAGAATGAAAACGATAAGAATGATACTTTGTACAAAGCCAAGCTGTCGGTCCATGATGCTGGAGCTCCTTATACATGAGGTTAGCGGTTGAAGACATGGAGTCCCCATCCGCTCTTTTTTCGCTTTTTCACTTTTGTGCTTTTTGGCTTTTTTGCATTGAAGCACGTAGGTACTATAAACGATAAGATGAGATCGAGTCAATGTTATAAAAATACATTCCATAAGAAAAAGCCAATTTCCCAGCTGTACTGAGAAACTTGGCTTTTCTGCTCTGGCATACAATACCTACGATCCGAATCCATTCCAATGAATCTTCTCTTCGACCGGCCGTCTTACGGAAGGCCGAGCCGGCTCTGCTGCCTTACCGATGGCAACGAGCATGACCGGCACGTAACGGTCGGGAATCGCGAAGGCCTCGATCAGTTTATCCGGATTAAAGCCGCTCATCGGACAAGAGTCCAGTCCCATCGCTTTTGCGGCGAGCATCAGCTGCATGGCGGCAAGCGAGGCATTGGAGAAGGCCTGATCCCGCGCCCAGTTAGGTTTGTTCGTATAGGCTCCCTGGATTTGCAGGATCAGATTTGCCTTTATCTCCGGAGTTAACCGACCTGCCTGCACATCCGCTTCGAATATGCTCTCCGCATTCCGATCGGCTTGCAAATCCCCGAGAATCGCCACGGTCGCCGATGCTTCGACGACCTGCCGTTGTCCGTTCGCAATACCGAGGAGGACATCCTTACTCGCTTGATCCGTCACGACGAGGAAATGCCAGTGCTGCAGATTCCAGGCGGAAGGTGCTTGCGAAGCGATTCGGAGCAGCTCTTTGATATCGTCTTCGCTCATCCGATAAGTGCGGTCATAACGCTTTACGGCATGCCTTTCTTTTGCTACGGTCAAAAAATCCTGCTTGCTGTCGAGGTTTACGTTCATTTTCTATACACTCCCTTTATTTAGTATGGGTCAAACGACATTATTCTTGGGCACGCTTTGCTCCGTATCCCGGAGCGTTGCCGCTTCTTTGGGCTTCGGTTTCACATTCGTTCCAATGACCCCAGCGACTATGAGTACCGAACCGATCAGATGGTAGACGGTCACGGCCTCTCCGAGCAGAAAGGCTCCGGCTGCGATGGAGATGACGGTGGACAGATTGGAGAATACGCTGATCTTCGAAGCCTCGAGCTTGGAGAGCGCATAGCTGGACGAGAAGGCCGTTACCAGCGATGCCAGAATGCCGAGATACAAGATAGACCAGATAAAATCCGGATTTGCCAGCGGTGTCAAGATTTGATTCATCGTTCCGTTGGCCGCATGATCCAACAGCGACGCCAGCCAAAAGGTCACGCACCCGATCGTCATCATGAAGCTGGTCACTTCGGGGGGCGTGAACGTACGCAGCAGGAAGCGCGATAGGACGGTATACCCTGCGGATACGAGACAAGAGAGGAATAGCAGCAGCATTCCGGCCGCATTCGTAAGATCCATGCTTGAGCCTTGCATGACAAAGATCAGTACCACCCCGAATACGGACAGCAGAATGGAGAGCTTTTGCCGCAGCGTCGTGGATTCCTTCAGAAAAAATCCCGCGAGCATGGCGGTTAGGATCGGCGTGACGGCAAAAATGATGCCGCCTTCGGCAGAGGATGCATGCTTCAGCCCGAACGCCTGCAAG
This sequence comes from Paenibacillus ihbetae, assembly GCF_002741055.1. Classification (NCBI taxonomy): domain Bacteria; kingdom Bacillati; phylum Bacillota; class Bacilli; order Caryophanales; family Paenibacillaceae; genus Paenibacillus; species Paenibacillus ihbetae. Next base: position 2,219,977 of record NZ_CP016809.1, on the reverse strand, counting down.
GTGAAGAACCCGAGCGGATACATCAAAGCCAACAGAAGCAGCCTCGGCCACGGCTTGCCCTTGAGCGAAAGGCGAAATACGCCTGTGGCAACCAGGATCACAATTGCCGCGAAGGACAAGGTGAAGCGAAGCGCCAAGGTGTCGATGGCGCTTGCGTACGCCAAAGCGACTTTCGTATACATAAAAGATAACCCGATGATCGACGCGTAGACGAGAACAGCTAAATACGCAAACGCGCGATCGCGTCGCGACTTGTTGGATCGCATGGATGACATGAATAAAACCTCCTATTGGCGAGCGGTTGATGAAGCTTGCAATTGAAATCGTACGGGATTCCCGATCATGCGACAATGCGAAAAATCCATAACTGTATCGGTACAGTTATGGCCGGCTGTTATGGTGTGGAAGTGCTTTTTTCGGTATAGTAGGGTATGAGAGGAACTTCGGGCCGATTCGGGGGCTTAGGGGGCGAGGCAAAAGATGAACAAATATTCGGCGATCCTGGCGGATATTGAACAAAAGCAGGCTGCAGGCGAGCTGCGACCGGGACAGAAGCTGCCATCCGTACGTCAAGCGGCCGAAGCATACGGCTGCAGCGTCAGCACGGTGATCCGGGCCTATGCGGAGCTGGAGAAACGCCATTTCATCTATTCGATTCCGCAGAGCGGTTATTATGTGGTGCAGGACGAAGAGAAAGGCACCGATGTGAATGACGGGATCATTGATTTTGCCTCATCGTCGCCCGATTTGAATGTGTTTCCTTACCGGGATTTCCAACATTGCTTGAACAAGGCGATCGACACGTACAAATACCATTTGTTCACTTATGGGGACCCGGAAGGCCTGGGGGCTTTGCGCGAAACGCTTGTGAAGCATCTCGCTGCGGATCAGGTGTTCGCCAAGGCAGAGCAGATTGCGGTGACGTCAGGCATCCAGCAGGCGCTTCACACCTTAGCGGAGATGTCGTACCCTAACGGCAAGTCGGCCATCCTGGTGGAGCAGCCGAGCTATAATAAATTTTTGGACTTCCTAGAGGCGGAAGGGCTGCCGGTGAAGACCATCGCTCGCACAGCGGACGGTATCGATCTGCAGCAGCTGGAGGAGATATTCCGCAGCGGCGATATTAAATGCTATTACACGATGTCGAGGCATCATAACCCGCTTGGCACATCATATAGCGACAGGGAGAAGAAGGCGATTGCCCGTCTGGCCGCCAAACACGACGTGTATGTGGTCGAAGACGATTATATGGCGGATTTGGGAGATCGGCGCGGGTTTGACCCGATTTTTGCGTATGACCGGAGCGGGTATGTGGTGTATTTGAAAAGCTTCTCGAAAATCATCTTTCCGGGACTGCGGATCGGCGCCGTGGTGCTGCCAGAGTCGCTTACAGCCAGCTTTCACAAGGCTAACCAGCTAAACGGCGCTGCATTGCTGTCTCAGGCTGCGCTGGATATCTACATGAAGAACGGTATGTATGATAGGCACCGGGATAAGATCCATCGGCAGTATGAATCGAGAATGAGGATCTTACACGAAGCGGTGAACAGGTATAACGAGCCGGGATTGCTCGAAGTGTCGGAAGTCCGATCAGGCATATATGCGCAGTTCAAAATGCCGCAGGCGGTCAATCTGGAGCGGGTGGTGGAACGACTGCAGAAACGGGGCGTGCTCGTATTAAGCGGGAAGCTGTTTTATCTGACGGACTATCGGCAGAGGGAGAAGTTTCTGCGAATCAGCATCTCCCGCGCCCGCCCGGAGCAGATTCATGAGGGCGTGCAAGCCGTGATTGAGGAAGTCAAGCGGGGGATGAATGTGTAAGGCAGGCTTGCTATGGCTATGATGGATTGAGGAAACGGTTTAATTCGTCAATATATTGAACTCTGGAGCGGTTACAATCGAATTTTTCAAATAACTAAACTTATGACGGGAGTGTGCGATGATGAATTTCGAAACGGTGATGCAGGAGCTTGAAGCGCTCGGCAAGGAACGGCTCAAGAAAATGTATATGTCCAATGGAGCGCGCGAACCGCTGTTCGGCGTGGCGACAGGCGCGATGAAGCCCATGGCCAAGCAAATTAAAATCAATCAGCCTTTGGCCGAGGAGCTTTACGCGACAGGAAATTACGACGCGATGTACTTTGCCGGCATCATTGCAGATCCGAAAGCGATGACCGCGGCGGATTTTGAGCGGTGGATCGAGGGGGCTTATTTCTATATGCTGTCCGATTACGTGGTTGCGGTCACCCTGGCGGAAGCCGATATTGCGCAAGAGGTTGCCGATCAATGGATAGCAAGCGGTGATGAGCTGCGAATGTCAGCAGGATGGAGCTGTTATTGCTGGCTCTTGGGCAGCCGGCCGGACACCCAGTTTGACGAAAGCAAACTGGCGAGCATGCTGGAGAGGGTGGAACAGACGATTCACGAATCTCCTGAACGCACGAAAGCCTCGATGAATAACTTTATGTACACCGTAGGGGTATCCTATCTGCCGCTCCACGATAAGGCAGTCGAGACCGCCAAGGCCGTAGGCCCGGTTGAAATTAAGCGGGATAACAAAAAGAGCAGCATCGTTAACGCTTCCGAAAGCATTCAGAAGGCGATTGACAAAAATCAGCTTGGTTTCAAACGCAAATATGTAAGATGTTAAACCATCCGGGGTGGACGAGCCTCAGAGCGAAAAGTCCGTTCGGACACCGCGGCGGGCGAAATTGCAAAACGGCATGCAGGACTGAAAGTCAGTCATTTGCATGCCGTTTTTTATGCGAGGTTTTTGCAGAATCCTGTTATGCGTTAAATGTTAGAAGTTCATATAAATAAATTCCTGCGTTTCTCCGGAAAAAAAGATAATACCAAGCACGACGGCGATCAGGACGACGGCTCCGCCGAGCGCCAGACCGACCATGATCAGCGCCCGTATGACACGATCCGTAAGGCTGCGGGCTTTCGCTTCCGCCGCTACGCTATGGGGCTGCAATTCCATAATTCTTCATCCTCGTATACAAGATTTCGCCAAACCGGTAACTCCCTTGGTCGATCAGATGGGCCGGGTCGCGATAATATTCATGCGGAATGGTATTGATCGCTTCTTGATTAAATTCGATAAAGGGGTAGCCTCTTGATTCTACCAGCTTCTGATAGGCCCCCATCGCTTCCGTATACTCGCTCCAATGGAATAGCTTCTTGTCGGCGATATGCTCCTTATCGAGCGGAGCGGAATAGAACACGGCTTGCTTCTGATGCTCCTCCAGCAGATCAAGCGTTTGCTCGATCATGAACAGCCCGAAGCTGTGTTCTGGATCGAAAGGCTTATTCCAGCGATAGAGCTCTTCGTAGTGTTGGTCGATGCCTTCCTGCTGAGCGTCATTCATGTTGTCATAAGCGGTATACATCGGCGTATAGCTTTCTTCGATCCCTTTTCTTTCATTTTCATTCTTTTGGACCTCCTGGCGGATTTTCTCCATCGGCGTACGGGTCTTGAATAGACGGTAGCTGATCGCGTCGCGGTCATGATAGAGGGTCCATTGATTCAGCAGGTGGGACGTCACCCAATTGTGGGCATTACTCGGAAGCGACTCGCGGTTTTTGTCCGGGAAATCAGCCAGCCAGCTGCGCGGGATCGGCTGCCCCAGCTTCTCCACCAGCGACGGGTAGACAACAACGTTCGGCTCGTTATCCGACACGACGACGATCCCGTAGTTGATCTCAAAGACAACATAATCAACCTTATCGATCATGGAGGCGAGCAGGGCATAGGTCTCCGTAAATCTTCCTCCGGAAATACCGAGATTGATCACACGGCTGTCCTTCAAATGAGCCTGAAGGACGCCGGCCGAGGTGTTCTCCCCTTTTCTTACGGTCGTGCCGAAGAGCGTGGAGGGTCCGAACATGCCGATCACCCTGGTGCCGTCATCCAGATGCTTCTTCAAATATTCGACCCATAACGGCGTATAGACAATGGCATCATAGGTCGGAACGCGCAGCTCTTTCTCCGCATGCGTCACGACTTCTTGTCTCATTTGTTCGACCGCTTGATTCGCCCGAATGCTCAATCCGAGCAATCCGATCAAGGCAAAGGAGATCATCATGACAAACACGGTTTTATTCAGAATGAATTTAGGCAAGACAGCTTACACTTCCATTTCCATCCATATTCGAGTTTCGATAACTTATCGCATGCCAAGCAGCCGGAGCATTAAATCCCATCCGTCTGCGATCGGCAAAATGAAAAATACGCGGCTGATCGTCACTCCAAAGAATGTAATCAAAATCGCGACAGTGACCGTCACCGGCTTCAGCCATTTCGGAACGGGCTTTAAAGCAGGCTTCAGCTTCTTTACATAAAAGCGGTGCACGCACAACATCACGCCGTGAAACATGCCCCAGACCACGAAATTCCAGGCGGCTCCGTGCCAGAGACCGGAAACGGTCATCGTGGCCATCAGGTTGAAGTAAACCCGGGGAGCAGAGACGCGGCTTCCCCCGAGGGGAAAATACACATAGCGGGTCAGCCATGAACCGAGCGAGATATGCCAGCGGTTCCAGAACTCGGCGATGCTGCGGGCCAGATAAGGGAAGCGGAAGTTCTCCGGGAGGACGATGCCGAACAAGCGGGCGGTCCCGATGGCAATGTCCGAATAGCCGGAAAAGTCAAAATAGATGACAAACGTATAGGCGATCAGCGAAATCCAGAGTCCTCCGGTATCTGCCCCGGCGATGCCGGACGCCGAATAGACAGGCTGCGCCAGGATATCAATCGAGCCGGCGAGGACGAGCTTTTTGAACAGGCCGATCCCGATCCGAATGACGCCGACCAGCAAGTGGTCCACGTGAAATCTCGCTGTTAGCTGTGAATGAAACGTCTGAAATTGCTTAATGGGGCCGGCCACCATCGTCGGGAAGAAGAAAATGAACGACAACAGACCCTCCGGCCGATGCCCCGGCAGCGTTCCGCGTTTGCGTTCAACCAAGTAATGAATCAGCTCGAACGTAAAGTAGGAAATGCCGAGCGGGAGCACAATCTGCTCTGCCTTAGGCAAGAAGGGCTGATGAATAAAACCGAATAGATTATGTAACGTATCCAGCATCATATTCGTGTACTTGAAATAGCCAAGGACCAGAATGGCGGTAAGGATCCCTGCGGGATAAATCCATCGCCTGCCCCATTTCGCTGCAGATTTCACGACAATAATCGCAATGACAACTTCCGCAAGCAGCAGGAACAGGTAAGCACCTGCAAAATTGTAGTAAAAAGCGACACCTGAGGCAAAGAGCACCCAAGGTCTGACACGTTGCGGCACGAGGTGGTACGTGACGACAGCCACGAGCACGAACAGCCAGTAAAACCAATCCGTATACATCATAATTTTTCCGTATCCACCATCCAAGCCGTCAAAAATACGTAACTTTATACCCTTGTTCATGTTACACGATCCATAAGTCGAAGCCTATGGAAATTTTATGAACAAGTTTAAATTATTGACGAATGATACATTAAAGTGCGTAACTTAAGCTATGAAGGCTTCGTGAGCTAACCGCCATCCTGGGTATTTACGGGGGCAGTTAATACGAAGTGCAGCAGCAGTCCGGGCCAATATTCTATCGAACTCATTATAAGACGATCCCTTGGGAAAGCACAGCACATAGAGTAGACGGATCCATTTCAATAAAAGTTGCAACCGGATATAGGTCAAGAGAATCGTCTACAAAGGTTGTTGTGAAAAAAAACTGCCCTTAAACCGGCAGGTTTTCTTTCGTTACGTAATATCAAGTATCATGCAGTCCTAGTTTTTCGTGGCTCGAAAATTACACTTAAAGGCTTACTTCTCCTCCGTACGGCAGCCTTGGAATTCCTCCAAAACCTTGGATTTGTCTCCGTACATCTTATCCAGGTGATCCTCTCCCCAATAGCATAACAGGTCCAGCGCGGGCTTTAATCCCCAGCCGTAAGGCGTTAGCTCATACTCCACTTTAGGCGGGACCTCGTTATATACCTTCCGTGTCACGATCTCATCCTTTTCCAGGCCTCTGAGCTGGGTGGTCAGCATTTTTTGAGTAATGCCGGGAATTAACCGGCGAAGCTCAGACGTACGTTTCCGCCCTGTCATCAGATGGTAGATGATTAAAGGCTTCCATTTCCCTCCCATGACCTCTAAAGCCGCTTCCACACCGACTTGATATTTTTTCCGAGCGCTGTTGTTCATCGGTTCCGTCATCTCTCATCCTCCAATCCCGTTTATCCATTGCTCAGGCCAAGATTCAAGGGATTCCCCCAGGGAACTTCCGTGTTCCTATGGCACATGTATCTTCCTATAGCACATCAAAGTGCGTACTTCCGGATCATTTTCCTACTGTTTATAATAACAGCAGCCAGGGGTCATGGCTACAAATCAGCTGCTTAAGAAAGGTAGTGAAGATGCAAGCATGAGAGTACTAACCGTTGTTTCTCACCCGAGAAAAGATTCCTTGACCTTTAAGGTTGCCGATCGTTTCGTACAAGGTCTTGCCGAGGCTGGCCATGACTATGAGATATTGGATTTGCACGGGATTGGTTTTGATCCTGTCCTTAAAGGCGCTGATGAACCCGATTGGTCCGCTTCGGTCCAGACCTTTTCCCCTGAAGTGGAAACGGAAATAAGGCGGTTGAAGGAGCATGATGCGTTGGCATTGATTTTCCCCGTCTGGTGGTGGCATCTGCCGGCAATGCTAAAGGGGTATATTGACCGTGTATGGAACAACGGGTTTGCGTACGGTGCGAACCACCTTCATCATCAGCATGCCTTGTGGATTGGTTTGGCTGGCGCTTCGGAAGAACAGATGAACAAGCGCAGCTATGGTGAGATGATTACGCATTTGCTGAATGTGGGAATCGCTGATTATTGCGGTATTTCCAATTCCAAGGTTGAATTCTTGTATGAGACCCTGGAATCCGAGCCTGCTCATTACGACATGTTGCTGGATCAAGCTTATCGCTTAGGGTTGAATTATGGCAAGGACGGCCAATCTCGGAAAAACGCATCTCCATGAAGAGGTGCGTTTTTGTGTGCGATGGCTTATTGGGATCAATCGACATTAGTTATGAGCTTACGCTTCACTTTAAGAGCGCCAAATACCCACTGAACCATATCCTCATCCAGATGTTTTTGTATGGTTTGTTTATGCTTATGATAATTGTCTTCGGTAATGTATACGTTCATTTTATTAAGCTTGGTATTCATGCCGACCCCTTCTAGATTCAGCTCTGCTGCCAAAGCGGATAAGGCTTCCTTAGAAGCTAACAGCTGCTCTTGGGTATATTTCACTTGTTGAAATTTGACGTTATCCTTGAACTTCGCAATCGCTTTGATGGTTTCTTGATTAGCTGCTGACGTGTCTGTCAGCAAAATCACGTTATTGCCATGTTCATCCGTATAAACGCCGCCGTAAATATCGTCCATGTTGGCGTTAATGAATGTTTGGATCCGTGCACGGTCATCAAGAAGCTCCGGTCTCGGTGCGCTGTCTTCCGGGAAAGCCTGAGCTGCCGCATTTTCGGGTGCAGGACCTGCTTCCACGGGAATTTCTTCTGAAAGGACGGGAGGCTGCCCGTTAACGCCTTGTGCCGATATCGAGCTTGAGATAAGAGACAGAGACACTAGAATGGTCAAACTAAAAGGATTTAGGAATCGTGAATTTTTCATACCAACTCTCCTCTGCTTCCATTTCTTTTGAACAAAATAGGCTCACTTCACCATGCTCGATTTATCTTTGACGCCATAACCTATTATTTATCCTTAGTCGGGATCAGCTACTTAGACGCAAATTTCATGGCCTTTGTTGCAGGGAAATCTGTGCCTGCCTATATCACTACACATGGATACATATCTGAAAAATGCAGCGAAAGAATGCTTGAGGACTGCGTGGACGACTATTTGCGACATTGTCACTTGAACACGAGCCATGTTGAAAGCCCTTCTAGCGAAGGGTTTTTAATTCGTTTATACTGGTAGAGCCAATTTACTTTCTAGGAGTTGTCTGCCGAACTATGAACAAGAAAGAAGTCGCACATATACGCAAGCAGTTTAAGATGGATAATGATTTGCTGAATATTGAGGATATTCTCAACGTGTACATTATGAAGGAAACCAATGAAATCTATCACTGGGAGCGGCTGCCGTTTGGTCTGCTGGATCGAGAGAAGCAGGAGCTGCATATGGGCAATTTCAAGAAACTGCTGACCGGTGAGCTGGATCATAAGCTGTTTGAATTGAAGTTTCAGGAGGAGGCAGGGGAACCTACGCGGGCGATGCTTCATCAAGGCTTGTCGACAGGAGATCCGGAAGAATGGCAGGACCTGATGCTGATGCTGGTGGACAAAATGATGGCGGATACCAAGTATGAGCGAGATACGGTGATCACCTTCGTTCGCGGACAATATTACCGGCCGACCAAGGCCCGGAATGAGGAAGCCGAGGAGAGTGAGAAGGACGAGGTGTTCGGGCATCCGTTCATTCTATGCAGCGTGAATTCCACAGAGAAACAGCGGAAGACGCTCTTGTTCGATTATGTGGAGAAGGAATTCAAGTACAATGTCATGGTGGACCCGGTTATCAAATTGAGTTCCCCGGAGCAAGGGTTCTTCTATCCCAGCGTGACCGACAATTACTCGGATGTGAACCGTATTCTGTATTGTACGGGAAAATCCAATTTCCCGGATCAGGATTTCATCGAACAGGTCTTGAATGCCGAGAGGTCCATGACCGCAATGGAGGAGAGAGGCATCTTCGAAGAAATCGTGAAGGAAGTGGCTGGCGAACAGCTGGACTCGGCTACCCTCGCGCAGGTGTATGAGGAGATCAACCATGTCATTGAAAGCCACCAGGAGGAGGAAGAGCCTCCGAAGCTGGATTATAAAGATGTGGAACGCGTGCTGACCGTAAGCGGCGTAGAGAACGTGACGTCGGAAAAAGTGGAACAAGCGTTTCAAACGGTTGTCGACGATACGAATTATGAACTGAAGGCCAGCAGCGTGATGCCGAAATTTTCGTCAAAGTCGATTAAGATCGATACCAAGGTGGCCACGATTTCGATCAGCCCGCAGGATTTACGATATGTGAAGCAGGTGAATTACCAAGGGAGACGCTGCATCCTGATTGAGGTCGACGAGGATGCCGTCATCGAAGGCTTTACGCTTAGTACGGAAACGCTATTATAGACTCGTTCATTGTACGCAAGTGCTCTAATTTCGGACGGAAGATTAAGAGTCATGTAGGTTGTTAACCTGCGTGGCTCTTTTTTTGCGTTAAGGATGCTTCCGGAGAAGCCAGCAACGAAGATCATATCTCCTTCTGTAGACCGATACGAAAATACATCGGCTGCCGGAAGCAGCATCCATAATGTGGGATATGATGGAAATGCGAAGGATAACTAGCGACTAGCGTGCATCGGTGGTTCTTGATAAAGAGACTGGGAATGGCGGGCAGCTCCATTCCAGAAATTAATTGTGGGGAGATGTAAGAAGTGACAACGTTCATCGAATTCAAAAACGTAACCAAGACATACCAAATCGGCGAAGTGACGATTCAAGCTCTTGCGGGGGTTGATTTTTCGATCCGGGAGGGGGAATTCGTCGTTATTCTAGGGGCCAGCGGGGCAGGGAAAAGCACGATTTTGAATATCCTCGGCGGGATGGATACGGCGACCTCGGGGCAAGTGTTGGTTGGGGATCAAGAACTGACAGGGTGGAACGAGAAGAAGTTAACCGAATACCGCGGCGAGCGGGTGGGCTTTGTCTTTCAATTCTATAACCTGATTCCGAATCTGAATGCCCTGGAGAACGTTGAATTTGCGACAGAGGTATGTAAGGACCACCTGGATGCCCGCGATATTTTGCATCAGGTTGGGCTGGCGAATCGCATGAAGAACTTCCCGTCCCAGCTATCCGGCGGCGAACAGCAAAGAGTTGCGATCGCAAGAGCGGTTGCCAAGAATCCCGCGCTTCTCCTCTGCGATGAACCCACCGGTGCCTTGGATTATGTGACAGGGAAGTCGGTCTTGAAGCTTCTTCAGGATTTGAACAAGGAAACGAAGAAATGCGTCGTTCTGGTCACCCATAATTCGGCCATCGCGCCGATGGCGGATAAGGTGATCCGGGTCAAGAGCGGGAGGATCGAGAGAATCACGATCAATGAGCATAAACAAAGCGTTGAAGGGATCGAGTGGTGATGAGGACGTTAGGGCTGAAACTATTACGGGATATGAAGCAGTCGATCGGTCAATTCGTAGCCATCGTATTGGTTATCGCGGTGGGAGCTTTTTTCTACACGGGGCTGGTCACCTTGAGCAGCAATCTGAGCGCCTATACGACGGGATATTTTGCAGAGTATAACCTGAGCGACTTGAACGTCTATTACAGTCATATTTCACCCGAGGAAGCCGCCGGTTTACGAGAGATTGAAGGCATTCAACATATCGAAGGGCGTTACACGGTCCAAGCGGAACAGGCTTTTGAGGATGATAAAGCTTCATTAACCGTGCATTCGATCCCTGTACCTAATGAAATCAACACCTCCAAAATGATGGAGGGCAGGATGCCATCTGCGCCGAATGAGATTCTGTTGGACTCCCATTATGCTGACGCGCATCATTACCGTGTCGGTGATTCCATCACCCTCCGCGTGAATGACAAGGACATGACGTTCGCGATCAGCGGCTTGAACGAGAATGTGGAGCATGCCAAGAAAAACGAAACCCAGGACCATCACGCTTTTGGAATAGCCTATATCCCCGAAGAGACCATACCCCAAATTGCAGACAGCTTCTTCTATAATGAGATCCTGATCGATGCCAAGGACGGTTACGACATTGACAGGCTGGGCCAAGCCATTGAAGCGCATTCCCGGTCCCTCCCTTATGTAAGCCAGGTCAGCAAAGAACGGACCTTCAACTATTCCCAGACCCAGCAAACGATCCATAACAATAAGCTGATGAGCAGGGTAATCCCGATCGTTCTCTTTGTAATAGAAGCGGTGATCCTGTTTCTGATCATGTCGAGGATTATCGACTCCCAGCGGAATCAAGTGGGCATTATGAAGGCATTAGGCGTGAAAAATCGGAGCATCATGCTCCATTACATGGGCTACCCTGTGCTCGCAGGTGTCATCGGCTCCATTCTGGGCTATATAGTCGCCGCCGCCCTGTTCATCCCGCTCATTACAACGTCGATTGGAAGATCCTACTCCCTGCCTGACCTGACGTTTTCCCTTTCGTTGTTGTCGATCCTTCCTCCAATCGTTTGCTCCAGTGCCTTTGGCATGCTGTCCTGTTATTTGAGCGGTAGAGCGGTACTACAAGAACGCGCTGCCCAGGCGATGCGTCCGAAGCCGCCCAAGAAGATGAAGAGGCTGCTTATTGAGAAAATTCCGGGGATGTGGAGCCGGCTGCCTTACAGCTACAAGATCATTCTGCGAAATATTTTTCTAAATAAACAAAAAGCATTAGCGAGCTCCGTTGGCGTTGTGGTGAGTACGGTTTTATTGATCACGGCGTTTGGCACGCAGACGGCCCTGCTCAAGGTAGCCGGCCAAATTGAAGAGGTCTACACGTATGATTTGCGTATTGATTATGCGGCGGGAGCGTTCCCGGATCCGGCAAGCCTGCCCTCCGGCATTGCTGACCGTTATGGGTTGTCCACTTACCCTGTAGAGCTTATCAAGGGGGATGACCAAGAAAACGCTACGCTTGTGGTTACGGAGCAAGAAAATCAGCTGATTCACTTTTATGATGAACAAGGCAATCGGATATCGTTAGGGGATCATGGCGTGCTGGTACCGAAATCTTACGCGGATCAATACCGGATTTCTGAAGGGGATACGATCCAGCTTCAATTCACCGCACCGGAGGTTAACCAAACCCTTGTCGAGATGAAGGTTCTGGACATCTCCACCCAGTATTCGAATCCGTCGTTCTACAGCACCCCGGCTTATATGAAGAGCTTGGGGATCGACTATCATCCAACCTCGCTGTTAGTGAGCGTTCATAGTGCAGCCGATCTGGCGAGCGTTCGCAGCTTCTTTGAGCAACACCCGCAGGTGGATGCCATTGCAGACAAGGATGATCTCAAAAAATCCGCGCAATATATCCTGAAGCAAAACAGCTTTATCTTCATCATGTTTATCATCTGTGCCGTCATTCTGTCCTTCGGTGCCATCTACACGATCTCTTCCATTAACATTTATGAACGGAATCGTGAGCTTGCCACCCTGAAGGTGCTGGGCTATCCCAAACGTAAAATCAACCGGCTGATTTTCTCTGAAAACATGCTGTTAACCGCTTTTGCGGTCATTGTCGCGCTGCCGATCAGCGGCTATGTCTATTCCATCATCATACAGGCGCTTTCGAGTACGCATCAGCAAATCCCGGATCAACTAAACCTCGTGATCCTGCTGGCATCGGTTGTTCTGGCGTTTATCCTGACCCTGCTCTCCAACCTGATGCTGCGAAAGAAGGTGACGCGGATTCATATGATTGAGTCGTTGAAGGGTGTGGAGTGAATGGGATTCCGGGCGGTGGGCTGTACAAGGTTGAGAAATAGGTCGTCACCCTTGCCTAGGGCGGCCTATTTCTTTTTGTTTTGGCTCAGTGCTAAGATTAAATATCACCCGAAATCATGGTATGATTGACCTTCACCCAAGGGTAATATTTTCAATTAGGAGGAACCATGTCCTGGAGCAAATTGAAGCAACAACTGGAGAGCTTTCTCTCTCCTGCGTTACATGGAAGGGTCGAATACCGGGCAACCAGTTATCGTTATCTGCCTGGCAAACCCGGAATCTGTTATCTTGCCGTAGATAAGAAGAACGTGCTCAATATGAGCGAGACCACGGGTTCCATCCGCTGGTATCAGACTGAGCAGGAAATAAAGAATGATCCGGATCTCCAAATTCCTATCAGCCAGGAGGAAATTGAAGCGATCCGCAAGGAAACCAAGGGGACCGTTCCCGAGGAGCGTCTGCAAGTCATCGCAAGAAACCGAAAAATAACAGAGCTTGCAAAAGAGCTTTTGACGGCACAGGCCGCATTAAGCAAATCCAATTTTGTGACTACAGCGAATAAGTTCTTATCTACTTCTATAGAAGAAAGCTTGGAGAGCGATGATATCTTATTGAATATTTTAGCTTTGATGGACAGACGAGTCGGCAAAAAGCGCATGTTGAACATGGCCGAGAAGATGAAGCTAAAGCATCCCGCTGTGCAGTATTTTTATGAGCTGCGGCGCAGTACGTTGTGAACGAACCATTTAAAAACACAGCAGCATATCATTTTGGATATCCTTATCTGAATTCTGCAACTTCACTATTTAAGTTGGCTTGCTATACATTTTTCGCACCTTTTTGCTATAGCTTTTAGCTATAACTAGTCATATTCTTTTGGTATGCCTTCTAACCCCGCTCGTCGTGATATGATCATCGTATACAACGAGGGGGGTTATTACATGACTGATAAGTTTCAGATCGTAGGAAGTTTGTTGCGTCCTGAAGAGCTGCTGAAATATAAAAAGCAAATTGAACATCGTGATGATATCCAGTATCCGTTTTATGAAAATTTTGAAGGGTATGCCAAGTGCGAGACCGAGGCCATCAAAGAGGTCGTGAAGAAGGAAATCGAGCATAACCTGTCGGTTATTACGGACGGCGAATTTTCCAAATCGATGTGGCATCTCGATTTTGTATGGGGCTTTGGCGGAGTAGAGCGTTATATCGCGGATCATGGCTACTTCTTCCGGGATGTGGACGGAACCTCGAAATATGAAACCCGCAAAGATATTGGATTGCGTATTACTGGCAAACTGAGCGGAACGAATCATCATTTCATCAAGCTGTTCAAACAGCTTCAGGATTTCGCAGGCGATCACCAAACGAAGCTTTGCGTACCGTCTCCTTCCCATATTTTCGGCGAGCTCTCCTGGTCGGATAACATTGGCGGAACGGATGCCGTTTATCAGAACAGACAGGAGCTCAAAGAGGGCCTTGTAAGCGCGTATAAGGAATTCGTGGAGGAATTCGCAGCGGCGGGCGGCACGATCCTGCAATTCGATGATTGCTTATGGGAGCTGTTTGCAGACGATAACCCGAACTCTCCGTTTACCGGGGAGCATATTAACCAAGCGGAAGTACAGGGTCTCGCCACCGAATTTATTGAACTAAACAATACATTGATTGACTTCGGTCATAGCCTCGGGTTGAAAATGTGGACACACAACTGCCGCGGGAACTATGATTCCCGGAACATGGGCGGTGGATCTTACGCGAAAATCGCCAACCTGTTCCTGAAGCAATTGAAATATGACCGCTTCTTCCTGGAGTGGGATGATGAGCGTGCGGGTTCGATTGAAGCGCTGGAGGTTTTCAAGGACCGGCCGGAAACGGAGATTGTACTGGGCCTTCTGTCTTCCAAAACAAATACGCTCGATGATGAAGCCCGCGTCATCCGTCTGCTTGACGAAGCATCCAAAATCATTGACAAGGATCGTCTGCTGCTCTCGCATCAATGCGGCTTTGCATCCTGCGATGGCGGTAACGAGCTAAGCGAAGCCGAGCAATGGGCAAAAATCGATCAAGGTCAAAAGATTGCCGAGCAATATTGGAATAACTAAATTCGAATAAATATCATGGAGCTAAAAAGGGATGACTCAGAGGGCTGCTAACGGCCCCGCGAGGCATCTCTTTTTGTATGCGGCGTGTTGTACGCAGCGAGTTACTGTTCCCCCGTTCACAGGCAGAAGTCCCGAATCAGGACGTGACCACTGGATATAGATCGTGAATATGGATTGAGTGCATAGCTTCCACCATACATCCCGGCTTCAATGGCCGATTCCGTAGGCTATTCAAGCCCGAACTGTCGTATCGAACAGGAGAAGCTCTCGCTTATGGAGAAGTTATATGTTTCCAGAGAGCTTGCGCAAACCGGTTACGAATAAATGGGTGATCGGCCATAAGAGCATGAGGGGAGAGGAAATATTGACATATAACCATGATCTGTTGAACAAAGAGCAGCTGCTCAAGGAGCTGGATTTGCTGGGTTACTCGGACAGGATGAAGCGGATGGCGCTTCTGGGGCGCCAGTATAAAGGAGATGCGGATTTTTCTGCGCTGCTCATATCCTTGCTCGAAAGCGGCACCGCCTATGAGGCGCATTTGGCATTGACCGGTGCGGGTGTAGTAAATGATGCGCGTGCGGTTTTGTTTGCCCTGAAGCACCCGAAGGCAGGGGTCAGAGGACGGGCGGCCAGATTACTGCCGGAGGTGGTGACAGCTCCGGACTTTTCGGTTGAATCCGAAATCGTGCAGATGTCCTATCATTGCCGCCGTCAACTGCTGCGGAGCATCGTAAATACCCGTCGCCAGGATTGGGCGGAACGGCTGCTGCCGCTCGTGCTTGACCGTTGGGGGGCGCAAGAAGCCTCTTTATTATTAGCCGCGTGCAGCGAAGAGATGGTTCGCAGCAGGCTTCCTGAGCTGGGGTATGCGCTACGCCATTGGCGGCTTGTAACGAAGCGCTATCCCGATCTGGCTGCAGCGTATTTCAAGAATGCTTTGCAGAACGCAACGCATCGGGAAAAGGTCAGCGTATGGTGGACGCTCTCTTCCGCGATTGAGGTACTGGGTGTTTCAAGGCCGGCAGTCGTGTTGGAATGTGCCTTGAAGCTTGGACCGACGGATATGATTCATCCCGTACTCAAGTTGCAATTGGGCATACTGATTCAGGCCAGCCCTGCGGACGTATTCGAGCTGCTGACACGTGAGGATGCGCGTGAACAGCTTTTGAATCAAGGCATTCCGGCAGGAGTTTTGAAGAAGAGAAGATGGTTCACCACAGCGCAGTGGACCACGCTGACGACTTTGCTTGCAGATCGGCCTGAGCATGTTGCCAAGGTGCTGGATACCCTTGCCCCGTCTTGCCGTGAAGCGATGTTTGATGCCGCTTATAAGGAGGATGAGCGGAAGACGCGTATGTTCCCTATGCCGCTGCTGGATGTACTGCCGCATCGGCTGCGCGACAAGGAAGCCGCCCGCATGCTGGGGCTTCGCGATGTTCGCGATCATCGGGATAGCATGCTCGAAACGACGGCGCGTCGTTTCATTGCGAATGCCAGGGAGAAGCTGGTGCAGGCCGTCCAGGTGTCAAATAGCGATGAGCGTGCTGCGGCCTATGCCCACCTCGTTCGGAGTACGGCGTTATCCCGAAGCGGAATGGATGAGACGCTGCGCTTCCTGACCCGGATCAAGAACGACCAGGATCCGGTGCGCTGGCAAGTGATGGTCGAGCTCTCGAACTGTCCTGCCCCCATGTTTAAGGAAGAGCATGTGAACGATCTGACTGTGCTGGTGGATAGCGTCGTGGAAGCGAGAGACACTTCGTACGGGACAAGGTCGGCCACGGAGAAGCTCGCTTTTGCCCTGCTGCGTGCACATGCACTGGAGCCGAAGAGCGAGCTGTTCAAATTCGCTTTGAGAACGTTCGGAAGATTGACGATGCGGGACGGTCAGTTGGCGCTCTTCTTGATGGATTGGGAGAGCATACCAAGCTCTGCGCTGGAAGCGTTGTTCGATGAGATTTACGCCTTTGGCGTAGAAGCGAACAAGCGCGAAAACGTGAGTGTGGTCCTGCGTATGGCGAATTTTTTCGGGAAAGCCGTGGATCGATTGCCGAAGCTGCAGCTTCTGCTGGAAGAGCTGATGGATTCCAAAACGGTATCGCCGCAGGCGGTCCATTATTGGCTGGCACCGTACAGAACGCGGGATGAGAGAGTTAGAGAACTGCTGGACAGAGACCCATCCTTCATCTCATTCCACGACGTATTTAAGCATCTGCATCTGAAGCGTCAGGAATGGCTGGACCCGTTCATCTCGGGGCAAATCATCCAAGGCAAGCATTTATCGGGAAAAACGATTTATGTTGTGCCCGCCCACAATGGGTTTCACCGGTGGCTGCCGCGTCAGCAAAAGGCACTAGCCTCCCTCTTGGAGCGGGTGGCATTGGATGCCAAACGAAGCTTCCATGAACGTGCAGCGGCGATGCGAAGCTTGGCCGTCATGCCGGATTATCGCTCTGATCAATTCGAGGTTCTGCTGCAGGACCAGGAAGTGCATGTCGTCGAGGCAGCGCTTCACGCCTATTCGTTAGGGGAAGAGCCGGAGAAGGCACTTCCTGTATTGCTGGGCAACCTGGATGGAGACCGTGCCAGGGTTGCCATGTACTCGATCCCCAGATGCATGCGCAGGGTGAGCCCGATGATGTTGACGTCCACGCTGTCGGACCTGCTGAACCGGGAGAAGTTGAAGATCACGGTCAGAAAAGAGGTCATCCGGCTCCTTGGGGCTCATAAAAGCAGTGAGAGCATGGCGCTTCTCATCCGTGAATACGAAAAGCCGAATGTGCACAAAGACGTGATGATCGCCATCGGGCATGCTGCCAGACAATGGCTTGATAATGAACGCAGCTGGTCCATGATGCGTGCCATGGCTGCTTCGCCGCAGCGTGATATCGCAAGAAGCCTGCTTAACCAGTACCCTGGCGGACTTCCGGTGGAGGCTCGGCCAAGGTATTTGCAATTGATTGCCGAGATCGCAGGACATCCCGATGCTGTGGTGGCAAGAGAGGCTTTCCAGGCGATGAGCTATTGGGTGAATGGAAGCGAGGAGAAGGTGGCGGCTAGCACCGGCAGAGCGATTCTTGATATGGAGGACAACGCCAGATGGAAGACGGCGATGGATACGCTCGTGGTGGCATGCCGTGACGGCAAGGTAAACGATCGGGTCATCAGCGTTTGCACACAGCTTGCCGGCATGGAGACGAGGGCGGAATGGAATGCTGCGCCGGAGAGAGACCTTCCTCAGCGGCAGCGTCTGGCGGCGTTGATCGACAAGCTGACCTCGTTGCCTCTCAATGCAAGGCGGGTGCTCATTCCTTTATATACGGGCCTGATCGATGCTCTTAAAAAATTCCGAGAAACCCTGAAACCCGCCGTGATCAAGTTATATTTGGCGATGGTGGAATGGAGCGAGGCGGATCAGGCGGCCCTGCATTTGGACCCTGTGATTCAGGTGGTGGACACGCATCCGTATCTGCTGGATCACGTTTACAGACAGATCGCTCAGGCAGCCAATGCCAGCAAGGCGTATTGGAGCCCGGAGGCGATGCTGGATCTGGTGGATCATTTGAAAGATCGGCAGTCGTTTGCGGCCCAATATTTCGGTCTTTCTTTGCTGCAGGTTGCGGGGGCAGCCTTATTGTGGAACCAGGCATGTACCGGCCGTTTGAGAGCGTACCGGAAGCATGAACATGAGGCGATCCGTCTGGCTGCGTTGGATATTTGGACCGTGCGTGAATAGAGGTGAGCGAAGGCGATGCTATATTTAAGGAACTTCAAACTCTCTTCTTCCATTTCCAGCAATCCCAATATATATCCCGATCATGTGTTCAGGCACATCGCAGGGGAAGTTCTGCTGTTTGATCGAATCACAGTGTTATATGGCAGTAATGGCTCAGGCAAATCCACCTTGCTGAATTTAATCGCTAACAAATTGAACATCGCGGGCGCTGAGCGAATGACGAGTTATGGTCACAACGCGTACGCACAGCGGTTTATCGAGGAAAGCAGCTATGAGCTCGGGCATGATGATCAGGAGCATCCCGTATATAAGCTTCCCGAAGGGAGCCGGTACATTAAGTCAGAGGATATATTGTATGAAATCAAGAAAATACAGCAGGAAAACGTGCTTCGCGAAGGGCTGCTGCATGAGCAGCTCGTAAAGGGAAAGAGCAAGGAAGAGGTAGAAGAGCTGGAGCAGTCGTATGAGTTCAAAAAGAAGATGGATATCATTCAATTCGCTCAGGAGAAATATTCGAACGGGGAAACGTCGATGCAGTTTTTTGAGGAGCATTTGCTACCCGGTAAACTGTATTTACTGGATGAACCGGAAACATCGCTCTCTCCGGCGAATCAAATCAAGCTGGCCGAGCAGATGAATGATCTGGCGCGTTATTTTGACAGTCAGTTTATTATCGCTACACACTCTCCCTTTGTTCTGGGTACGCTTCATGCGAAGATCTACAATCTCGATGCCCAGATTTTGCACACGGCAGAATGGTTTGAACTGGACAATGTACAATTCTTTTACCGATTTTTTCATAAGCATCAAAGATTGTTTGAATGAATAGGTTTGAGTTTCCAGAAGAGGTATCCTTCGAGTTGGGATATCTCTTTTTGGTATGGGAATTTTTATCTACCTTGGTCCATTGTCCTGCTTAAATCATTGAACGTATAAAGATTCGAAGACAATTCGGCTGGGCAATTAAATCAATTGATTTTTATGCAGAAAGTTGTATAATCTACTTAATTAACGTTAATTAAACCGGAGAAAAGGGGATGAACATGACCAGAACGAAGCTGAAAGAAGCTGCGCTGAGGTTATTCGGACAGAAGGGCTACGACGGAACGGCATTATCGGAAATCGCGAAGGAGGTTGGTGTCAAAACCCCGGCAATCTACGCTTTTTTCGAGAGCAAGGAAGATCTGTTCATGACGGTCTTCGAAGAATCGATGAGTGCCTACAACGAATATATCCAAGCGATGGCGGAAACCAGCAAAGGAATGAGCACGGAGAAAAAATTGCATGCGCTGCTGCTTCGTCAATACGATTTTCACCGGGACAAGCGGGAGCTTGCCGTATTTGCCTTCCGGTACTTAATTTTCCCGCCGGATTTCTTGCAAGATCGGATGCACGAGGCGTTTGGGCGGTTCGATACGCTTCTGAGCAGCATTATCGGCGAGATTATGCAGGAAGGTCTGGATCGCGGCGAACTGGCCGTCATCCCGATGGAGACGCTGGTGGATTCGTACCTTACCTTGATGGACGGGCTGGGCATGCAATATTACTACTATAAATCGCCGGAGCTGTTTGAACGGAAGCTGAAACATGCCTTTGAGATGTTCTGGAGATCCGTCAAAGCTTAGGCAATCAACAAGATGGTACAGAAAGCAGAGGGTGGGAGCATGAGCAACGATACGAAAATAGAAGATTACGAACGGGAGCCCGTACCCCAGCATTTGCGGAAATCATGGCTCTCGATGGCATTCGTCTGGATTGCGATCGGCATTGACCTGTCCGCGATGTTCCTGGGGGCACAGCTCGGCGCGGGCATGAGCATCGGCGACTCGTTTACGGCGGTCATCGTCGGTTCGGCCATTTTGGGCTTGATCGGGGCTGTCTGCGCTTATGTAGGAGCCAAAACGGGCCTGTCCACGGCCATGATCAGCCGGTTTCTGTTCGGGAACCAAGGGGCGCTGATCGTCTCGGTCATTCTCGGCATTTCATCGCTGGGCTGGTTCGGCGTTCAGGTCGGCTTCTTCGCTTCCAACTTCCAGACGGCGTTAAGCGAGCTGTGGGGTTGGCATTGGTCGCTCTGGGCGCTGTCGATTATTGGCGGACTTCTCATGATGTCCACGGCGATCTGGGGCTATAGGGCGATTGAGAAACTAAGCGTCTGGTCGGTACCGCTGCTCGTCGTGTTTATCATTATCGCGCTGGTCATGGCGCTTAACGGGGAAGGCGGAAGCACCGTCTGGTTACCGTTCGAGGGCGAGGCCCTGCCGATGGGGACGGCGATCTCGCTGGTCATCGGCATCTTTATTCTTGGAACGGCGCTGTCCCCTGACATCGCGCGCTGGGCCAAAACGCCAAAGCATGCGGTTACCGCCGCGTTCATCGGTTTCTTTGTCGGCAACAGCTTCATGACCATCATCGCGATCTTCCTGTCGCGTGCGATGGACTCCGACGATCTGACGGGCATTCTGCTGACGCTCGGACTCGGAATTCCGGCGATTATCGTGCTGACGCTGGCACAATGGACGACCAATACGAACAATTTATATTCCGCGGGACTGGGTTTCTCCGTCGTATTCAAACGGGTGCCTAAATCCGTGATCACGATCATTGCAGGTTTAATTGCGACGGCGCTTGCTTGCTTCGGTATTTATGACCGTTTCATGACGTTCCTGACGTACATTACGATGCTTGTCGCACCGTTGGGCGGCATTTACACGGCTGAGTATTTGTTGGTGAACAAAACGAGATTCTCGTTTGACGGGCTGGATAGCAATCGGAGCTGGATCCCCCGCTCCATCGTCGTATGGGTCATCGCCACGTTCTTCGGGTTTATGACAACGATGGCCCCGGATGGGCTCGGATGGTTCCAGGTGACGCAGGTTCCCGCGCTGGACAGCTTCCTGATGGCATTTACCGTACAAGCAATCATTGGCAAATGGGTCGTAAAGAAGGGATGAAAGCATGAACAAGGCAACCAGATTAACAACATTGGATGAACAGTCAATCGAATATATCGCGATCGGCGCTGCGGTGCTTGGCACGGGCGGCGGCGGAGATCCTCATGTCGGAAAATTGATGGCCGTGGAGGCCATCCGCGAGCTTGGCCCGGTTCGAATTGTCCAGCTCGAAGAGCTGGACGATGAAGGGCTTATCGTGCCGGTATCGATGATCGGAGCACCGACGGTGATGCTGGAGAAAATCCCTTCGGCAGACCAGCTGACCAAGCCGCTGGATCTGATGGAGAGAGAGCTCGGCCGCAAGGTGGACGCCGTCATGCCGATCGAGGTCGGCGGCGGCAACTCGCTCGTTCCGGTCATTGCGGCGGCACAGCGTGGAATTCCGCTTGTCGATGCCGATGCGATGGGGCGCGCGTTTCCCGAATCGCAGATGGTGACCTTCCATCTGGAAGGCATCCCCTGCAGCCCGGTGGCGATGGCGGACGAGCGCGGCAACAGCGCGCTGATGCATACGATTGACGGGGTGTGGGAAGAACGGCTGGCGCGTGCGCTGACGGTGGAGATGGGGGGCTCTGCCTCGATCTGCGATTATCCGGTATCCGGCGCGCAGGCGAAGCGAAGCGCGATCGGCG
Source organism: Paenibacillus ihbetae (assembly GCF_002741055.1). NCBI lineage: Bacteria > Bacillati > Bacillota > Bacilli > Caryophanales > Paenibacillaceae > Paenibacillus > Paenibacillus ihbetae. The sequence goes on along the minus strand of NZ_CP016809.1, from coordinate 2,198,020 downwards.
GCACGCTGACGCTCGCCTATGAGATCGGGCGGACGCTGTTCGAAGCGAAGCAGCAGAAGCTGAATCCTGTGCGCGAGCTGCTCACGAAGCTGAACGGCCATGCGCTGTTCCATGGGAAGGCCGTGGATATCCGTCGCCGCATGGACGGCGGTTTTACGCGCGGCGAAGCGGTATTTGAAGGCACCGGTGAGAACAAGGGAGAAACGATGCGGCTGTTTTTCCAGAATGAATTCCTGCTCGCCACCGTTGACGATCAACCGCTCGCCATTACGCCTGATCTGATTACGCTGCTGGATCAGGATACGGGCATGCCGGTGACGACGGAGAACTTGAAGTATGGCGCCCGGGTGACGGCAGCAGGTTTGCCGTGTGATGACAAATGGCGGACGCCGAAGGGCATCGAGACGGCCGGGCCGAGATACTTCGGTTATGACTTTGATTATGTGCCGATCGAGACGTTGGCTTCGAAAGGAGGTGCGGCGAAATGACCGAGACTACAACATCTAATGCAAACCGGATTTACCGCATCGGCATTGATGTGGGTGGAACGAATACAGACGCCGCCCTGCTGGATTCCGACTTGCGCTGCGTGCACAAGGTGAAGGTCCACACGACGGCCGACGTGAACGAAGGCATTGTGGAGGCCGTTCGCCTGCTGCTGCAGGAAAGCGGCGTAAATGGCTCGGACATTCGCTATGCGATGCTCGGCACCACGCATTGCACCAATGCCATCGTGGAGCGCAAGCATCTCGGCCGGGTTGGCCTGATACGTATCGGCGCTCCGGCAACGACGGCCGTTCCGCCGCTTGCCGGCTGGGACGAATCGCTGCGCGCTGCGGTAGGGCCGCATAGTTATATCGCCTCTGGCGGCTATGAGTATGATGGCCGCAAGATTGCCAATCTGGACGAAGAGGAGATCGCCGAGCTGTGCCGCCGGATGAGCGGAGAAGTCGACGCGGTGGCGGTGTGCGGGGTATTTGCTCCTGTGAACCGTGAGCAGGAGAAGCGGGCCGGAGAGATCGTGCGCGAAGTGTTGGGTGCGGATATGCCGGTCACGTATTCCAGCGAGATTGGCAGCATCGGGCTGCTCGAGCGGGAGAATGCCTCCGTGCTGAACGCGGCGCTGCTGCAAGTCATTGCAGGCGTGGTGCGCGGCTTCGAGAAAGCGTTGAATGGCTTCGGCATTGAGGCGCAGCTGTATATTTGCCAGAACGACGGAACATTGATGAAGAGCGAGTATGCGCTCCGCTACCCGATTCTGACGATTGCGTGCGGACCGACGAATTCGATTCGGGGCGCGGCGCATTTGTCCGGGCTTAGCGACGCGTTGGTCGTTGACATCGGCGGCACAACGACGGATATCGGCGTGCTGGTGCAAGGCTTTCCGCGCCAATCGTCGGCAGCGGTGGATATCGGCGGCATTCGCACGAATTTTCGGATGCCGGATATTTTGTCCATCGGCCTCGGGGGCGGCACGATCGTCCGGCTTGATGACGCGGGCGGCGTAATGGTTGGCCCGGACAGTGTGGGCTACGAGCTGACGAAACGGGCCCGCATCTTTGGCGGGGATACGCTGACGGCGACGGACGTAGCGGTGAAGCTGGGCCGAGCCGCATGGCCGGGCACCAACGCGGATGCCGTGGACGAAGTCGTCTGCAGCAAAGCGGATGCAGTCATGCAGCAGAGCCTGGAAGATGCCATTGACCGGATGAAGACGAGTGCAGACCCGGTCGATGTCATACTGGTCGGCGGCGGCAGCTTGTTGGTGCCGGAGACGCTGGCCGGGGCAAGCCGAATCATCCGGCCGGACAACTATGATGCGGCGAACGCAATCGGCGCAGCATTGGGATTGGTCAGCGGGGAGTCGGAGCGGATCTATTCGCTGGACGACTGGAGCTATGACGACGTCATCCGCGATGCGAAGAAGAGCGCCATGAACGAGGCAGCGGCTGCCGGCGCGAACCCGGAGACGCTAGAGATCGTGTCTGTCGAGGACATTCCGATTGCGTATTTGCCAGGCAATGCGCTGCTTGTGAAAGTGAAAGCTGCGGGTAAGCTGTAACGCGCTTAAGGCATTAGCCTCGCTCGACCGCTATTCGCTGCCGCATGAGAAGTTTGCGCATAGCCAGTGGGCATTTCGCATAACGGAGCTAGTCGCGATCGGCGAACAGCGCGGGACCCAAGTAACATGTAAATGGCGGTACGGATTCCATTCCGGTACCGCCATTTTTTATTTCGCTGCCGAACGTTTCCCGGCAATCTTGTTTGGGTAGAGACTATTAATTCCCATGGGATTCTGGACATATGATAGCCATCAACTTAAGGGCAGGGGCCTTGGACTCTTCAGGCTCTCTGAGAAGGGGCGATGCCCTTTTTTCACAAATCTATGGGAGTATGCTCCTCACTTCGGATTGTGATATATTCATTTATGTGTCTACGGCTTTAACATATACTGCCGTTTGATATGCATGGCTTAAATATGCTATAAGTGAAGAAAAAGCAAGGGCATGAACGAGCTTA